>PUNZ01000243.1 GCA_003551945.1 Halovenus sp. | reverse complement strand
TGGGCCGAGGGACTGCTGTATGACCAGATAGCAAATTACCTGCGGAAATTCGACGCGTGGAACGCGAAAACAGCCGTTCGTGGCGTCTATTCCGGGGCAGACCCTGAAGCAATTCAGACGGATTACATCCGTGCCGGTGAGTTTGATGAAGCGTTGCTCGACCAGCTCGCTGCTGCCGGCTCAGTCGAAGAAGTTGTCGAGTTGCTCGATGGGACAATTTTCGAAGAAGGGCTTGATGCCGCATACGAGGAGTTCACAGAGAGCGACGTCCTCGTCCCTATCGAAAATGCCATCGACAAGACGTTCTACGAACACTTACTCGATGATATCGATACCGGCCTCATTGACAGAAACACCCCAAAAGGGCTGTATCTGGACGTGCTGCAGGCCGAAATTGATTTCCGAAACGTTCGGAATGCACTTCGGCTGTCACGGACAGGGACGGACCTCGACCCCGATGCATACTACATTGAAGGTGGCAAGCTGTTCACCGAAGGTGAGCTTCGTCAGCTCGTCGGGAGCTTTGACGACCTCGTCGAGTATATCCGAGAGAGCACATATGGCGACGAGCTATCCAGTGCGCTCTCCGACCTTGCAGAGGCAGAGAGTCTCGTCCAGTTCGAAAACGCCCTTGACGGGGCATTGCTGGCGTATTCGGATACCCTCTCGTACACCTATCCGGTGTCCATCTGTTCAGCGCTCTCGTATATCCTTGCGAAAGAACGAGAAATAGAGAACATTCGCGCGATCGCCCGCGGCCGTGAAGTCGGGCTCTCCGTGGAAGAAATCGAGGGTGAACTCGTCACATGAGTCAAGAAATAGCCGTCGTCGGCAGCCCGGAGTTCACGACAGGGTTTCGGCTTGCCGGCGTCAGAACGTTCGCAAACGTCCCCGAAGAAGAAAAACCGGAAGAACTAGACGACGCAGTGACCGAGACGCTGGAAGATGAGGGCGTCGGCATCGTTGTGATGCACGACGACGACCTTGCGCATCTCTCACGGGATGTTCGGAAAAACGTCGAGACGAGCGTCGAACCGGTTGTCGTTACGCTCGGGGGCGGCGCTGGTAGCGGCAGTCTGCGCGAGCAGATTAAACGAGCAATCGGAATCGACCTGATGGAAGAGGACACATGAGTCAAGCAACAGAATCCGACGTCACTGAAGATGGCGTCATCGAAAGCGTAAGTGGCCCCGTCGTGAAGGCAGTTGACCTGGACGCACGGATGAACGACGTTGTCTATGTCGGTCACGAGGGGCTAATGGGAGAGGTTATCGAAATTGAAGGGAACCTGACCACAATTCAGGTGTACGAAGAGACATCCGGCGTCTCACCAGGACAGCCAGTCGAATCGACTGGCGCGCCACTTTCCGTGGACCTTGGACCTGGAATGCTCGATACCATCTACGATGGTGTCCAGCGCCCACTCGACGTGTTGGAAGACAAGATGGGCTCTGCGTTCCTTGACCGTGGTGTTGACTCCCCAGGTATCGACCTTGAGCGAACCTGGGAGTTTACGCCGGAAGTTGAGGAAGGCGACGAAGTCGGCCGCGGGGATGTCCTCGGGACCGTCCCCGAGACCGAAAGTATCGAACACAAGGTGATGGTGCCACCAGATGCACTCGATGAAGACGAGACGGCAACAATCTCAGCCATCGAGAGCGGGAATTTCAACGTCACCGAGACGGTTGCTGAACTCGACAACGGCGAAGAAGTTACCATGCGTCAGGAGTGGCCTGTTCGGAAACAGCGCCCAACCAAGAGCAAATACACGCCGCGAACGCCGCTTGTCTCTGGACAGCGGATTCTCGACGGCTTGTTCCCAATCGCAAAGGGTGGAACGGCCGCAATTCCAGGGCCATTCGGCTCCGGGAAAACCGTCACCCAACAGTCACTGGCGAAGTTCTCCGATGCAGATATCGTCGTCTACATCGGCTGTGGAGAGCGCGGAAACGAGATGACGGAAGTGATTGACGACTTCCCGGAACTCCCTGACCCACAGACCGGAAACCCACTGATGGCACGGACCTGTCTCATCGCGAATACGTCAAACATGCCTGTTGCAGCACGAGAATCGTGCATTTACACGGGCATCACCATCGCGGAGTATTACCGCGACATGGGATACGACGTGGCACTGATGGCAGATTCCACCTCACGCTGGGCAGAGGCAATGCGTGAAATCTCCTCACGACTTGAGGAGATGCCTGGTGAGGAAGGATATCCGGCATATCTCGCCGCCCGACTCGCACAGTTCTACGAGCGAGCCGGCTACTACGAGAACACGAACGGAACGGAAGGGTCAATCACGGCAATCGGTGCTGTCTCGCCACCAGGCGGGGACTTCTCCGAACCAGTCACACAGAACACGCTGCGGATTGTCAAGACCTTCTGGGCGCTGGATGCAGACCTTGCCGAACGGCGGCACTTCCCGGCGATTAACTGGAACGAATCATACTCGCTCTACCGTGACCAGCTTGACGACTGGTTCCTTGAGAACGTCGCAGATGACTGGCCGGAACTGCGCCAGTGGGCAATTGACGTCCTTGACGAAGAGGACGAACTCCAGGAGATTGTCCAGCTTGTCGGAAAGGACGCACTTCCAGAGGACCAGCAGTTGACCCTCGAAGTTGCCCGCTATCTGCGTGAGGCCTACCTCCAGCAGAACGGACTTGACGAGGTGGACCGATACTCTCCTCCAGAGAAGACTTACCGAATCCTTCAGGGTATCAAGTCGTTCAACGACGAAGCCTTCGAGGCACTCGATGCCGGTGTGCCAGTCGAGGAGATTCAGTCTATCGAGGCTGCTCCGCGGCTGAACCGCATCGGAACGACGCCCGACGACGAGGCTGACGAGTTCGTGAGCGAGATTGAAGAAAACCTCACAGAACAACTGCGAGAGCTGTACTAACCATGAAAGAGTACAAAACAATCACTGAAATCAGCGGTCCGCTGGTGTTCGCTGAGGTTGACGAGCCGGTTGGATACGACGAGATTGTCGAAATCGAGACGCCAGACGGAACGACGAAACGCGGACAGGTGCTGGAAACGAGCGAAGGGCTCGTTGCCATTCAGGTGTTCGAGGGAACCGACGGTATCAACCGTGATGCTTCGGTGAAATTCATCGGCGAGACGCTACAGATGCCGGTGACCGAGGACCTGCTTGGTCGCGTGCTTGACGGGTCCGGCCGTCCAATCGACGACGGTCCGGATATCGTGCCGGAAGAGCGCCGTCCAATCGTCGGAGAGGCAATCAACCCATACTCCCGCGAGTATCCAGAGGAGTTCATCCAAACGGGTGTCTCGGGAATCGACGGCATGAACACGCTCGTGCGTGGACAGAAGCTGCCGATTTTCTCCTCATCCGGATTGCCACACAACGAACTGGCGCTCCAGATTGCGCGACAGGCAACGGTGCCGGAGGAAGAAGAAGGCGACGACGAGGAAGGCTCCGAGTTCGCCGTTATTTTCGGCGCAATGGGAATCACTGCCGAAGAAGCAAACGAGTTCATGGAGGACTTCGAGCGGACGGGTGCACTCGAACGCTCTGTGGTCTTCATGAACCTGGCAGACGACCCGGCAGTCGAGCGGACAGTGACGCCACGACTGGCGCTGACGACTGCAGAGTATCTGGCCTTCGATAAGGGCTATCACGTGCTGGTTATCCTGACGGATATGACCAACTACTGTGAAGCACTGCGTGAAATCGGTGCTGCTCGTGAGGAGGTTCCAGGTCGACGTGGGTACCCAGGATATATGTACACCAACCTGGCAACCATCTACGAGCGTGCCGGTCGTATCAAGGGTGAAGATGGGTCCATTACCCAGATTCCGATCTTGACGATGCCCAGTAACGACATCACGCACCCAATCCCTGACCTGACGGGTTATATCACTGAGGGACAGATTATCGTTGACCCTGACCTCAACTCCAAAGGTGTCGAACCACCGATTAACGTGCTTCCAAGCCTCTCTCGGCTGATGGATGATGGAATTGGTGAGGGGCTGACCCGTGGCGACCACGGCGATGTCTCCGACCAGCTTTATGCTGCCTATGCAGAGGGTGAGGACCTGCGCGACCTCGTGAACATTGTGGGTCGTGAAGCGCTCTCAGAGCGTGATAACAAGTTCCTTGACTTCGCAGAACGATTTGAGCGCGAGTTCGTCGAACAAGGGTTCGATGCAAACCGCGACATCGAAGAAACCCTCGAAGTCGGGTGGGACCTGCTCTCAATGTTGCCAAAGCAGGAACTCAACCGTATCGGCGAAGAGTACATCGAAGAGTACTACCAGGACGAAGAAGCCGAAGCCGTCACCGCCGACGACTAACCCGATTGGTACAATCGTTTTTCTCTGCATTTTCCGACCACAAGAGCGTTTGCTTTATGACCATCTGTTGCAGAAACCGAGGAATGTAAAACTAACGCACACATACAGTGGTGCTGTGAAATGACGGATGTAACCGGTCGGCTACAGTCGCTGCTCCCATCCGCACAGACGCCGCTGGGGTATTTGTTTTGGCTCTCGCGGCCGCGTTTTTGGCTATATCTTGCAGGTCCAGTGGTAGTTGGTGTCGTCTATGCTGCCTCGACCCCCAGTGAGTTTTTTACGCCGGTAACACTCGCACTTTTTGCGTACTTTTTACTCCCTGCAAACATCTTTTTGTACGGCGTCAACGACATCTTCGATTCCGAAATCGATGAGGCAAACCCAAAGAAGGCAGCAGATGGCAAAGAGGTCAGATACTCCGGCGAAAGTACCATCTGGCTGATAGTGGTTGGGTCTGCAGTGCTTGGGCTCGGATTCGTCCCAGTGTTACCGCTTGAGGGCACACTTGCACTGGTTGGCTTTCTGTTTCTTGGGACGTTCTATAGTGCGCCGCCACTTCGGTTCAAAACCACACCGTTTGTTGACTCGTTTTCTAACGGACTGTATATTCTACCGGCAGTTGTGGCGTTCGCCGCGGTTTCCGGGGAAGCCCCGCCAGTGATGGCCATCCTAGCTGGATGGGTCTGGGCAATGGGAATGCATACCTTCTCTGCCATTCCGGATATCGAACCGGACACCGCAGGCGGGATTCAAACAACCGCAACAGTGCTTGGCGAGCAAAAGACGCTTGGATACTGTGCACTGATGTGGCTGCTCGCAGCAGTGTTCATGGCAGTGGCGCATCCTGTGCTCGGGGCGGTGTTGCTCGTGTATCCGCTCTTTGTTGCTGGAGTCGTACTCGGTAATGTGGACGTCTCACGGGCATACTGGTGGTTTCCCGTCCTCAATACGTTGGCAGGTGCAGTATTGACAATGGCTGGTATCTGGGCGATAACCTACGCATGAACCGGACGTGTCCGTGCAATCCTAAATCGGGTCAAGCACATCCGATTCGTCCGTTAACAGGGACTGGATGCGGTCTTCCCGGTCTGCCCGTTGTTGTTCGATGTTCTCCTTTGCGGCAACTGCTCGTTCTTTCAGGTCTTCAACGGCAGGGATTTCAGTGACGTTTGAAAGGAGAATGACACCCGAGAGAACTCGTTGGCTGTCACGTGGGTCATCACCAGCAAGCACTTCGACGCTTTCAGTCTCCCGTTCAAGCCACCGACGGGCGCTTTCGATACCTTTGCGAGAAAGTTCTGATGAGGGACCTGACACGACAATTAACGAGCGCTCGGCAGCATCGATATTTGCGGGACAAGTCAAGCGAGACTGAACGGCCTGTCTGATGAGGCCGTTTATTTTTGTCGCTGAATCTGGCTGGGAGATATCGGTGCCGTTGGTTCGGTACCGACTCAGGAGTCCAGAGCCGTTCTGTGAGATGTCCTCTGTTTCAGCATATGCGATAACGCTCACGCCACCGGTATCAAGCGTGCGCCGAACGTCGCTTGAGTCCATTGCGTTTTCCGAGACGGTTGAACCGTCGACCTCACCGGCGGCGAGCAACGTGACGACGCGCTTTGCAATCTCTTCGTTCGTTCGCTCATACCCGTCTTCGACCGAATCACCGCTTCCCCGCCAGGCGTCGTTATCGAATAACAGGAGGTTGGAGGTTGCTTCGCCGAACGACTGGAACGACCGAGCGGCATTCAACGCTGCTCTACCAGCTTCTTGCTTGCTCGGTAAGATACCGAGTCCGTAAACGGGCTCGTCATATCGTGACCGGAGTTCCTTTGCAAGTTCTGGGGCTCCACCGCTTCCGGTCCCGCCCCCAAGTCCGGCAACGATGAGAAACGCGTCTATCTCGTAAATGGGAACCATATCCAACGCTCGGTCAATCTCATATCGGTCAGTGCGGGTGATTTCGGCACCAAGGTCAGGATTGCTACCGACGCCGTGGCCTTTAACACGCTCGTCGGTTTGCCCGATGAGAAATCGGTGGTCTTCTGGGAGGTTTTCGAGTCGAGCAAGGTCAACTCTGGCGGAGTTAACGGCAAGCGCAGACCGGATGAGGTTTCGGTCGGTATCGCTCTCAAACTCGAGCAACTTATCGAGGACCTTTCCGCCCGCATTGCCAAACCCAATGACGGCGAGTTTCATACAGAGGTGTAGTAACCACCGCCTATGTTGTACATCACAGGTTACTGAGCGCCGTGGCAGATAACTACGACACTACTTGTGGTTTGGGACAGGCTACTACTAGCAGGCAATCGTCGTTGGGATGCACCGCCCAGTCACTCATCGCAAGCATGCCAATAACAGTATCCTAAAGAGCATGAGTAACGGCGGCTAGCAGCACAATCCCAGAGCGGGAGCATGACGACTCAACCGAGACGGCCACCGGAAGGACCGGACGGTCTCCGCTATTCGCCACGCACGACAAGGACTGGTCGCGGAGACTGTTTAATTACCTCGTTGGTGACGGCACCAAGAATCCTGTCACGCAGCGTCGGTTCAGACTCACCGACGACGAGCAGATCGTAATCGGCTGCAGCCTTGATGATTTCCGCACTGGGAGAGTCACTAATGACCTGCTTCCATTCGATGTGGTCGGAGGCAATACCATCCTCTTCAAGCCGGTCACTGGCACCGCGGAGGATAAACTCACCGGCAGGCGCATCTTCTTCGGACGGAGCGACGTTGAATAGAGTCACGTTCGTATCCCGATTCCGAGCGAGCAGGCTAATGAATGCAACAATCTGCCCAAGGTTCTGGTCACCACGTAGCGGGACCAATATTGTATCTAGTGATTCGTCCACAATGCCGGTCGTGAGGACAGCATCGGCATCGTACTCCGCTGCCACGCTATCGATGGTCTCGTTCCGGTCGCGGGTGAACACGACTACAGATTCGACAGTGCCACCCTCACCTTTGAATTGACTCGCAATGTCGGCGACCTCGGCAGTCACTTCCTCCCCGAACTGTGACCGAAGCTGGTCCGTTGCAGATTGGTCCGGGACTGGATAATACCCGAGAACGACAACCGAGTGGGGACCAAGCAGTTCGATAAGAGAGGTAGATGGTTCACCAGGCTCTTTTGCGTTCAATGGGACGAGAATCGTGGCCTCGGAAAGGCTTGTAGACATCACCAATTCACCGTTAGTTCCCTTTTCACACGGGACTCGTTTATGTATATCGCTCCAGCGACCAGTCAGACGACTGGACAGACGGGAGTGAACAATCTCAGTCTCCCGAAGTTACAACTCTATGGCCGAAGTGATAGCCAGCAGTATCAGCAAGATAATTACAGCACGAGTGAGTAAGAACAACCAGTGTCTGACAAAGACGCAGCAAGCGAGACTGGCGAGCTAGACCGGACAATAGGGTTACTTGGGGCGACGACGATCGGGGTTGGAACGATGATTGGGGCCGGAATTTTCGTCTTTCCGGGGCTGGCAATTGCCGAATCAGGCCCTGCTGCATCGGTTGCGTTTGGTTTGGGAGCCGTGATTGCACTGCTTGTCGCCTTGCCTGCGTCGGAACTCGCAACCGCTATGCCAGAAAGCGGTGGCGGATATTATTTCGTCTCACGAGGTATCGGGACGCTCCCTGGAGCGATTGTCGGGATTGGGCTTACCTTTGGATTGGTTTTTGCGACGGCGTTTTACCTTGTTGGCTTCGGGGAGTATGCAGGCGCAATTCTGGTTGAAGCCGGCCTTGTGAGTACCCCTCGGTTTGCCGTCGGACCCGTCCAGATTGTTGTGGTTCTGGGGGCTATCGTGGGCCTTGGGTTAACCCTGTTGAGTATCTCCGGGACTGAAAACACTGAATCCTTGCAAAACGCAGTTGTCGGACTGTTGATTGCCATTCTCGTCGTTTTTCTTGGTGTCAGCAGCCTCGATGTGCTCGGCGTAAGCGGGGATTCACGGATTCCAGCGGCGTTCGCACCTGAAGGATACGCAGCAATTCTCACAACGACTGCACTCATTTTCACCTCGTATCTTGGGTTCGCACAGATTGCAACTATCGCAGAAGATATCGTTAATCCCGGACGGAACCTCCCGATTTCGATGATTGGGTCAGTCGTGGTGGTGGCGATACTCTACATTGCAACGATTCTCATCGCCGCAAGTACGTTTGATGTGGCGACGATGGAAACGTTGGGCGAAACGGCGATTGTCGAGGTTGCACGCGAGTATCTCGGATTCTTTGGCGCGCTTGCGATTTTGCTCGCTGGATTGCTGGCAACCGTGTCATCGGCGAACGCCTCAATTTTGAGTGCCTCCCGGGCAGTGTACGGACTCAGTGCCGACTCACTCATTCCAGAAGTTGCAGCAAAAGTGAATCGTGAGTACGGCACTCCACACTTTGCACTGTCGTTCGTCGGAGGGACTGCAGTGTTGTTGACCGTGACCGGGCAAACGGAGGTGCTTGCAGAGGTTGCGTCGTTCTTACATCTCGTACTGTATGGGCTTATCTGCGTGACGCTGATTGTCATCCGCAGGCGTGACCCTGACTGGTATACACCATCCTTTCGCTGTCCCGGATATCCGTTCGTACCAATCCTCGGTGCAGTTGCGAGTTTCGCGTTGATTGGCTTTATGCAGCCACTCTCGCAGGTACTCGGTGTGCTTGTCACAGTCGTTGCAGTCATCTGGTATCTCGTCTATGCACGAGAGATTGACCTGCGAAATGCTGTCTGAACGCACCGTGCGAAAAATGCGGATAACTCCGTATGTCTCCAGTCACCAACTGGAATTCACAGAATCGAGCCCTCACCTGTAAGGTATGAATCAAATAATCAATCAGAACAGACCTGTT
The DNA here is from genome assembly GCA_003551945.1 of Halovenus sp. GTDB lineage: Archaea > Halobacteriota > Halobacteria > Halobacteriales > Haloarculaceae > Halovenus. The sequence goes on along the minus strand of PUNZ01000243.1, from coordinate 590 downwards.
GGTGTGAACTGGCGAGCTACCACGGACAGCGCGTTCTTCAGTAGGAAGGTGTCCCGATGACCATTCTGGTCCTCGGCGACCAGTTGAGCCGCCGGCATGGCCCAGTTGCCCGCTCACCTGACGAGCGTGTCCTCCTCATCGAGTCAACGGAATTTGCTCGCCGCCTCCCGTACCATCCACATAAACTGACGCTTGTTTTCGCGGCAATGCGTGCCTTTCGAGAGTCCCTCCTCGATGTTGGTCGGGAGGTCGTATATATAAAATCAGAGACGTTTGCGGACGGACTGTCTCGGTATTTCGACCAATATCCCGGTGACGAACTCGTGATGATGGAGCCGGCAACCACTGGAGCGGCCGAGAGATTCCGCCGCCTCGTTGAGAACGAAGGTGGTTCACTCCAAATCGTTGAAAACGAGCTGTTTCTCTGTTCTCGCGAGCAGTTTGCCGAGTGGGCCGAAAATCGGTCACGGCCCTACCGTCAGGAGCAGTTCTACCGCTTCATGCGACGAGAAACCGGCTATCTGATGGACGGTGACGACCCAGTTGGCGGCGACTGGAATTACGATGAAAAAAATAGAGAAGTCCCCGAC
>PUNZ01000143.1 GCA_003551945.1 Halovenus sp. | reverse complement strand
GATGAACGAATGAGGTTGCAAGACTTAACCTCTCGGGCAGCAATAGCTGGGATATGTTCACTGCCGACGAACTCGACGAAATTCGGTCGGCCAAAGACCGCTGGGAGGACGAACAACTCGACCCAGTACTTGAGCGATTTGGCGAACGAAAAGAAACGTTCGAAACCGATACTGGTGGTCAGGAGGTAAAGCGGCTCTACACCCCCGCAGACCGTGGTGAAGTAGACTATCAGGAAGAGCTGGGCTTCCCAGGTGAGGAGCCGTACACGCGCGGTGTCTATCCAACTGGCTACCGCGGCCGCCTCTGGACCATGCGACAGTATGCTGGGATGGGAACAGCAACAGAGACCAACGAGCGGTTTCACTATCTGCTGGATGAGGGACAGACTGGTCTCTCAATGGCGTTCGACCTGCCAACACAGATGGGCTACGACTCGGATGACAGCATGGCAACCGGTGAGGTTGGGAAAGCAGGAGTCGCCATTGACTCGCTGCGAGATATGGAGACCGTTTTTGATGGGATTCCACTCGATGAAGTCTCGACCAGCATGACAATCAACGCGCCCGCCTCCGTCCTGCTTGCGATGTATATCGCTGTTGGTGACCAACAGGGCGTCGACCGGTCAGAACTCCGCGGAACGATTCAGAACGATATCCTCAAAGAGTACATTGCGCGGAACACCTACATTTTCCCGCCGGAGCCCTCGATGCGCATCATCACCGATATCTTCGAGTTCTGTGCCGAAGAAACGCCGAAGTTCAACACCATCTCAATCTCCGGCTATCACGTCCGCGAAGCCGGCTCAACCGCCGCACAGGAGCTTGCATTCACCCTCGGGAACGGCATGGAGTACGTCGAAGCCGCGATTGAGGCTGGCCTTGACGTTGATGAGTTCGCCCCACAGCTCTCGTTCTTTTTCAACGGACACAACAACATCTTAGAGGAGGTTGCAAAGTTCCGTGCCGCACGACGGATGTGGGCGGAGATTATGGATGAACGGTTTGACGCACAGAATCCGAAATCCAAGCAACTGAAATTCCACACCCAGACCGCTGGCTCGATGCTGACCGCACAGCAAGTCGAAAACAACGTCGTCCGCGTTGCCTATCAGGCGCTTGCAGCGGTTCTCGGCGGGACCCAAAGCTTGCACACCAACGGAAAAGATGAGGCGCTCTCACTCCCCACCGAGAAGTCTGTCCGAACCGCGCTTCGAACCCAGCAGATACTTGCCCACGAGTCAGGTGCTGCAGATACCATTGACCCGTTAGCGGGCAGCTACTACGTCGAATCGCTCACGGACTCAGTTGAACAAGAAGCCTTCGAGTTGCTGGATGAAATCAGAGAGCGTGGCGGGATGCGCCAAGCAATCGAGTCACAATGGGTCCAACGTCAGATTCAGGATACAGCGTTCGAACGCCAGCGAGAGATTGAGTCGGGCGAGCGGATTATCGTTGGTGTCAACAAGTTCAAAGTTGATGAAAAAGAGCATGTGGATATCGAAGAAGTCTCCGCAGAGCAACAGCGAGCCCAGCAAAGACGGCTTGATGAGGTCCGGGCAGAACGGGATGACGAGGCTGTCGATGCCAAACTCACAGCCCTTGCCCAAGCCGCCCGCGGTGATGATAATCTGCTTCCGTATATTGTGGATGCAGTGAAAGTGTACGCGACAACTGGTGAAATTTGTCACACGCTCCGTGACGAATTTGGCGAATATAACCCGGGGACTGCAGTATGACAGGCGACCAACTGCCAGAGACTGCGTTCGACCATGCCGGTATCGCAACAACAGACGCTGATACCCTTGCAACCCAGTATAGCCAGTTATTTGGCTGCGAAGACGTTCACCGTGAGACGTTTAACGGAATGACCGTGGTCTTCCTTGATTTCGGAAACGGCTATTTTGAGTTATTAGAGCCACAGGACTCCGATGGAACCATCGCAACCTACCTTGAACGGAACGGGAACGGAATTCATCATCTCGCCGTTGAGACAACCGATATCGACCAGTCGCTGGAAATCGCGAAATCTGCAGGCATCGAGTGTATCGACGAAGAACCACGACCCGGTGCCTGGGGCCATGAGGTTGCTTTTTTGCATCCAAAATCCACTGGCGGCATTCTGCTCGAGTTCGTCGAACACTGAGCCGGAACCGCGCAGGAGGCTCAGCAGCAATTAAATATGCAGGGCGGACTAGTTCGACATAGAGCGCGTCAATGAGTACAGGGGAACAGAAGCTCGTCGATTCTGCTGGTGATTACCTGTATGCTGTCAAGGATGGACAGCCAGTCGAAGACCCCTCCTGGAACTCCTGTCGGGTGATACTGACGAGCGAGCGATTGATTCTCTCGACAAACGGGGGGAAACAAGCAATCCCTCACGGGAAAATCACGGTACTCGATGAGGCTGACATTCCCGTCTCTCTCCCTGAACGCACAGCATCTGCGACCCCATTTCGTATTGGAAATACCATTGTCTTACTGGATACGCAAGACAGCGAGGCGTTCGGTATCGAATACTGCCGGGCGGCGCTTCAGAATGCCATCATTCTCGCAAAGTCTCCTGCGATAGTTGGTGGTGTCGTACAGGAGAATGCAGCGTGGTCGAAAGCCCGCTTTGGGTTGGATGGCGACCAAATTACGCTCGGCTTGCCGGGAAGCAAGCGAGTCAGTTTCCCACTTGATGACGTCGGGACGATTAAAACAGCAACACAGCAGGTAATGGGAGAGCAACGATCGGTGGTACAGGTAGAACACACCGACAGTCAAGAACGAAGCGTCGAAACGCACTTTTCTGGCATGGACTGGCACGTGCAAGCGCTTGAACGGTTGCTTGGACACGTTATCGAGGACAGACAAAATGACCACGAGTTGACCGAGATAGAGAGTCAAGTACTGATGGCACTGTATTCCGGCGTCTCACCGTTTGAGATGGCCGACTTTGTCGGTATCTCGGTTGACGAGGTCGAAGAGATTTATCAGAAGCTACTCGAGGTCGGGGCAGTAGATGAAATCCGCGTCCGGACAGAAGTAGCACTCAACGCACATGGTCGGAATTTAGCAAGCGAGGCAATGAACGAACAATAATCGATTAGCGGAAATTGAGGGCGGGAAGCCCCCGTCCTCAAGGAAGCCGCGCCTGCGGCTGAGTAGGTAGGAGTAGTTTACCCGCGCTGGTCGATGGCCCGTCGGAGTATTTTTCGACTTGAAAGCATTTCATCGTCTTCTTCAGGTCGGGCAGAACAGCGGCGAACAGTACAGTCAATCCCACGTTCTGCAAGTGCCTTCCTGATGGCATCACCGTCATGGTGCTGGTCATGGCCAAGCGCGATAATGTCGGGTTCAAGCTTCTCGATAGGGATGAAAATATCATCAGGGTGGCCAAGCTGGGCAGCATCGACTGGCTCAAGCGCTTCAACCATCTCGACGCGTTGACGCCCAGATACCACTGGGGAAGCTTTGTGGGTGACATTATCGACACGAGCAACGATAACAGTCAGTTCGTCGCCCATTGCTTTCGCCTCGCGGAGATAGTGGACGTGACCGGGATGAAGGATATCAAATGTCCCTTGCGCAACGACGCGTTTCATCGGTTCCCTCCGCTGACAGCGCACGTCCCTCGACAGCTATACTCGACTGGTTCCCGCACGCACTCAAGTGTGTGATGAAAGAGAGCGGCACCTGAGCGAGACAGACCCATATGCCTGATTCTGTACCGGTCCTTTCTAACACTATCGAAGGGCGGTTGTGAGCGGGGGATGGGTCGTCATGAATCAGTCAGCCACTCCGACATTCTCTTAACGGGGGGTCGAGTATGTACTGATAATGATAGAGGCCACGAGCGCGGGAGCCATCCTCTTTCGCGATACGCGTGGCCGCCGGGAGTACCTGCTGCTCAAAAGCAGACCCGGCGACTGGGAGTTTCCGAAAGGCGGCGTCGAAGGCGGCGAAGAACTCCAACAGACTGCCATCCGCGAAGTGAAAGAGGAGGCCGGAATCGATGATTTCCGGCTCATAGACGGCTTCCGAGAAGACTACGACTACGTATTCGAGGCGAACGGTAACACGATACACAAAACCGTTCACCTCTTTATCGCCCACTCGTTTGAGGCGTCGGCGGAGCTCTCTCATGAGCACCGCGACCTCCAGTGGCGCGATTACGAACAGGCAATCAACACCATCACGCAGGACGGCCCGCGCGAAATCCTCGAGGAGGCTCACGAGTTCATCGACGAGCACTACGACGAGATTGAGTGAGGGCAGCAAGCGCTAGATGGACCGTTCAGCAGTGACTCAAAGAGTGATTTCACTCTTCACGAAGTACTTATGAGAACCTGTCGTAGGGTTAAACAGTTATGAGAGATATCACGAGACGCGATGCCCTCCTAGCTGGTGGCCTTGGTGTTGGGACGCTGGTTGCGGGATGTCTCGAAGAGGAAGGTGATGAAGAAAACCGCGGGACCGATGAGACAACCGTCGGTGACATCGAACACCTGCAGTTAGGAACGGGTGGACAAGCAGCGTGGACGCGCGACGATGAAACCAAGGGGATTGCCTATCAGTTCCAAAGCCAATCGGCGTATGATGCCGCGGAACGTGAGTTACTTGAGTGGTCTGACGTGGAGACGGGTGAGTTCGTTGACGAAACCAACTTCTCTGAGGAACTACTGGTCCTTGTGGGTGTTATCGGCTCGAACGGCTGTTACAATCAGGCGACCGTCGAGAATCTCTCAATTGAGGATGGAGAGGTAGTCGGTGAAGCACGTGCGACACGAGAAGACGAGGACGCCGAAGCGTGTAATGATATAATTACGTACCCACACGCGCTGGTCCGTGCTGATATCGACGGAGGGATTCCGGAAGGTGGGGAAATAACGGTCACAGGACCAGGAGATGACCAGGAGACGATTGAACTGGTTCCCTTTGAAATGGAGGAAACAACAGTGAAAGAGACAGCAGTGTTACAGCTAGGTGGTACCGGAAGCCAACCACGATGGTACGAGTTTGAGACTGACCAAACCGGTGTGGTCTACCAACTGGATGACCTGCCAGCCGAACACGACGCTGATGTTATCCCAGACGATGAGGAGGTGGAGGAGTTTCTCGCAGAGCATGAACGTGAGGATACACTGCTCCTGCTGGTCGGTTCTGTCGGCCCACGGACGAACTATAACCAACTTTCGTTCGAGAACATTAGCCTCGAAGATGAGGTGGTTACCGGCGATGTCCGTGTCAAAGCGGAGGGTGATGTGGGTGGCGACGCCATAACCTACCCATGGGCACTACTGGCCGTCAAATTTGAGGGTGCAGTGCCGGGGGAAGCAGCTTTCGAAATCACGGATGGCTGGGGTGAGACCTCGCGTGTCTCGACGGAGGACGGCCGTTCCGTTGACCCAGAGTCCCTTGCTGGATATATTGAGCCTGATGGTGACCCAGACGTCGTTCCCGAAACGCTTGAGTGTGAGGATGAGGAGTTTGAGCGACATCCACAGGGCACTGACGAAGACAAAATCGTCTTCGGTGACCGCGAGTCGGATGGCGAACCAACGTGGTCAATGCGTGTCGAAGAGACCAGTTACGAGTTAGGGGAGACAGTTGCCATCACACTCACAAACGTTTCGGAAAGAGAACTCGTGACTGGAAACAGTTCGAAACATAATATCCAGTTATACACCGAGGAAGGCTGGCAGGATGTCCGCGGATACGAGACAGATTCGCCGGTTGAATACACTGACGAAGGAATACTGCACCCAGCAGGCGATGGATTCGAGTGGACGGTTGAATTGTCAGAAGAAGGTATCATCTCCGAGAATGAAAATGTGGACCGCCTCAGTGTCTGCCCGGACCTCCAACCAGGACGATACCGGTTCGTCTTTTGGGACCCGGCACTCGCCGTTGCGTTTGATGTCGAGGAGTAACAGGCACAGCGGACGTTGAAAACGGCGAATATCGAGTTACATGACTCCGAGTGGCTACTGAAAGATGCGCTCAGTATGGAACGGTGCGAATGCTACGGAGTCTAGAAAACATCTAGACGGTTTACAAACCGCCAGAGAACCTAATACGTCAGATTACAGCCAGTAAATAAAACTATATTCGAGTTTATTCACATTTCAGAACCGTTATTGTATTGGGCACTAAGTAATTACCATGGAGTTTGGATTATCCGCGGAGCAAGAACAGATTCGCGATGAAGTGCGAAAGTTCGCCGAGAACGAGGTGAAACCCATCGCTCGTGAGTACGATGTCGAGGAGAAGTACCCACACGAAGTCATCGATAAAGCCGCGGAAATGGGCCTGATGGGACCACACATCCCAATGGAGTACGGTGGAGCAGGCTACTCCAATCAGGACGTAATGATTATCACAGAAGAGTTGTTCGCTGCTGACCCGGGTATTGGTCTGTCGCTCATTTCGACGGCGTTCGGGACAGAAGTGCTGACGAGCTTCGGTACGGAAGAGCAAAAAGAACAGTATCTGCGTCCGGTTACTGAGGGTGAAATGATTACCGGTGCGGCAATCAGCGAACCACACGCTGGCTCCGACGTATCGTCCATTTCCACGCAGGCCGAAAAGGATGGTGACGAGTGGGTCATCAACGGGAACAAAATGTGGATTACGAACGGAACCGTCGCAGATTACGTCGTTGCACTCTGCCAGACTGACCCAGATGCAAAGGGCCGCTACAACGGCTTCTCACAGATTATCATCGAAACCGACCGGGACGGCTTCGACGCCGAGAAAATCGAAGGTAAACTCGGTATCCGTGCGTCCGATACCGCTGAACTTATCCTGAACGATGTCCGTGTGCCAGAGGAGAATCTCGTCGGCACTCGCGGTGCAGGATTCCTCCAGCAGATGCAGTTCTTCGATGAGACCCGAACCGCTGTTGCCGCACAGGGTGTTGGTATTGCCCGTGGTGCTGCAGAGCGCGCACTCGAATACGCCGAAGAGCGCGAGCAGTTCGGTAAATCCATTGGCGAGTTCCAGGCAATCCAGCATAAACTCGCTGATATGTTCACGAAGACCGAAGCTGCACGTCTGCTCACCTACAAATCCGCCTGGGCAGTCGATAACGACCATGATGACACCAACCTGACGATGCTCGCTTCGATGGCCAAAGAATACGCCTCCCGCGTGGCTGTCGACGTTGCAAACGAGGCCGTTCAGATTCACGGTGGGTCAGGCTACGTCAACGACTTCGATGTCGAGCGGTTCTACCGTGACGCAAAGATTACGCAAATCTACGAGGGAACGACGGAAATCCAGAAAAACATCATCGCTCGCGAGCTACAGGGCAAAGGCTTCGCCTGATTCGGCCGTCGCTGTTTTTTTGTTCTCTCTTTTGAAGCAACCAGAGTGGTAGTATATAAACACCCGCAGTATGACCGAGTGGTGCTCTTTGTCTTTCACTGATTACACTAAACTGCCGGGCGACCTGACCCGACCATATATGGCCCGGCTAGCTGGGGACTCGCGCCTGACCGCTTTGCCACCAGCGGTCAAGTTTTTCGCTTTTATGCGGTCCGGTCTACAATCTCGAACGCAAATTCTTCGAACTGGTCTTCTTCAAAGACAAAGACTCGTCCATCGAGTAGGTCGTGATCAACGAGAATCTCATCACGGATACCGCCACCGCGAACAGTGACACCCGGAAAGAGCGTCGATTCCTCGCCCTGACCTAACAGAACGCGTCCGACGCCGGAACCTTTGAGGATGGCATCATCTGTTCTATCCTCGTTCACATAGAGTAACACGCCTTGTGTCTCGCTTTCATCAGTCACAAGAACGTGTGTGTCTTTTCCGGGCGCAGTCTGGTGAGGACTTTCTGTGCGCGTTGCTGGCCCACGATAGAAGACCTCCCTGCCGTCAGAGTAAGTGACGGTGATATCGCTATCGATAATTCGAACGGACAGTGTCTCCGGTGAAACATCCGAATACTCCTGCATATCAGTACGGGAACGGTTCGTCACCAAAACCATCCTGACGAACCTGACATTCGCCGTTTTGGTTAATAACGACGCGACCGGGATAGCCACAGTCGCCATTGTTATTGTATTTACACCGCGTGCACCGACATTCGAGCGCTTTGTTTGCACCTGGGGTTGCCATACGTGGGCCAAGGACGTCTGGCCTCTTGTATCTGATTGAACCAGCCACCATTGTGTGGGGAGTTATCGTTCTTCGACGTGGCGGACGCTACTGGCTATCCCTCGTGTACTGTCAGTCATCTCCGGCCCGGACATCTCCGCTCGGCCAACGCCAAATGCTTTCGGTCCTTCGATAACGACCTCATCGCCTGGCCGGATATCCTCGCTTGCATCGACGACACCGGGGGCGAGAACGGAGCCATGCGGGACGAACCCATCAATCTCGACACGTTTCGTCGGTGCATCACTCTCGACCCACTCCTTTGCACCGGCCAGTGTCAATGCGAGAACCCCATACTGCGGAACCGTCACCGCAAGCTGGTCTCCGTCGGAGTTTCGTGCCCGTAGTTTTGGATACCGGCCTTCAGTGCGAATGTCTGAAAAGAGCATATCGCCCGCACCATCACCGAACTGATAATCCGCCATTGCCCGCATGGTATTGTGTTGACGGTCGCGTTTGAGATATTTCTCCTCACCAGCAAGGGTCGAAGAGAGGTTGGCGAGCGAGTCAGTCGTTGTTGGGTGTTCTTCGACGGTGTACTCAAACGAGAGCCCAAGTTCATCCTCAACTCGTTCACAGATTGCCCGATATCCTTCATCAGGAACGTGGGCAATGATACGTGGGTAAGAAGTCCGCTCCAGATACGCACGGAGCACGGTGCTGACAAACTCCTTTTCAGTCTCGCTCCAGTGACCGGTCACGACCGTGTCATAATGCTGGGCGGGATATGTGAGTTCTAACTCTTGCGGGACGACACCGATAGGAGACGTCATTGAGACAAGATGTCCACGGAACTGAATTGCTTGGTGAAACTGTGCGTGACTCTGAGATTCGCTGTATGGCTTGCGAGCAGAGCATGGAACGAGCACACACGGATTATCAAAGCGGTTTTGATACCGGCTGGTGACCCGCTCCGCGTAGCGCTGGATTTCGACGCGACGGAGCGTATCATCCGTCGCAGCGGTGAGGTTGGCTCGGCGAATGAGCGGCGTTCGCTGCTCAAGATAGCCATACTGCTGGTCGAGCTGTCGCATAACGCTCGTTGCCCAGTTGTCGTGTCGTACCTGCCCTTCCAGATAATCACGGAGCCGACCGGCACGAATCCGTTCACGAACCGTCCGGAGTTCCTGTTCCAGGACAGTTGCGTTATGTTCTGCACACGCTTCAAGCGTAAACTCCTCACGCGGACCCTGACAGGCTGGGCACGAACACGGCAGCTCTTCGAGGTCTTCGAGGAAGTGCGCACCGTTGCTTGTGAGATACTGTCCACGGGTTCCTTCAATTTGGGCGGCATACGAATCAACGAGGTCGACACCGGCAGCAACAAGCATCGGAACTGTCGCTGGCGTCGCGACACCAGGGAGATACAGTGCGGTATCAGCCGGTATCGTCTCCCGTACTGCGATAATCGCATCAACGAATGCTGCTGCATGTCCAGCTAATTGCTGTGCATTCGAAAGGACGTATACATCGGTTCCGTGATTCGCAACTGATTCCGAATGAACGACCGCAGCGCTCGGAAACTCGACAGCTGGATAGTCGGTAGCAAACGCATCCTGGACTTCCCCAGGGGTGCCACCGGGAAACGCTCGGTGTGGGAGAATCGTCACTTTGGACCCATCACCAGCAGGTTGCTGACGCTCCTGTGTCCACTCACTGCCAGCGTCAACGAGCAACTCATCTGCAAGTGCGGGAGTCCGGTGTGACTCCGCGAGACGGAGTTCACCGAGTCGTGCCGCACCATCTCGTTCGTGAATCTCAAAATACTCAGTCATTGGTCGGTCTCAGGTGCTCCCGAATAACTGTGCGTCGGTTCTGAATCGTCGGTCAACAAGTCAGCCTCTTTGTGCTCAGTTTCGCCGAGGCGTTCAACGGTAACTGTCTTGGGAAGCATCGAGAGCGCTTCATCGGGCCAGTCGTCATGGTAAACGGTGATGCTGGTCTCTGGGTGAGTGTCCGCAAGCGTACAGATACCCTGTGCGGCGGATTCATAGGCGGCGCGGTCAAGGTTCTCGGGCAGTTCCGCAGTGAGTGGATACACATCCGACAGTGGGCGTGGAACGGGACCAAACGGAGGAACCAACCGCCAGGACTCCTCGAATGAGTCATGCGGATTGCCCGCAGTCAACAAAAGAGTATCAGGCGTGGTGAGTCGTGCCAATCGGTCATGGTGACGTCGAACCTCGGGTCGGCGTGCGCTTTCGGCGGAGAGATAAAAGAACGTATCCTTGGCGACGGGTTCCGTGGCTTCAAGCCACTGGTCGTGTTCGAAAAGTGTGCGAAAGCCATCGACGAGTGTTGGGTGGCCACGCACTCGTGTTTCGACGAGTTCCATCAATCGGCCTGCCCGAATTGCCTGACGGATGCGGCGCAGTTCCGCAAACGAGACAGCAAGGTTGTGGCGGGCAAGTAAGTCATGGCGCTCTGCATCGTCCAGCGCTTCGAGTTCCTGTGGGCTGTGTGCCGTACAGACCGCACACGAGCAGGGAAACTCGGTCAGATCTTCGAGATGTCGGGTCCCGCGGACCGTCAGGTACCGGTCGTCGCGTGCATACAACGCATAGGCCGCAGAGTCAAAGAGATCACAGCCAAGTGCAGCGGCAAGCGCAAACATCATCGGGTGGCCAGCACCGAAAAGATGGACTGGGCCAGACTGCCCCAATCCTGCTTTGACCGCCGCAACGAGGTCGACGATATCAGCATAGCGATATTCGTTAAGGAGTGGGACGACAGCACCGATTGGAAACATATCAAGCGTCGTCTCTCTGGCGTGTCGTGCGGCTTCAGTACGGAGTGTAGGGTGGGTTGACCCCTGAATCGGTGCGCTTACCAGCATGTCACCGGTTTCGATGGTTTCGGCGAGTTCAAGTCGCTCCTGTGTCGTCTGAAGCTCATCGTGAGCCCGTTCGTATGAGACATCCGGTGGCGTCGGGATGTCGACAGGCGTGCCGATATCCGACCCAATTTCGTGTTGGAACGAGAGGATTTCCTCGGTCGTCACATCAATTTCCCCATATTCGGCAAGCTGAAATGACCCAGAGTCGGTCATAATAGCGCCTGAAAAGTCAAGAAACTCGTGGAGCCCCTGTTCGCGAATTGGTTCACAGATATCGTCGCTTCCGTGGATAATATAGCTGTTCGTGATGAGAATTTGCGCGCCAAACGTCGATTCCAGCTCGGCTGGAGGAAGTGTCTGTACGTGCGGATTAACTACCGGAAGAAGCGCCGGTGTCTCAACAGTGACATCCGCCCGTGGAACATGGAAGGTGCCACATCTCCCAGCCCCGTCGTGACTCGTGAGTTCAAAATGGTCTCGCATTAGCGCCTTTTCGGGAAGCGCTGCGGTAAGGATTGCGCTTGCCCGCCTCAGAGATGTGGGTCAGCAGGATACTGAAGCAAATACTGTGCAATGGCAAACGCAGACCTCCCATCACGGAACTCGCCTGCTCGGACGGCCTCGCTGAGTTCGTCGAACGATGAAAGGACTGGCTCGATTGTCTCATCCGAGTCAAGGTTCTGCTCGCCGGCCGGGTGACAGTCCCAGACAACAAAGTAATGAAAAATAGCATCGGAAAACCCGTTCGAGGGTTCAACAGTGCTGAGATGAGCGATCTCACCCGCTTGATAGCCAGTCTCTTCGAGCAGTTCCCGACTGACCGCCTCACGTGGCTCCTCTTCCGGTTCGAGAGAGCCAGCCGGAAGACCGAGGTTTACCCGTCTGACTGCGTGTCGCCACTCACGGATAGTAACCACATCGCCGTCAGTTGTAAACGGGAGAATGATGACGCTTTCAGTTTCCGAAAGATAATCGAATGGAGCCTCGTTGCCATCAGGGAGTTCAACGGTCTCGTTGATGATATCGAAACCACCACACGAATAGGCACGTTCCTGTGAAATCGTTCGCCACGGTTCCATACGCACTCTTGGACGGAAGTAACTAAAGTCTCAGGAATAATGCCAGAACGGAGTGGGGACCAGAGACTCACTGTCTGGTGTTGGGAGAGACGCGTGGGGCAAGAGCCGTCCTGGCCTCGGGAGCAAGAGGCGGTGACGGCGTAACTCCAGCGGGACGCAGCAAACCGCGGTGTCCAAGCGCGGTCACATGCCGCCTCCCGCTGGAGTCAGTGTGCCTCTGACAGAGCCCCACACAACTAGTGGGAGAGACGGTCCAATATGACCGTCATTATAGTAGTAGAACTGTTTACACATACAGATGACTACTAACATACAAAACTAGTCCGGCAAAGGGGGCTAAATATCTAGATGTTCGTCAAAAAGTGGCAGACGTAGCACGGGCATTTGTCTACTGGCCCCAGCACAGCCCCAACAGACACCGATAATAATTGTAGACATCCACAACCAATGACATTATTTATTGAAGGTGTTAATATAAAAGATGGAAACAGGTAGGGAGATCATAAATCACTCCGGATTTGTGTACAAGTACCAATTCTATCGATACACTGGTCACACGAATGGACGAATCCCACGCTCTACCATCAACGCTATTTCTCGTCAAATAGCGAGGTGAACAGTCGACGCTGTGCCTCGCGGAGATGGTGAGTCATGGTGGGTTGCGAGATATCAAGTAACTCCGAAAGCTCGACGCCGGAGGTTGCCCGCGGGGACTCGAAATAGCCACTTTCAAACGCTGTCAGCAAGACTTCTCGCTGTCGGTCCGTCAACTCATTTTCTACTGTCGCATTGAGCGAATCGGCCGTCTGACGGCTATCAATCGTCTGCTGTGACTGCAGCGTTGTCTGGGGATACCGGTCCCGGACGCGGTCAAGAAACTCACGGACGTCACGTTCACGAGGGAGGTGCACGCGTGCCTGAGAGCCCCTTGCAGTTGCAGTAACTTCTTTCGGAATTGCACCACACTCAAGTAACGTATCAGCAACCGTTGGTTCAGCAATAGCGGCACGGAATAAATGTTCGCCGCCGTTTTCAACGTGTGTGAGCGATTCAACAGCGACGAACTCGGACTCAAGTGCCAGAATATCGTCAACCACAGGATGAGAGACCGCAAAGAGAACCTGTGAACGACCATCCGTATCCGGCGTTATTTCTCGGTAACTAACTGCTTCATCTGCAACCTCCGCAACAGTATTCAGAAACGTTTTAGTCCCTTCTAGCGCCAGTTCAAGCTCGACAACCGTGTCGGCAAGAATCCCCCGACGTGTTTCTATGGCGTTGATGCTGTATGCGATTGTTTCGCCAAGCGTTGTGATGACTGGTTCGACGATATCATCAAAGGCATTGGGTTCGTCCGCATAGACCGCCAAGACGCCGTACGTTGCATCACCATAGGCGAGCGGGACAGCGAGCATCGATTGATAGCCTCGATCAAGTGCCTCGCGTGCCCATGGCTCCTTTCGGAGGTGGTCGGTCACGTTCCGAACCACCGTTGGCTCTCCAGTTCGTGCCGTTTTGGCTGCGGGTTCTTCGCACGTTCTATCGAACGGCAATGCATCCAAATAGCCATCATTGAGGCCGTCCCACGCCTGTGGTTCAAGCTGGGTGTGTTGTGGCGTGATTCGACCAATCCATGCAAACAGATACTGGTCAGTCTCGGTGAATCGCTCACAAACTCCTCGTTCAATTTCTGTCCGTGTCCCCGCCTGCCGCAGCAGCCGGTCTGTATCCCCAATCAGCGAGAACATTTCTTCGAACCGGTCGATTCGTGCACCACGTTCAGCGAGTTTTTCATCACGCTCTGCAAGGTCTGCTTGCCCTTCAACTCGGTCAAGCGCCGCCTCAGTCGTTGTTGCAAGCAATCCAATGAGTCGTTGCATCTCCTCATCGAATGTACCATGGTCGTTGTCAGTAACGACAAACACACCATGGTCACCAAGCGGAACAACCAAACTCCGTCTCGTATCCGTTGCCGGGTATGAACCCTGCTCTGAGTGGTGAATCTCCGGGAACATATTGGTCTCACCAGTGACGTACGTATCCCAGATGGCCGAATCGGGGTGTCCCGGGCCAAACCTCGTCAAGTCACCGTAGGACTCATGCAGCGCATCAGTGGCTGCTGCCGGCCGTAAGGTATTCTCTTCATCATCAAACAGGAAAATGCCAATCCCCGCGGGACCGAGAACGTCAGCGGCCGTGTTCACCACCACGCGACTGACAGCCCACCGCGATTCGGCAGCGAGTAAATCCTGTGTCGCCTCATAAAGTGCGGTCAGCGTTTCCTCTCGTTCGCGGCTTTCGACCGCTGAAATCGCATATCCTACGACCTCACCGAGTTCGCTTAAGACCTCAATCTCTCGCTCGCCAAAGGCATCAATATCCGTCGAGTAGACCGTAATCGCACCGTATGTCCGTTCTCCATAACGCACCGGAATTGCAGCAATCGAACCGAGGTCTAACTCAACTGCAAGCGATTCAAAGCCTGGCGGGGTCGACGAATCGGATGTTTGGAGGTTCTGTATGACCTGCGTTCTCCCGGTTGCAATGGCGCGATAGCCAGGACACGTTTCGGCCGTTGCACCCTCGATGGGGAACACATCCTCAGGAAACTCCCCAGTGGACGGCCCGCCCTCACCGAGAACAAGTTCGTCATCTGTCGTCTGTCGGAACGCCATGACATACTGATATCGCCCGGACGAAGAGAGGTTATCACAGACTGCTCGCTCAATCTCACTTCGTGAAGTGGATTCAAGCAGCGCCTTATCGACATCTCGGATGAGATGGTTCAGGCGGTCAAGTTGAGCGAGTTCGTTTCGCTTGGCTTTAAGCCGCTGTTCTCGGTTGACCCGCTCAGTAATATCATCAAAAGCAATAACGACTCGGCTTAACTCACCACCATCGAACAGGGGAACCCCGTCAACATTGAGGATGAACTCTTCGCCTGAGGGGTGTCTCACACCGACTTCCACATCGTAGACTGGTTTTTCAGTCCGTGTAATGCGGTCAAATGGAAGTTCCATCTGGTCACCGGTATCCGATTCTGGTGAGAATAATGTCAGGTCAACAGGATGGGGGTCAACACCCAGAAGCGTTTCGTGGTCAACGGAAAGCAGTGTCGATGCCTGTTTATTCGCTCGGATGACCGTCCCATCTGCGTCATAGACAATGATGCCGATCGGACTTGTTTCGAGGATGCGCTCGATAAGGTCGCGCTCGTTTTGGAGCGCTTGTTCCCGCTGTTTACGTTCGTGAATATCTTTAAACACGCCACGGAGGCCGACGTGCTCACCATCCTCCATGATGAACTCACCGGACAGTTGGAACCACCGCATCTCACCATCTCCGGTTTGCACACGAACTTCACCATCTGCCATCGGTTCGCCGTTTTTCGCCCGTTGATACCCCTCCCTAATCAGTTCCCTGTCCGCAGGGTGATAGAGATCAAATATCTCCGGAAACGTCGGTTCATATGACTGAGGTAAGTCCAAAAGCGAGTACACTTCATCCGTCCAGCGGATAGTGTTGTCGGCAAAAAGGAGTTCCCACCCACCAACATCGGCGACCTCATGGGTCTGTTGAACGAACTCGCGTTGGCGCTCAAGTTCGTGTTCTCGTTCTTTCATCGCAGTAATATCTTGCATAATTCCGACAATTCGAGTGAGTGCCTCCTCTTCGTGGACTTCAAACCACTGTTCACGGACCCATGTTATGTCTCCATCCTCACCCAAGAGTCGGTACTCTTCGTCATATGAGTCAGGAGCAGTTTGCTTTTGCTGGCGAGTTTCCCGAATTCGTTCTCTATCCTCCGGATGAATCTGTTTAAGCAGCGGCTCGTCACTGTCGAAGATGTGTGTCGGTTGTTGGCCGAGAATCTGTTGGGACGCGCTACTGACGAAATCAATCTCACCAGAGGGGTACGCAACCCAAACGACTGCATTAAGGTTCTCACTGAGATAACGTAATAATTGGTCGCGCTCTTGGAGGCGATGTTCACGAGCACGTTTTTTTCGTTCACTGCGAATAACGCCGACCGAACCGACAAACTCGCCGTCGACTTGCAACGCTGAAAAGCGTGTACTGCAGGGTATTGATTCGCCAGTCGCAGCCTCAAAGGTCAAATCCAGCGTGTGAAACGACGTATCTGCATCTTTGAGTTGTTGCACAAGCGCTCGTTCCGCCCGCGAGATATCTGTTTCGTTGAGAAACTCACGAACGTTCGATTGGAGTAATTGGGACCGAGACGTTCCAAGCAAGTCAGCAGTTGCCTCATTCACAGCAAGAAAGTTCCCCTCTACATCAAGTTGATACAGTGCGTCAGCAGAAGCCTCAACAAGTGTCCGATACTGTCCAAGTCTCTGGAGCGTCTCGCGTTTATCAGCCTCGAGCGTTGTTTCGATTCGCCGTTGGAGGACTGTTGGGTTCGTGTCTGAGGGAGTTGATTGCAGGATATCGCTCACACCTGCGTTAAACAGATTCTCAATGACATCGTCAGGTTGCTTCCCAACGAATGCAATCACGGGAACTGTCGTATGCGCCCGTATTCTTCGCACCGAGTCGACAGCATGCCGGGGGTCGGTAGTCGCATCAACCAGAATACACTGTGGGCCGGTCGAGAGCGCATCAATGACGGACTCTACGTCTGTCTCAGCCGAAACAGCTCCACTCGGAAGAGTCTCAAAACAAGGCTCCGAGGACGCTGCACACGCTGGTGAACCGAGAAACAGTATCGAAAGCTGGATTGGTGGAGAAGGCATGGTGTGCAGTCAGTGTCGAGGTGGGCAGCATCTAGGGGCTAATTGGATAGAACGATTCCGGTTACGTCTGGTGAATACACCTATTGATTGGTAATGACATGCGCTAACAAAGGACAGCAAAAGACATATGTAAGTTCCTTGGTCAGCCATGCTTTGACTCGTTGTTGGTAATATTCGGGATAGCTAACAATTTGAACCTTCTGCATTGAATCTCTTGTGATATCCGGTTTCAATTCGAGAGGTTGAAACGAACCGACACCCGAAATCGTATATGGCCGAACGTATCGACGGAAACGCCGTCGCCGAGGATATCCGGGCTGACCTTCGTAGCTGTGTTGAGACGCTGACCGCAGCAAATGAAACGCCGACGCTCGCGACAGTGTTGATGAGCCCTGACCCCGCAAGCGAGACGTACGTGGCAATGAAACAAAACGACTGTGAGGAGTTGGGTATTGACGCGCTCGACATTGAGTTGCCACTTGACGCACCAGCAGCAGAGTTATTCGAGACAATTGATGAGCTAAACGCAGACGAATCGGTAAATGCGATTTTGGTCCAGTCGCCGGTACCGGACCACGTCGATTACCGTGAGGTCATTGAACGGATTGACCCAGTGAAAGACGTTGATGGCTTCCACCCGGAAAATATCGGAAAGCTCGTTGCTGGCTATCCGGTGTATAAACCTTGTACACCACATGGAATTCAAAAGCTCCTCGAAGCAACTGATATCGAAACAGCGGGGAAAGAAGCAGTCGTCGTTGGCCGTTCGCGTATCGTCGGAAAACCAATGGCCAACCTGTTCATTCAGAAAGCAACAGGGGGGAACGCAACAACGACCGTGTGTCATTCCCGGACGGAGAATCTGGCCGAAAAGACGCGAGAAGCAGATATCCTTGTCGCAGCAGCGGGTGTACCGGAGCTCATAGACGGGTCAATGGTCGGCGAGGGCGCAACAGTCATCGACGTTGGAATCAACCGCGTGGATGCAGATACCGACAAAGGGTACAAATTGGTCGGCGATGTTGAGTTTGCAAGCGCGTCGGAAAAGGCCGGAGCGATTACGCCCGTTCCCGGCGGCGTCGGACCCATGACCCGCGCAATGTTGCTCTATAACACAATCAAGGCGACCAGTCTACAGACCGGCGTCGATGTGACGCTTCCCTAACGCAATACACAAAAACCGGAATCTTTGCGGCACACAAGCACAGTTGTCTTGGTATGGACCACTCGCTCATCGAGGACTATCTTGCGTACTACGAACAGACACAAGGTGTGTTGCCGGAGCGCTTATCAGAGTTTGGCAACTGGTATCGAGAGCAGGGCTATCTCACACGCGACCAACTGTACGAAATTGCATATGAATCCTCAACTCGCAGTGCCCATCACGTCAAACGGAATCCACAATCACGCTGTCGTGAAGTGACGGAGAACGTCATCTCCGTCTCAGGCGACTTTTCGAAGATTCACCTACTTTCTGGGCTACGTGGATTCAAGGCACCAACGGCTTCGTGCGTCCTTACTGCACTTGACCCAGAAACGCATGCTGTCGTTGATACACGGGTGTGGGCGACGCTCGAACGGTTTGAGTATCTGGACGGACGTAAGGAATCATTCGATGCGGCAGATTATGTAACGATGATTGGGCCAATCCGTGAGATTGCAGAACAGACAGGTTATTCGCCCGAGGCAGTTGGATACGCTTTGTTTGCCTATGATGTCAAGCACCGAGAAGGGACACTCCACTAACGATTAATTCGCGGCTTCAGCACAGGCCGCTGTGAGTAACTCCACACCGAGATGCACTTCCCGCTCGGTCACATCAAGCGGTGGTAAGAGGCGGATTGTTTTGGTCCCACAGCCAATAACGAGCAATCCTCGTTCGAATGCTGCGGCCTCGACGGCGTCACGGTATTCTTGGGAGACAAATTCGACACCCAACATCAACCCTTTTCCGCGGACATCCACGACCCCCTCAGGAGCGTGTTCGGCTAACAGGTCTTTGAACAACATCCCGCGAGCGACGGCATTGTCCCGCAAATCATACTCCGCTATCGCATCGAGGGTCAAAACGCCCTGTGCAGACGAGAGGATATCACCAGCACCCCATGTCGAGGAAAGACGCCCCTTTTCTTCTGGGAAAACATCACTTCGAGAGATAGTTGCACCAACGCGGAGCCCTTTCGCACTGGCGATGACGTCCGGTTCGAACGGATAGTGGTCGGACGCCCACCACTCGCCGGTTCGGCCAACCCCGGACTGGACTTCGTCAACGATAATCGGGATATCAAACGCTTTTGCACAGGCCGCAATTTCCGAGGCGAAGGACTCGCTCGGGAATCGGTATCCGCCTTCGCCCTGAATTGGTTCGAAAATAAGGCCGGCAACTTCTGCGGGGTTCACGTAGCCTGAGCCGTCAGCGAGCATCCGGCGGAGCGCCGATATCTCGTCGAAGAAAAAGCCACAGTCGCAAGTCTCAGCAGTACATGCCCGGTCTGTACAAAATGGGATTTCCTGCACGCTTGCAATCTCTGGGAAATGTCGTCTGTAGACCTCCTTTGACCGGTTGAGCGAAAGCGTCCCGAGCGTTCGCCCGTGAAACGCACCTTCGCAGGTGATGACATACTTTCCGTGCGTGTCATCAAAGCTGATTTTGAGCGCATTCTCGACGGCCTCGGCACCACTGTTCGAAAGAAACACCGTATCCATCCCATACTGCGAGGAGATGTCGGTCAGTCGCGACATCAAATCCGCCGGCCCAGGTAATCGGTCGTCTTCAGAAACAGCAGCTGCCGGAAGGTAAAAATCCTGCCCAGCAATTTTGAGCGGGTCGATGATATCGAACTCGGCAAATCTATCGAGTAGCTTCGGGTTATTATAGCCCAACGGCATCGCACCAACCTGTCCGGTGAAATCCATCAACACGTTCCCATCAATATCGGTACAGAATGGACCAATTGCTGGTGCGGTGTGGTCCCAGACGAACTCGTAAATATAGGTACTCGGTGCGGCAAATTGGTGGTGATACGAAACGACCTCGGCTGCCTGCTCCCCTGGAAGACTATCCACCTTGGGTTCGACGCTATCGCGGTCCATACCCAGGGTTCGGAGAGACCCTATATAATTCCAACTGTCATATTCGCATTTCTACGAGAATAGTATGACGAATGTTGAACAGAGAGCAATACATATGTACATTCTTGAAGTATTTCGCGAGCAAGTGCATTCCTGAAAATAGATATCCCGCTGAAAATAGCACAACCGAGGTCTATCAGGCGTCGACGTACTGACTTTCCCACTCGTGGCGGGCCTCAATCTCGCGACGGCCTCGGCGGGTCAGACTGTAAAAGTTCGTTCGTCGGTCGCGCTGTCCTTTCTCGACAAGCCCTTTGTCAACCAGTGTATCGAGGTTTGGATAGAGCCGACCGTGGTGAATCTCTTTTTCGTAGTACTGTTCAAGTTCTTGTTTAATTGCAAGCCCATGGGGCTCCTCACGTCCAGCGATGACATAGAGGAGGTCACGCTGAAAGCCTGTCAGGTCATACATTATTTGTATCCACAATTAGTTACTTGTCTGATTCTAATAAATATGTCGTTCACTATACGTCTCTGTCAGCGTGAAGGACGAAAGCCAAGGTGTGTGAAAACTGCCACCACGGAGAAAGTAGAAATAGACTACTGAATTGCACAGCCTTGGGAAACAGTACAGTCGGTTCTCATTAGATGAATCCGCCGCTCAGGGTAGTCGCACCACACTCTACGGCTGACACTGTCACGCTCAAAGCAACGAGATGATAGGATATTACTCAGATATAGTGACACATATTGACAGAGATATATACAACTCATGCACACGTTTTACCTGAAATAATATCACATATTATATGTTTTTGGCAAGGGCTCAGAAAAGAGATATGATTCCCTGACTGGCTGTCCCTTACTGTAGATAAGAATTGGTTGGGCACTAGTCCGAAGCAGGTCGTCTGGATTCGATAAACTGTTGGATGTGGTTATCCATTCGCCGTTTGTATCCTGCTTGTCGAGCAAGCCGGTCAAGTTCGCGTGAAACAAGCGTTCCGTACTGCATGGCTTTTTTGGGTCTGCATGCGAGTTCTTTGGGGAGCCAGTCATAGACAGCACGACGAAGCGCAACTTTGCGATGCTTCTCGCTGACTAACAATTCGTCCGGGAGCGCCAGTGCTGCATGAACAACAGCATCATGAAGCAATGGAGTGACGGGCTCCACTCCAGCTGCTCGGAGCGTGAGCACATCTCGCTCAAGTTGGTCAGGGAGTGTTTTCATGACCTCTCGGCGTGCACCCCGAACAGTATCCGCCTCGACCCGGTGGTCATCCGGTGCCTTTTCAACCTTGGCGTAGCCCCCAAACAGTTCGTCGGCACCCTGCCCCAGTGCGACTGTTTCAAACCCGTCGGCAGCAATCTGTTCGCCCGCAAAGTATAGCCCAAGCGCAATCTGAATATCCATGGCATTTGTTCGCCCAACCGCTTCGACGACAGGAGTGAGCGCACGCTCAATGTCTTCATGGGTCAGAATGACCTCTCTGAGCTCTGCATCCAGCAACGCCGCTGCAGTTCGGGCTGCCGTAAGGTCGTGACTATCCGGGAATCCAACGGTATACAACGGGACATCCAAAAGCGCGGCAAGCAGCGCTGAGTCGATACCACCAGAAAACGCAAGTGCCAACCCGTCGGTATCCACAGCCCCTACTGCTGTTTCAATGGCGGTTCGAACCGCCTCAATGGCTGTCTCGTGGTCGGTTTCAGGGTCAATCGATGGAAGCGTCCATGTCTGGATTGGCGACGGTTGACCCTCGTCCAGAGCTGAGCCAGCAGGAAATGACACTGGCCGCTCCAGCGCAGTTCGCTCAAAGCTCCAGGCGTCGGTTTCAGTGTCATAAAAGAGCGGCTGTCTGCCAAGTACATCACGAACGAGTGTTCCATCAACCTCCCCAGCAAATCCGGCAGTTCCGGGCAACGGCTCCCCAGTCTCAAGCGCACGACGGACGGTCTCGGGAGTGGTGCCACGGAGCGTCATTGGTTCAGTTTCTTCTTGAATCGACGGCGGGCAGTACCACTTGCCTGTCGAATCGTGACCGGGAGCGGTGTTCGTTGCCCATCGACGGCGGTTCGACCGGACCGAATCGCATCCAACACCGACTCCCTCGTCGGTTCCGCGTTAATTTTCGTGATTGCCCTTCCAACCATTTCGGCGACGTGCGCATCGCTTCCAGCCGTCTTCGCCATATCAAGTCGTTCAGCTAGCCGCTCAGCCTTTCTGTTTGTCCAGCCCGTCAGAAATCGTGAATTATAGACCTCGATTGCATCCGCCACAGATAGTTCCGCTTCCGGTACGTTCGCAAGCACCCCTTTTCGCAACCGCTGATACGGATGCGGAACGACAGCAACGCCACCCTGTGAATGAATCATCGCAACGGTCTCTACGAACGGCTCGCCAGCAGGAACAAGTTGGTCAACGCCTAGCGCCAGTACATGGCCATCCGAACTAGAGACTTCGATACCTGGGATAGCCAGTAAGTCGTATTCTGGGGCTAATTTGACAGCGGTCTTGCTCGCTTCGATAGCGTCGTGGTCAGTAACAACAAGGCCATCCAATCCCGCCTCGTTCGCCGCTTTGAGCATGGTGGGAACCGGGTCAGCCCCATCGTGTGACCGTTCAGAGTGACAGTGCAACTCGAATGAAAGCACACCCTGGGATTTGCTCGTGAAGGCCAAAAGCGACCCGGTCTATTCTCACCGAAATATACTCACTTACAGCACCTAATGTTGTGATAGAGCACATGCCACAGTTTCCGTCAACAGACCTCCAGCATGCTCTGGCACCCGACTGTCAACAGTGTCCAGCACTTGTTTCCGCACGAAACTGTATTTCATGGGGGAATGGGCCGCTCGATGCCTCACTTGTGGTCGTCGGTGAGGCACCCGGTGCTGGCAATCCTAACGCGAATGACTGGCAGGGCGGTAACTGGACGGGGATGGCATACACCTCACGACACTCCGGTCGAAAAATCAGAGAGATGCTCGCTGAGGCTGGATTTTGTGCGGGCAACTGTTATTTTACGAACGCGGTCAAATGCTTTCCGAGCAACGACGAAGGGAGCAACCGTGAGCCAACGCCAGCGGAGCGACGAAACTGTCGACCGTATCTTCAAACTGAAATCGAGACTATCGAGCCGAGCGTTATCGTGCCAACTGGTAAACACGCCACAAAATCAGTTCTCTCACTCGCTGACAAACACCTTAATGGGTTTCTGGAGACCGTTCTTGAGCCAATTTCTTGTCCCTCACTTGGGACGACAGTCGTGCCGCTCATTCATCCGTCCTATCAAAACGTCTGGGTCAAGCGGCTCGGGTATACGTCCGATGAGTATCACGCCAAAATTGAGCGAACACTGCGACGCCTGTGTGACTAGGCCGCGAAGGCGCTATCTTAGAGCTTCAGTCGTTGCTTCGAGACCAGCAGCAGCATCGACGACCGCCCCTTGTCGTTCGAGGGCATCACCGAGTGCAGCAACAACCGCCAGAACGTTCTCGGGTTTTGCGCTGTGGCCCATACAGCCGATCCGAAGGATGTCACCGGAAAGCGCACCGAGTCCGGAGGCGACTTCGATACTGTACTCGGTGAGTAAGTGTTCGATAACAGCCCCGTCATCGACCCCATCAGGGAGTCGAACCGCATTCAGCGATGGAAGCCAGAACTCTGGGTCAGCGTTGAGTGAAAGCCCCATTGCCGTGACACCGTCCCGAAGCGCTCCGGCAACCCGCTCGTGACGGTCCCAGCGTGATTCAAGCCCCTCGTCAACAGCAATGCGGAGTGCTTCTCGCAACGCGTAGATATTGTTGATTGGGGCGGTGTGGTGGTAGGCACGCTCCTCTCCCCAGTACGAGCCAAGTTCTGTCAAGTCGAGATACCACGACCGGACAGGATCATCGCGGCTGGTGACTTTCTCCACTGCCCGGTCAGAGAGCGTCAGCGGGCTTGCTCCCGGGGGGCAACTAAGACACTTCTGGCCGGCCGAGTATGCCGCGTCGATACCCCAGTCGTCAACTTCGAGTTCAACGCCGCCAAGTGAAGTGACCGTATCGGCAATGACAATCGCACCGTGGTCATGTGCAACGCCTGTCAGCTCCGCAACCCGTGGTTGTTTGACGCCTGTGCTTGTCTCAGCATGGACGAAACACACAATGTCTGGGTCATGTGCTTCACATTCCGTTTTCACTGCTTCAATGGAGAGTGGTTCGCCCCAAGGGGCGTCGACGACCACGGGCTCTCCACCAGCCCGTTTGACCATTTTCGCCATCCGCTCACCGAAATACCCATTCCCGGGAACCAACACGGTATCTCCCGGCTCTGTCAGGTTACCAATCGCGGTTTCCATCGCCGCTGAGCCGGTCCCACTCACCGGAATCGTCCATCTGTTATCCGTTCGAAATACCGTCCGCAACAACGACTGCACTTCATCCATAATCTCGACGAACGACGGGTCAAGATGGCCGACTGGCGGTATCGAAAACGCACGCAAAACGCGCGGGTGCGTATCGCTTGGACCAGGGCCCATCAACATCCGTTCAGGTGGCAAAAGCTCACCAATTGGTTGGGTATCCATAAGTGAGCATGCGATGGCCTCCGTCAAATGCTATCCGGTTTGGGTACCGTCACTCCACGCCGCGAAACCCTTGTTCTTTGACATCAGCGAGGACACTCTGTGCTCCGTCGCTGATCTCGCCATCGGCCGGCGGGGGTTGATACCCGTCAAAGACTTCATGTACCATTCGTATGCTCTCCGAGAGCGTATCAAGGCCATACCCACCCTCGAGGATGAACCCGAGCGCGGCGTCGGTCTCAGCAGCAATCTCACTGACTGATTGTGTCATGCGACCGAAGTCCTCCGTTGAGACACGCATTCGTGAGATTGGGTCGTGTTCATGCGCATCGAATCCAGCACTAATTAAAAACAAATCTGGGTCGTATGCGACAAGGGCTGGACCGATAACTGAAGAGAGCGCTTCCAAAAAGGCACCACCAGTTGTTCCTGGTGGGAACGGGATATTCATTGTCGTCCCGTCCCCGTCGTGCGATCCAGTTTCATCGATTGCACCGCTTCCGGGATAGAGACCTCGTTCATGAATGGAGATATAGAACACATCCCCCTGTTCATAGAAGATATCTTGGGTGCCATTTCCGTGATGGACATCCCAGTCAAAGATGGCAACCCGTTCGGCCGCACCACTGTCGATGACGGATTGGGCGGCGACGGCGGCATTGTTGAAAAAACAAAAGCCCATGGCATCGTCTTCGACAGCATGGTGGCCAGGCGGTCGGCCAAGTGAGAATGGTGTCTCACGGCCATCGTTACCTTCGAGGGCGGACTCTGCTGCCCACTCCGCAAGTCCGGCGCTTGCACGCGCGGCATCCCACGTCTCTTGGCTGGCGACGGTATCTGCATCCCAGTTACCGCCGCCTCGTGCACAGAACCCCTCAAACGTTTCAACGTACTCATCATCATGGACGGCTTCGAGACGGTCTCGGTCGGCAGAATCAGCGTCGACGTAGGTGACGCCATGACACTCTTTGAGTTTCTGTCTGACTGCCCGGAGACGGTCTGGGCTCTCAGGGTGGCGTGGGCCAGTTTCGTGCTCCAGACAGACCTCGCGATATCCAAACCTCATTCGAAATACTGTGTTAGCTCTGTGTATAGTTGGATGTCATCGGATTTGATTGTTCGCCTGTCAGCATGTCGTGCCAGCAACGCAGCGGCGGCCGCAACCGTATCCGCGTACCCCTCAAGTTCGGACGCAAGTGCAATTCGGGCGTCCATTGAGACGCGGTATCGGTCGTCAATATCCAATCGGGCTACCCGGTCAACTGGAGCAATCGGTAGCGCAAGTTCCTCCTTTTCCGGAAGCGAGTTATGACCGAAATCCGACGCCATCAGCGTCTTTCGCCCGTCTGCGTCCGCTCGTTGCGCAGCCACTGTTGCACGCTGGGCCCCTTCCTGTTGAATCTTCCGTGCGAGTTCCTCTGCAGCATCAGCGCTCACACGCAACCCATCCGCATTGCGCCGGATTACTTCGTCGACCGGCGCGAACGGAAGTTCAACACTCATACGACAGTACGGGGCGGTGGGAATCTTAAGAGTTTCCGAATCCGTCGCATAACAGAGATGTCTTGCCCACTCAATGGTAACGAATGGAATCGGATAATGGGTACGTGGGAATGAGCGTGAGGGTCACGCCTGCAGTTCGTAGAGGTCATCCCCAACATGATGGAGCGATTCAATAACCCGTCCCTCGTCCCCTACCATGTCCTCACCGGATGCGAGCGCGCGACCGACTGCAAGAAACTTACCATGTGTCTCCTCTTGAATGACCACTAGGTCATCAGCAGCAATGGTTTCATCTGCCTCAACGATACCCGGACGCATCACATCAGCACCATTTGAAACGAACTGAATAGCGCCTGCATCAACGGTAACAACGTGGTCTTCAGGCGGGTATGCGTTTGCACCGCGAACGGTCAAAAACGGTTCATCATCGAGATACAGAACAAGCGGCTTTCCATCGACAAGGACAACATCCCAGTCGTCGTTCGTCAGCTCCACTTTTTCGAACGAGTCAGCGTCAAGTTCAACGGCAAGGTTGGTCGCTAGGGCCTCCTCAATCTCCCCGATGGCATCCGACCGAAGATGATGTCGCGATTTTATCTCCATATACACACGCTCACCGGCCGAGAAAATGAATGTCCCGCTTTGAGTGGTGGTCTATCTGTACTCCGATTCCTTTTCAAGCGTTTGCTCTTCATCCAGAACCCGATACCGCCCGCGATCAAGGTCGTCATCGAGTTCTAGCAACCGGTCGAGACGCCTTTCAGACTCCTCGTCATCAATTTCCCCCTGTGCATACCGACGCTTAAGCTCCGAGAGCGCATCAGGGGCTGTGGTCTCCTGACTCGCTTCCGATTCCCCTAGCCAGAGCTCAGCAATCTCTTCGCCCCAAAAGAGAAACAGCGGGGTCAGAATAACGAAGCCAAGAATGGCAAGGACGCCAGGGATAACATCTGGCAGACCAATCGCTCCAGCGAGCGCAGTAATCCCGACGGTTAACACAGCAATTAGAAGCCACAACTCCTCGGCAACAAATTCTTTTTTTCGCTCGCTCATATACTGCGTTCGTTCAGCGACATAAATAAAATAGGTGGCGGGCGCTCAGAGAGACAATGAAACTCTTCACAGGTGAGGGACTCACAAGAAGCGCCAGGACTGGGATTTGAACCCAGAATCCCGGAAGGGAACACGCTTTCCAGGCGTGCGCCTTACCGTTCGGCCATCCTGGCTCGTATGCAGGTAGCGGGACGGGCCAATTAAGTCCTTTCGTTCGCGCGCCGGCGAATCGTGGGACGAAGCAGTTGTGCAGAGACCGCACTGAGCCCAAAGACAAGGAGTGCAACTCCCGCCATCAAGGGGATGCCGATAAACTCACCGGTAACGATATGATAGGCTTGGATGAGGACGAGAAACGAAAGCCCGCCTATCAGCCCCCAGAGCAGACTCGATTTGTACTCACGGTTCATTCAGTCGTAGCTATCGCCTCAATTTCGATATCCGCTCCTTTGGGGAGTTCCGCCACCCCCACTGCGCTGCGTGCTGGCGGTTCGTCGTCGAAAAACGTTTCGTAGACGTTGTTCATCTTTTCGAAATCATCGATATCCGTCAAGAAAACAGTCACCTTGACGATATCGTTCAGGCTCGCACCGGCAGATTCAAGGACGGCAGAGAGGTTCTCCAGTGCCTGTTGTGTCTGAACATCGATTGCGGCATCAGAAAGCAGGTCACCCTCGGGCGTCAGCGGAATCTGCCCCGCAGTAAAGATGAGCCCATCCGTTTCGATACCTTGGCTGTAGGCACCGACTGCCTCCGGTGCATCGTCAGTGTGAAGGACGCGTCGCATACCTACCAGTGGTGACGGGGACAGTGATAAATCTCAGGGGATACTACAGGAGCGATTCATATCAAACAGCCAAACATTGTCAGCCACACATTGAAATAGATGGGACGCAAGCCTCCGACAACGCGCCCTTCGAACGGGACCAAGAGTCGAAACACACTCACCGTTGGTCTGCGAACGAGGGGTAGAACACATACTTCCAGCCATGAAACTCGCGACTATCGGTATCGGTAACGCCGGTACCAAAATTCTCGACCGGATGCTCGAGTTCGAATACAACACTGACCGGAATCTCTGCCGTCACGCCCTCGCAATCAATACGGCACGAACTGACCTGGCAAAGCCCGATTTTGTCCCGGAAGACCGACGTGTCTTGATTGGAGATACCCACCAGAAAGCCAAAGGCCACGGCGTCGGTGGTGACGTCGAGATCGGAGCAGACGTTGCAAAAACGGATATCGAAGAGATTCGCCGTGCATTTGACGACGTTGAAATTCACGATGTTGATGCAATTTTGGTCTCTGCCGGTCTCGGCGGAGGAACAGGGAGCGGTGCCGGACCAGTGGTTATCGACGAACTCCAGAAGATGTATGACGAACCGGTTTATGGGCTCGGTGTCCTCCCCGGCAAGTACGAAGGTGGTCGCCCAGCACTCAATGCCGCCCGTTCGCTCCAGTCGTTCGTGACGAACGTTGACAACTTCATTGCCTTCGACAACGATGCTTGGCGAATGCGTGACCAGACCATCGAAGAAGGATATGAGGATATGAACCGGGAACTTGCCACACGCATTGTCACCTTACTTGCTGCTGGTGAGCAAGATAACACGGAGGTCGCCGAGAATGCAATGGACTCAAGCGACATCATGCGAACGCTTGATACCGGCGGTGTCTCTTCTATCGGCTATGCATCGAGTAAAGTCGACGAGGAAGCAGGACTGATTGGAAAGTTCCGTGGCGATGGACAAGATTTCGATGATGGGGCAACTGATGCCGCAAAAATCAAGGGATTGGTTCGTCGCGCTGTGAACTCGCGATTGACAATTCCATGTGAAGTCTCAAGTGCAGACCGCGCGCTCATTGTGCTCTCCGGTCCTCCTGAGACGTTCGCGAGAAAAGGGCTTGAAAGTGCGCGACAGTGGCTCGAACAAGAAGCAGACACCGTTGAGGTGCTTGCGGGTGACGACCCACGAGACAATGCCGCTGAGCTGTCTGCGGTAGTGCTCCTGTCGAACGTCACTGAGACTCCTCGAATCAAAGAACTCCAGAGTCAGGCTGTTGACGCCCAGGAGAAAATCAAAGCACAAGATGCCGTCCGGGAGCAAGAGATTGAAGACCTCATAACTGACGAAGATAACGAACTTGACCCGGTCATCTAGGCCATGAAATTTGCACTTGTGGGCGTTGGGGGGGCCGGCTGTCGGTTGGTCGACCGCATCATGCAGGTCGAACAGAACTCTGACAGGTCGTTTTCCGGCGGAAATGTGCTGGCGTACGATACGGATAAATCCATCTTCGAGACGCTCGATGCCGTCCCACTCGATAGACACGTCCTCGTTGGGGATACCCACGAAGCGCTTGGAAGCACGGGTGCTGACGGAGATATCGACCAGGCAGCGGCCGTTGCACAAGAAGACCGTGATGAACTCCACCGCGAATTCGATAAACTTGACCTCCATGAGATGGATGCTGTGTTCGTCGCTGCAGGCTTTGGTGGTGGAACCGGCGGTGGCGTCGGACCGGTTATCGTCGAGGCACTTACTGCAGTTTCCGAACTGCCTATCTACGTACTGGGTGTGCTTCCAACAACGGCTGAAGATGCGACAATAACAGTTAACGCCGCCCGTTCGCTCCAATCATTCGTCACGCACGGTGATAACACACTCCTCTTTGATAACGAAAGTTGGTACGACGAGGAGCGTTCATTGGCAGAGCAATACGAAGAACTCAATGAGCTTCTTGCTCACCGGCTGTTGGCAGTCTTTGCCGCTGGCGAACGACAGTCAGCAGACATTGCTGAGAATCGACTGGATACGAGCGATGTCATGCGGATTATGGAGACTGGCGGTGTCTCAACGCTTGGCTATGCTGAGATAGCAGTTCACAATCCGACAACGCTCTTTCAACGGCTTCGTGCACTCTTTTACAACGGAGAAGAGGAGACAACGGATGCGATACGAATCACACAACTTGTGAAGGCTGCTGCAAACTCCGAGTTGACACTCCCCTGTGATCGCACCAGTACCGAACGAGCACTTGTCGTCCTCTCGGGACCACCACATCTCTGTTCCAGAAAAGGGTTTGAAAAAGCTCGCCAGTGGCTCGAACAGGAAACTGAGACAGTCGTCGTCCTTGCGGGTGATGAACCCCGTCCAACGGCTGATGACTTGCGTGTTGCTGTACTCTTTTCGAACGTGACCACGGTTCCACGGATTGAAGAACTCAAAGAGAGTGCACTCACAGCGATTCGTGACCAGTCCTAACTCACAACGCAACCGGAGCAGTGGAAAGTGCCTGTCGTGGCCTCAGAATTTGTCGTGCCACATGATATAAAACGTGCTAAAGACGAGAATAAAGAACATCCCGAAGAGGGTCCCCGCAATGACCATGATAATAAACCCAAATAGCATCGTCATGAGCAAAATTGGGTCGGTATAGATGGTTTTGAGTTGTTCGACCATCGTCTGTTCCGTATCAGTCATGGCTAGTCATAGGAGACCCAGATAATAAAGTATTCAACAACAGGGTCGTCCTCGCTCACTTTTATGACCGCACGTATATGGGTAAAAAAGCGTATCACAACGGCTGTTCGATACCATCGCCAAGTTGTGCCAACAACGAGGAGAGGTGAATTCGGTCGCTTGTCCCTTCATGTAAGTTCATATCGACATCGCCAGCGAGTCGATGCACCGATGCGAGTTCACTCCCGCTGTATCGGGACCGTGAAACATCGAGGATAGATTCGAGAATTTCGTCGCCGCTGTAGCCCTCCTCGACCAGTAACTCATCGAGCGTTGACCGAGCATCAGTGAAGTTTCCGGCCTCTGCATCCGTAATCATCTCCTGAATCCGTTCGTCCGTGCCCACCGTTGACAGCGTTTCATACGCGGCGTTCATGGTGATTTCCCCCGCCTGTTCGGCAGTGGTCTGCGTACCGAGAATTGCCTCACGCAAATCACCACCCGCAGCACCGGCAATGTATTCAAGCCCATCATCCTCGTAGTCGACCTCCTCGCGTGTGACAATCGCCTCAAGGACCGACACGAGTTCGTCCTGCGTCGGTGCACGGACTGGAACAGGGAAACACCGAGAGCGGATCGGCGAGATGAGCGCGGATGGTTGCCGCGTCACGATAACAAACTGTGTCGTTTCGTAATACTGTTCCATCACACGGCGGAGCGCCTGTTGAAAGTCCTCACGCATCCCTTCAGCGTTATCGAGAACAACTGTTTTGTACGACCCGGAAACAGGAGCATAGCTTGCTGACTCTTTCAGAACGTGGTTGATAAGGTCGGCTTTCGAGGATTCACGCCGTCGCTTCGCATCGATAAACGGGGAAAAGCGGGGGTCGTTTGCGATTTCTTTTTTTGTGTTATCAAAGAAGTCAGCGACGTTAATCTCAATTCTGTCGGCGTCGGGATTCTCGTGAGCCTCTGTAGACAATGCCCGAACAGCCGCAGTTTTCCCGCTGCCTTTCGGGCCATGAACGACGAGGTTCATCGGTTCGGAAAGCGCACGACCGAGGGCATCACGCACCGCAGGCTGGGGAAGTTCGTCAAGCGACGGTGCGTGCGTCTCAGTCCACAGCGGAGCGTCCATCAGGATGGTATAGCTGGGGCCGAAATAGAAACGTTTGGGTTGCGTAGCGGACAAACCCACAGCCGAAAAGAGGGGGAGTTTACGCAGTCATCTCTGGACCGGTTTTCTCGCCGAGCGCCTCCGCGGCTTCTTGTGCTTCTGCTTGCACGAGATAGGACCGGTCGCCAGTAAAGAAGGCAACGGACGAAAGCGCAGCTCGCGTCCCAATCTGTCTAAGCGCCCATGCGGCGCTTGCTCGAACTGTTTCAGCGTCGTCATCTTCGAGCACCTCGACAAGCGGGTCAATCGCTCTAGTATCGCCGATTCGTCCGAGCGCACGTGCAGCACTGGAACGCACTTCGGGATTGTCGGCAACCAGTCGCTCTGCAACAGGTTCCGTTGACTCTTCGCTGCCGATTGCACCAAGCGCTTGGAGAGAGGTCTGTTCAAGTTCGACATCGCCACCCCCAAGGAAATTGTGTAGTGTGTCGCAGGCACGGTCGTCCCCGATTCGTCCAAGAATACGAACGGGGAGCAGATTCCGTCGTTGGGCGAGGGCGTGTACGTCATCAAATGCCTCTTCCGGTGCGATGTGTTCGAGCGCTTTGAGGACGTTTTCTTCAAAGTGGTCGGAGTCAAACATCTCCATCGCGAGCAACATCGGCTCAACCTCGCCACGGAGTTCATACTGCTTGATTGCGCTCCATTCCGGCGGGAAATCTTTGCGCTTGTCCGCCGTCAGAATATCATAAAAGCCGAGTCGTCTGAGTTGCTCTCTGACTTCGAGGTCACCGAACACCTGCGCATCATCAAGCTCGCTATCGAGTGTCTCTGTCGCCTCTAAAAGCGTCGCAATCGTCTCGGCATCATCGTCAGGGTCAAGCGATGACGACTCAAGTGCATCGCTTGCCATCAAAAGTGCTTCACTCACGGTCGCGATAGTCTCATCGTCGGCTTCACCGTCCGCTCCGGCATCTTCAGCAGTCACTGACAGCACAAACACATCGTCTTCAGTATCATCGGACAGCGCATCCGGAGAAACGTCCTCACTGAGAGTTTCGAAGGTTGCCTCGACAGCCTCAATCACGGAAATCAGTCCAGTTTCGGTCCATTCGCTGGATTCGACCGTTCCGCTCGCACCGGAAAGGTCGTCTGCAACATCCGACGCGTAGGGTCCACGTTGGTCGTCTGCGTCGTCTTGCAAGTCAGAGATTCGGTCTTCGAGTTCTTCTCGAGGGTCGTCTTCGTCATCATCTTCATCCTCGGCTTCTTCATCAAGGTCTTCGCCTTCGAAGGTAGCCGCTTCGAGGTCATCTCCAATCTCCGAGAGCGTTGCATCAATCTTATCAAGGTCATCCTCAGTTTCGGCGGCCTCGACGGCATCGGCTACCGCATCAAGCCGTTCGTGGAATGATTCCGGCCCGGTGGTCATACTTGACACTGCGGCGCATCAGGCCAAAGGCGTTTCCCTTCCCATCAGAAGGGAACAATCGTGCCCCATTTATTAGTACACGCCTAATCACCTTTCATGAATCGCCGGAGGTTTCTCGCAGTTACAGGCGCGAGCGCGAGTCTTGCAGTTGCCGGCTGTCTCAGTGCTGGGGATGAATCAACGGGCGCGTTCGATGTCGAAATGACAATTGATAGCTATCGTCCACAAGAGTTGACAGTCGAACCCGGAACGACCGTCGAGTTCGGGAACACCAGTTCTCACTCACACAACGTCGCTGCATTTCAGGATTCCTACCCCGACGAAGCGGAATACTGGGCCTCGGACCCTGAAGGCCGAATCGAGTCGGAACAGGAAGCAATTGATGACTGGTACTCGACGGACCAGTATACGAAGCTATCAACGCGTGAATCATTCGAATATACGTTCGAACACGAGGGCAGATACGATTATTACTGTGTGCCACACATCGAAGCGGATATGATTGGCGCAATTATCG
>PUNZ01000261.1 GCA_003551945.1 Halovenus sp. | reverse complement strand
TATGAATCGCAGTTCGAGGCGAGCGCCCCAGCGGACGTCACCGTGTTTGATCACGAGAGTCACGATACGATCCATGAGCGGATGGTCGCAATCAGCGAGTGGCAGGGTGTAATTCGCGATATTAGACTGTACGAGCTTGCTCGACAGCTTTCTCAGAACGACGGGCATCTGATTCCAGCATAGATGAGCCAGCCACCGGGGGATTCGGAAGCAAATTCAACAGGTCCACCGGATCGACAGACGCTCCATCTGTTGGAGCGACACATCTCGTCAGAGTCACTCGTGGCGGAGACCGCGTTTGACCCGGATGCCTACGAACCTCGACTGCTTCGTGGATTTCTCGATGCGGGGCAATATCCGGAGTCAGTGAACGGAGCCTATCTCGATATTCGGTGGTTCACGACTGGGGATTTCTCACTCCACTACATCGAAGTACACAAAGATGAGAAACGCTGGGAGTGCCGCTGGGATCGACATCCGAACACACACAATTCCCGGTTGCACTTCCACAAGCCACCATCTGCTACCGAAATCACTGATCTTGAGTTTTGGTCGCTCCATCCACTCGAAGTATACTCTACCGTCCTCACGGCAATTGAGCAACGTATAGAAACACTTTGGTCATCATACTGATTTCGGTAGTGTTACAATCAACAAGTACGTGAGCCAGTAGCACCACCTTAACCAACAAAATATATGAATCCGTGGAGAATGTTGGTTAACACGAGACCAGCCAATATCCTACCAACCATAGAGCCCATCAAAGAAATTGCTCCATACCCCGAATGAGCCCATCACGCTAAGATAAACCCCGACCGGTCCTGACAAAATGGTAGGAATCCCACATGAAAATGTATTTTGTACTCTGGTACTGGATTTGCGGCGCTGTGGCGACGGTTTCGACTGGAGATACACATCGATAGAGGGGTGTGTCGCTGCGGGGTATTCATTGAACACATCGATAGAGGTGTGTGCTGAAAGACTGAGCTAATTTCGAACATGGATCATGATAGCAGGGGTGATTTACACATCGATAGAGGGGTGTGTGCATTCAACGGGTATCCCTGAGTGGGCGAAAATCAAGAGAGAGGTACTCACGTCTGGTTGCGAACCTGTGCTTTAACAACGGACTGAACTTCGTCCTCAGAAACCATCGCGATACGGGAGTCTTCGCGAAGCGTTTCAAGAATTGTTTCCGGTCGTTCACCGAACTGAAACTCGAGGAACATGCCGGAACTAGGACCATGACTCCGTCGTTCGAAATCAACAAGCGAGTAGGTTGTGAGCTCCTTCATTTTGTTAACGTAGGTTTCCTGATGATACTGATCAGCGTCGATTGCTTCAGTTAAATATTGATAGACGCGGTAGCCTGTCGTGCTTCGTGCTTTTCCACCGGCTGTTTGTGAAGCGACTGCCGCAGTCGCGTACAGACACAGTTTCTTTTGCGTGCTAATTCCTCGAATAACCTCCAACACGCGGTTCTTTTCGACTTTGGCCTGCGCTGCGCGGACGTGCTCTTCACGAACCCGATCCGCACCTTCACGTTCAGCTAGTTCACCGGCGACACGCATGAGATCGATCGCCTTCCTCGCGTCACCATGTGTCTGCGCTGCGAATGCAGCCGCCAAGGGGATTACTTCATCATCAAGAACGTCTTCGTGAAATGCATCTTGACGGCGTCGAAGTATCGCTTTGAGCTGGTCCGCGTCATAATCGTCAAAGTGAACATCTTCTGGAGTGAACGAACTGACAGCTCTGCTGCCGACGGATTCCATCATTTTCGTATCGTTCGAGATGGCAACGACGGAAATGAACGCATCCAGATCATTGTGCGTACCGGACCGAGAGAGCTGATATAAAAGCCGTGAAAAGGCAGGTTCCTGTTTATCACGACGTCCGACAAGCATATCTAATTCATCAAGCACAAACACGACCGAATCGAAGTTGTTGTTGACGATTCGATACAGCTCATCCCATTTTTCTTTCGTCGCAACACCATGTTTGGGGACCTGAACATCAACACCGGCCTCATCAGCCGCCTGTCGTGCGAGTTCGTACACTGCAACGCCGATGGTATCCAGATCCTGGCAGTTCACTTCGATAGTGCCGAAACGAATATCGCGAGAATCACAGATCCGACTGATGTTATGACAAACCGCTTTAGTTATAAGTGATTTTCCCGTCCCAGACGGACCATAAAGGAACAGGTTTGGCGGCCGATTGTCTCCCAAGGCAACCCGAAGCATCTTCGTGACTTCCTTGAGCTGGGCATCACGTCCCACAATGCGATCCTCCTCAATGACGAAGTTCGGATCAAGCAAAGATCGGTCGCGAATGAGGCCTTTCTGCTCGTCGAACTCAAGCAGCATATCCTCGATTGACTGGGAAGAACCTGTAGTCTCGTCAACCGACCGACTATCGTCGATCATTCTAGACGATGATTGACCTGATTCGGCTGCGTCTGTCGAACTTAACAGATCGGTTTGAGTTGCAGTCGTGTCCTCCAGCGACCCCGTTCTATCGGAGGAATCGTCGGAGTCGTTGACATCCATGGTCACACAACATGGCCGTGTCACAAAAGTGTTGCCCACCCCTATCGAAGTGTGATTGGCCGTTTCAGAGGTTTTGTCCGGCAATATGATGACTTGAAATCTGAGTTTGAAGTATTTGTAGTAACTGCCAACGATGTGTCTGACAGTGTTTGCTTGGAGACATACACCCCTCTATCGATGTGTTCGATGTATTCAACGGGTGGGAAATGAGGCTAATCGGGTTGATTTGGAATCGGCTCGTGAGACGGTACAAACGTAGCAAAGCTTGAGAGAGCCATTTTGACGCAATTTCGGTTGGTAGCGTTTCTCTTTCTTTCTTTCTTTTCCTTCTTTTACAACAACACACACACACCCCTATCGATGTGTTCGATGTGTTTTCCGTTTTGATTTTTGTTGGCTCCTCACCAACACAATTGACAAGACGTGAAGGCATAGGAACGGCTGTATTAGACACTCTCCCGTGAGTTCTCTCATATACCAGGCGACTCTAGGCCGTCACCTCAATTTTCTCTCCCGGAGAACTGAGTATCGGAACACATCGATAGAGGTGTGTGTTACTGTCGGATCTGCTCGATGAGATGGGGTGGTGACCTCGACGATCGTCTCAAATCCAGTAGTATACACACGATCTGCGATGTCCGCACGTTAACCGACTTCGAGATCCGGATTGAACACATCGATAGAGGCGTGTCTCCGCTAGATATTTCAGACAAGTTGGTCTGTCCCTCGTACTCAACAACTTAACAAACAAAGTAACACGCGTCCCGAACTTCCGGTGATGTCGTTCTCGAGGCATTAGTCGCCGGGCTGAACACACTGTACTGCCCGGAAACGGTTTATTAGTGTTCGGCTCGTTAATACGCTATGAGAGGCTCTGAGCGCGTGTTCACGGCTCCCTCGGAATCCTCCCGTTCTCCTGCTGGCACTCGTTCGCCCGCACTCGCCATCGAGGGTGTCTCGAAGCGCTTCGGAAGCGGCGACGACACCGTTCTCGCTGTCGACGACGTGAGTCTGACCATTGAGCGCGGATCGATTGTCGGCCTCCTCGGTCCGAACGGTGCAGGGAAGACGACGCTGATTAAGTGTGCGCTGGGTATCGTTCTCCCCGACGATGGGTCGGTTCGTGTGTTTGGAACCGACGTCTCCGGTCGCGGTCGACGGGCGGCGTACGCAGACGTTGATGCGATGTTAGAGGGGGCGCGAAACGATTACTGGCGGCTCACCGTCCGCGAGAACCTTCGGTACTTTTCGACGATCAGTGGTGTCGACCCGGATTCTGTTGCGGACAGGCACGACCGCCTCCTCGCACGGCTCGATCTCACTGACAAAGCCAACACTGCCGTCCGTGATCTTTCTCGCGGAATGAAAGGCAAGGTGTCGCTGGCGAGTGTACTCGCGGGCGGCGCGGAGCTTGTCTTCCTTGACGAACCGACGCTCGGCCTCGATGTGGAGGGCTCACGGACGCTCAGGCGCGAACTCCGCCGACTCGCCGTTGAGGAAGGACTCACTGTCGTCGTTAGCAGTCACGACATGACCACTATCGAGGCGGTGTGTGACCGTGTCGTAATGATGGCCGGTGGAAAGATCGTCGCCGACGATACGGTCGCGACCCTGTTGTCGGCCGCCGACCGCGACGCGGTCCGCGTAACGAGTGCTGACATCAACGAGCGCTTGCTGTCGACACTCGACCAGCGATTTGACCTCCGAGCGGTCGAGACTAACGGTCCGCGGACGACCGTCGAGGTCGGAGTTGTTGGGGATCGGCTGTACGAGTTGATGGACACACTGCGGGAGGCTGCGGTCACGGTCGAGGACGTTCGCACTGTCAAACCCAACTTAGAAGACGTGTTCATGTCGGTCACCGGCGTGGAGACTGACGTTATCGGGGGACCAGACGGTACGACGTCCGGAAACGACTCGATACTAACTCCCGTCGGAGACTCCGGCGGACGGCCGTCATGAGTCGGGAGCTCGACGGCTCAGGATCAATTGCCAGTGAGTCGGGAAGTGTCACCGGCGATTCTGCGGGCGCTACAGATTCCCCCAGCGGGGACGACGCCGACAATCCACGTCCCGCGACGTATTATCATCTCGCTCGCGCGGTGCTTTACCGCGAGTTCCTGATCTTCGTGCGGTACCCGGCCAATGCCGTCGGCGGTATCGTCGTCGCACTGTTCTTTTTCGGCGTCCTGTTTTATGGCGGGCAGCTGTTGGCCGGGCAGGCACTCGCCGACTCGCTGGAGGGGATCATCACGGGCTACTTCTTATGGACGCTCTCTGTTGGGGCGTACTCGTCAGTATCTAACGATATCGGGAGTGAGGTTCAGTGGGGGACCTTAGAACGGCACATTACCACCCCCTTCGGGTTCGCGCCGGTCGCGCTGCTGAAGGGGGTGGCGAAGGTCGTTCGAACGTTCCTGACCTCCGCGATCGTGCTCGTATTTATGTTGCTCCTGACCGGTACGCGGCTCAGCCTCGACCCAATTACAGTGGTCTCGATCGCTGGGCTCGCTATCGTCTCGGTGCTCGGACTAGGATTTGCCGCCGGCGGGATCACTGTGCTGTATAAACGAATTGGCAACTGGCTCAACCTGCTACAGTTCGGGTTCATCGTGCTCATCTCCGCGCCGGTGTTCGAGCTGCCATGGACTAGAGTTCTCCCGCTGGCACACGGCAGCGCGCTGCTCCAGCGGGCGATGGTTGACGGCGTGCGGCTGTGGGAGTTCGGGCTTGCTGAACTTGCGCTACTCGTCGGCGTCGCTGTTGGGTATCTCTTCGGCGGCTACCTCGTGTTTCACTATGCAACGCGGCGCGCCCGACGATTGGGAGTACTCGGCGATTATTGAGTTGGGGGAGAGCGAAACTGTTTGAATCGGACACTGCGTGTGTAGCTCTTTTATGAGTCTGATTTACTTAGCAAAGTAATCACTGAGTCAACGAGTGAGTACTCCCTATCTCGGCTTGTGCCCTTCGCTTCGAGCAGGTTGTACTGAGCCATCTTCGAGAAGTACGTCCGAACGGTCCGCTTCGTTCGCGGGTCGTCAACCTTCTCGATGCAATAAATAAGGCCGGGGTCCTCCAGCTGGCCAACCTCATCAAGGATGACGACGGTTCGCGGGCCGTCATACTGCTGGAAGCGGTTGACAAGTTCATCGTGCGGTGTTGATTGTCGGTGGATGTCGAGAGATGCTCCGAGGTCGTCGAGGATCTGGTAGAGCGTTCGGAACCGAGTGTAGTTGCGCCAGCAGTTGATGTATGTGGTCTAAACGTCGAGAACCTCTTCACAGAGTTGTTCCGTGACGAACTTCGAGATACATGTTTTTCCGGTACCACTGGGCCCGGTGAAAATGGCTGTGTCGGCGGGCTCGTCGTTCGTGATCGGTTCGAGGACGCTTGAGAGGTGATTAATCTCGGCGTCGCGATGCTCTACCTCTCGAGGGACAAATGCAGCACGGAGGACGCGAGCATCACGGATCATCGTTCCTTGCGACGGTCATATCCTGGTTGGCAATAAAAACCTACCCGCTCAGGTTCCAGAAGGATATGGGTGATGGGTTCTAGCCCGCTTAATACCTTCGAATATGGCGATTTTGTTTGTTAAAATTGGCCGTTTCTGGAATCTTCCGGAATGAACGATCAGCAACTGATGATTGAAGACAATGGTCCAGGAATCGATCCAGAGGAATGATAGCAATCAAACACCGGTCGGAAACAGATCTGACACATGGGTCTGGGTCGATATGATCGCGTCCAAAATCGAGTGGCCAGTTCGACCTCTCGACATCATGTATCGGTGCTACGGCGGATTTTAATCGGCGCAGCATCAGCGTTGCTCCGGAAGGCCAGAACAATAAGACCGTCACGTGCTCACGCCCTCCTCTCGAATGTACTTGAGAGAGAGAAGGATCGTCGCAGTGCCAAGAATAACTGCGAATATAAGGACACCACCTGAAAGGAAATCAAGCCCAACAGCCACTTGTTCGTACACAAAATTCCCGGCCAGCGTTCCGGAGACAACCAACAAGGCGAGTCCGCCAAGGTTCGCTCCCATCGAATTCGTCTCCGGAACTGCGTCGGTGTTGAGTAAATAAAGCACGACCACGATAGCGAATGGTGTCCCGACAGTTCCGAGCGCAAGGACGAGTACAAGCTGGTTGAGCACTTCACCACCGATGAACGCGCCGGCTGCGGAGACAACGGCGAAACCAGCCAGCAGCACGCGGTACCGCGAATCAGTGACGCTGGTCTCCCAGCCAAGCTTGTCAGCAACAAGTAACGGAGGAACCATTGTGTTCGCACCGAGCGTCGAGACAGCAGCGCCTCCCAGCCCGAGCAAGAACAACAGGCGAGCATTCTCCCCGACAAGCGGTCCGAGCGCTTCCGCGGCGGCAACGGCTGTCAGGTCGGGGTCCGAAAGCACGCTCGCAGCCACAAGAAAAATCGCGATACTGTACACACCGAACGCGACGAGCATTGACGCTCCCACATCAAACGTGGCAAGACCGTACTCACGCCTACTCCAACCGCGCGCCTTCATCGTATACGAGTGCACCGTGATGAGCGTCACATGGACTGCACCACCCAGAATACCCGCCGCTACGAGCGCGCCCCCGGTTGGAAGCGACGGGACAAGCCCGCCTGCAGTCGCACCGTGATCAATAGGTACAACAGCCAGTGAAGCGACAAACGCAATAACGACCGCTGTAACGAGCACTTTCGCGACCAACTCAATGAACCGGTACCCTCGCCCGGCGAGCCCAGCGGCTAATATACTTGCCCAGACCACGCCCCAGGCGCGGGGGTCGAGCCCGGTCAATGACGCTGATACCGACGCCGTTGTGTTCATGATCACGAGCTGTGCCGCCCCAGCGGCGATCACCACATCAGCAACGAGGATCCACGCCCAAAACCCTCCTAAACGGTCTTCAACGACGCCAATGAGACCCCGTTCCGTGAGTAGGCCAAGTCGCATTGCGAGGTACTGTGAGATCGCGCCTGCGACTGCCGAAAGTACAACCACCCAGAGGAAGGTGTACCCGAAGAGCGCACCGCCCGTAACGAGGCTCGCCATGGTTGCCGGGCCTGCAGCGATGGCACCTGCAACCCAAGCAGGCCCCATACTGCGGACATATCCGCTGATGGTCCCCCGCGAGATGCCCGTGATATTCTGCCGAGCGCCCGTCAAATCGTCCATTCTTCCTGTTGCCACGCAGCATCCCAGAAGCGATACTCGTACCGTCCCGACGTCACGAACAACTCTCGGTACCGCTCGCGCTCACCCACATTCGCGTCGGCTGCAACCTCATCCAAGAGGCGCTTACACCAGTCGGTGAGTTCGGTAAACTCCTCACCGGCGTACATGTTGATCCACTCCACGTAACGTTCGTCCTCCGGGAGCCCCGCAGCTGCAAGACGCTTCCCGGTCTCGTTGAACCCCCACATACAGGGGAGTAACGCCGCGATGATCTCACCGAACGTCCCGGTTGCAGCGACCCGGACGAGGAAGTCCGTGCACGCGCGCGTTGTCGGTGACGGGTCCGTGGCTGCCAGTTCTTCCTCCGAGATGCCGAATTCGGCAGCATACGCTCGGTGCAGACTCATCTCCGTCGTAATCGTCGATTCAAGGAGTTCAGCGAACGTCGCCATCCGACCTATATCGGGGGCTTTCGCTGCACCGTACGCAAATACGCGCGAGTACTCGATCAAGTACACGTAATCCTGCTTCACCCAGTACCGGAACGGCTCCTCATCGAGCGTTCCCGCGCCGAGTTCCACCACCATCGGGTGCTCAACGATGGCGTCCCATAGTTGATCCGCCTCCTCGCTGAGCGTCTCCGTGTAACTCACTGTTACCGGTTTCGCGAGCGCCTAATTAAAACTTCGGTAGTACCACCAAGTTATTACTTCGGAGAGAGACGTTACACCATACCATTGAACCGATCAACCACGCACACCATCGAGGATGGGTACAACCGCAGGCGTTACAACCGCAGACGTTACACCCGGGACACACCGGCACGACAAAGCCGGTGTATACCGGACGTTCATATCCATCGCCGCGTTCAGTCCACCAACTACCTCATGACACGCGTTACTGACGCACTTTCAGCAACGATCGTCGCGGCTATCATTTGGACAGTAGGTCGTAAGCGTGGGCTCACGTTGGACGAACTGCTCCGTCCAACACCGTTTTTTGCTGGGGTGATCAGTGCAGTCGCTATCGAACTCGGCTTTGCCCGGTGGCCAACGACTGCCGGACGACTCTGGCGGAAACCAATCGTTCGAATCCTCTCGCCGATCGGCGTCATCGTCGGAACGTTCGCTCTCAGTCGCCGGAGCGACGCGACACCGTTCGCGATAACGCTCGGAGGATTAGCCGGGTACTTCGGACTTCTCGCCGGGATCACGTCCGGGATGATCCCGGAATCAGCGACGTGGTTCGGCGACAATCACGACTGAATCCTGACCCCTTGGTATTCCTACGTCGCGTTTCTATCTAATGATCAACAATGTCACGCATGGATCAAGAACTGTTTTGCACAACTCACCAACGTCACGTCATCAGGTATTACACGGCACATACATGGCTTCCTGAGGATTTCAATAGAGCCAGCCTAGTGAGTACACCCAATACGCTTTTTCAAGCTTCAAACGCAGTACATACGTATGAATGACGGGCTATTCGAACGTGTCTTAGTTCCGATTGCGAGTCCCGACGATGCTGAAGCGACGGCGCGCGCGCTTCGACCGCATTTGGACGCGGAGACCACGCTCATTATCACACACGTTACCGAGGGAACAACTGCAGAGACGACACTCAAAACCGGCAGAGACCAGTTCGCAGGAGCAACTTACGAGAAGTTCGATAAAATCCTCTACCGTGACGATCTTCAGTTTGAGTGGGCAACACTTGAAGGGCGAGAGGTCGCAGAAGCACTCACCGACGCAATCGATAT
Source organism: Halovenus sp. (assembly GCA_003551945.1). Classification (GTDB taxonomy): domain Archaea; phylum Halobacteriota; class Halobacteria; order Halobacteriales; family Haloarculaceae; genus Halovenus. The sequence goes on along the minus strand of PUNZ01000261.1, from coordinate 464 downwards.
GACGGAGGCGACACTCGTCGCGTTCACACCTCGTGAAATAAACACGTGGGAACGAACAATCTCGGGCGACCCTGGCGGCAAACTCATCCGTGAGGCAACTGTCCCAGTGATGGTCTTCCCGAACCGGCAAGCCTGACCGACACGAAACGCAACCTACTCCCTGTCGCAGGCTAACCGACATGAAGCAAGAGGCCCTGCTGACTTCCTGGCTTTGTTGAAATCCTCTATAACCGACACGAGGTCGGTGCTGAATACAGAGCGCGAGTGTGGAATGTCTCGAGCTATGGTGTTCTCTGTAGTGGTCAGTCAAATCTACAAAATTAACTCCCCCTACTGTCACAAGTACACGTGCATCCGTCGTGGAAACGAGCAGAGTGGTCGTTCGTCGGGGTACTCCTGGCAAACCTCGCATCGCTGGTCGTGATTTGGTGGTTCGACTGGCAAGTCCATGCACTCCTGATAGC
>PUNZ01000107.1 GCA_003551945.1 Halovenus sp. | reverse complement strand
CGAGCGGACAACCGCTCTGTTCGTGCTGGCCGCGGGACGACCCGAGGTCGGAAATACCGGAGCCCAAAATCTATCCTCTTCGTGACCAGCGAGGAGCCTTCACGTGCAGCCCGCAACCTTGCGGGTGCAGACGTAACCACGGCTCAAGAGGTCAACGCAGAGGACCTTGCTCCCGGTGCACACCCAGGACGGCTCACGGTCTGGACTGAATCAGCACTTGCGGAGGTTGCAAACCGATGACAACCGCACTGAAATACCCCCACGTTACCGAGAAATCCGTCGACAAGATGGATTTCGAGAACAAGATGGTATTCATCTGCCATCCCGAAGCACGGAAAGAAGAGATTGTCGCTGAGGTCGAAGAGCAATTCGACGTCGACGTTGTCGGGATTAACACGATGCTTACCACGAAAGGGGAGACGAAAGCGGAGGTACAGCTTTCAGATGACCATGACGCACAGGAGATTGCCTCCAGAATCGGGGTGTTCTAACGATGGGACGACGCATTCGTGGACAACGACGCGGTCGCGGTACTCCAACGTTCCGAGCACCATCACACCGATATAAGGCAAACCTCTCACACCGAACCGTCGAAGAAGGCGACGTTATCGCTGGCGAAGTCGTCGACATCGAACACGACCCGGCACGCAGCGCTCCCGTTGCGGCCGTCGAGTTCGATGATGGCGACCAACGACTCGTCCTTGCCCCGGAAGGAATTACGGTCGGTGACGAGATTCAGGTCGGCGTTTCGGCAGCTATCGAAGCAGGGAATACGCTCCCGCTGGCCGAGATTCCGGAAGGTGTTCCGGTCTGTAACGTCGAAGCGAACCCTGGTGACGGTGGAAAATTTGCACGCTCGTCCGGAGTGAGTGCAACGTTGCTCGCACACGAGCGCAACGTGGCAGTCGTTCAGTTGCCAAGTGGCGAGATGAAACGCCTCTCACCACAGTGTCGGGCTACCATTGGCGTCGTTGCCGGTGGCGGTCGGACGGAGAAACCGGTTGTCAAAGCCGGTAAGAAATACCACAAAGTAAAAGCACGCGGTATGGTCTGGCCACGCGTTCGCGGTGTTGCAATGAACGCCGTCGACCACCCATTCGGTGGCGGTGGCCGCCAACACCCTGGCCGACCGAAAAGCGTATCACGACATGCCCCGCCGGGGCGCAAGGTCGGGGACATTTCCTCGCGGCGAACCGGGCGAGGTGGTGAAAAATGAGTACGGATTACCAGATTGGTCACGAAGGCGAATTTACCTACCGTGGTCACACGCTCGATGAGTTGCAGGAGATGAGCCTTGAGGAAGTTGCGGAACTGCTCCCCGCTCGACAGCGGCGAAGTATCACGCGCGGTCTGTCCGTCCAGAAACAGGAACTTCTCGAATCTGCCCGTGAGGCAGAAGAGGAGGAGACGGCGAACAACCCGATTCGGACACACCTCCGAGACATGCCAATTGTACCGGAGATGGTCGGAATCACGTTCGCAGTCCACAACGGGCAGGAGTTCGAACGGGTAAAAGTCGAGCCGGAGATGCTCGGCCATTACCTCGGTGAATTCCAACTGACGCGCACGTCGGTCACGCACGGACAGGCCGGCATCGGAGCAACTCGCTCCTCAAAGTTCGTGCCACTCAAATAACCCATGGGAATCAGCTACTCAGTCGACGTTGACCCGGACACGACCGCGAAAGCGATGCTCCGGGACCGTCAGATAAGTCTGAAGCACAGCAAAGCCATCGCCCGAGAAATCAAAGGGATGCAGGCCGGTGATGCCGTCGAATATCTCGAAGGCGTTGTCGAACAGGAAGAAGTCGTTCCCTTCCGCCAGCACAACTCAGGCGTTGGTCACAAGAAAAATATCGATGGCTGGGATGCCGGTCGCTACCCAGAGAAGGCAGCAACTGCCTTTCTCGACTTGCTCGAAAACGCAATCGGCAACGCAGACCATCAGGGATTCGACGCAGAGTCGATGGAAATCATCCACGCCGCCCCCCACAAGGTTGGGGAGCGACAGGGTCGCAAACCCCGTGCAATGGGGCGTGCAAGTCCGTGGAACACCATCGAAGTTGATGTCGAACTTATCCTTGAAGAGACGGAGGATGATGAATAATGGCAGATGAACTTCAGTTCATCGAAAACGGTATCCAGCGTACCCAGATTGATGAGTTCTTCCAGGAAGAGCTTGGTCGAGCTGGCTACGGCGGTATGGAAATCGCGAAGACGCCAATGGGTACGCAGATCGTGCTCAAAGCGGAAAAACCAGGGATGGTCATCGGAAAAGGTGGGAAAAATATCCGAAAAATCACCACCGCACTCGAGTCCGATTTCGGACTTGATGACCCGCAGGTTGATGTCCAGGAGGTCGAACAACCGGACCTGAACGCCCGGATTGTTGCGGACCGGCTTGCCAACGCACTCGAACGCGGCTGGTACTTCCGGAAAGCCGGCCACACAACCATCGACCGTATCATGGACGCTGGCGCACTTGGCGCTGAAATCGTCCTCTCAGGAAAAGTCACTGGTGCACGCTCACGCGTGGAGAAGTTCAACCGTGGCTACATCAAACACAACGGGGAACCAGCCGAGGAAATCGTTGACCACGGGATTGGAACGGCAGTGATGAAGCTGGGCACCATCGGTGTGCAGGTTAAAATCATCCCGCCGGATGCCGAACTCCCCGACGACTTCCAGATTTACGAGGATATCGAAGTTGAGGATTACGTTGGTGAAGATGATGGCGTCGAAGATCTGCTCGCTGAAGGCGACGTAGACGAGCCAGAAGCCGACGAACCGGCTGATGAGGCCGAACCAGCAGAAGACGCTGAAGCGGTCGATGAGGAAGTCATCGAAGAGGAGATTCCTGAAGAGGAAGTTGTCTCCGAGGATGACGAAGACATTGAGGAGGACCTTGATGACCTCGATGCAGCCGTCGAAGAGGAACTTGACGAGGAGACAGAGCAGGAAGCCGAAGAGTTGATGGACGAGATGGATGCCGAAGCCGAAGCGGCAGACGAAGATACAGAAGAGGAGGGTGATGAACAATGACGATTCTTCACCCAATCGAGGTTCGTGACATGACGCCGGCGGAGCGAGAAGCGGAACTCGAACAGCTCCAGACGGAGCTCATGAACGCTCAGTCGGTCAAAGCAGCCGGTGGAATGCCGGAAAATCCCTCGGAAATCAAAGAGCTCCAGAAAGCAATCGCCCGAATCAAAACGATTCAGCGAGAGGAAGGCGATTTCGATGCGGACTCCGTTGCAGAGCGGCAGGGAGGTGCCGAGTAATGGCACTCACCGCGGAGACAGTAACGCGACATGAACTCGTCGGTCTTGACGTCGAAGTCGTTGCGGCTTCGAACCCAGACAGCATTGGGCTGTCCGGTTCAGTCGTCACGGAGACGACTCGAACCCTGGGAATCGAGACTGATGGACGAGTTGCACACATCCCGAAAGAGAGTGCCACATTCGAATGGTCACTGCCATCGGGAGAGTGCGTCCAGACGGCCGGTGAGACGCTTATCGGCCGCCCAGCTCGTCGAACGGAACAGACAGGTGATTCGATATGGCGATAGGACTAGATGTAGAGACCCCACCAGAACCGGAAAATCCGGACGAGTACGACTACGAGACGTGCCCGTTCTACGGTGAGCTGTCCGTACGCGGGCAGATTATCGAGGGCGAGGTTGTCTCCACGGAAATGGACAAGACCGTCGTTGTTCAGCGAGAATACGACGTGACCATTCCAAAGTACGACCGGATGATGAAACGACGTTCGCGCATTCCAGCCCACGTGCCTGGCGTGCTCGAACCGCTATCAGTCGGCGACACGGTAAAGATCGCCGAGACACGACCGCTTTCGAAGACGAAATCACACGTCGTCGTCGAAGTGGTCGAGAGCGAAGGAGGTGAGCAGTAATGGAGGCACTGAAAGCCGACGTTACACAGGGCCTAAAGAAAGGCTCGCTCATCACCTGCGCCGACAACACAGGCGCGCGTGAACTGAAAGTCATCAGCACAGCCGGTTATTCGGGTGTTGTCAACCGACAGCCCAAAGCCGGTCTTGGCGATAAGGTGACGGTTTCAGTGACGAAAGGGACGCCGGAGATGCGTCGTCAGGTGCTCGAAGCGGTTATCGTGCGCCAGCGAAAATCCATCCGCCGCCCGGACGGAACGCGCCTGTCGTTTGAGGATAATGCGGCGGTCATCGTTGACGACAACGAGGACCCCCGTGGTACGGAAATCAAAGGACCGATCGCCCGTGAAGTGGCAGAACGCTTCGGGTCGATCGCATCGACTGCAACGATGATAGTATGACACGACAACCACACAAACAACGGATTGCGGAACGGAACGCGCCGTTGCATGAGCGTCAGAAGCAGGTCAGAGCTGGCCTGTCATCTGACCTTCGCGAGAAATATGACCAGCGAACGGTACGCGTCAACCAGGGCGACACCGTCGAGGTCATGCGCGGAGATTTTGCTGGCGAGGAAGGCGAAGTTGTCCGAGTCGACCTCAAGGATGCAGCCATCCACGTGGAGGGTGTGACTGTTGAGACGACCGATGGAGAAGAAGTTCCCCGCCCGCTCGAAACGAGCAACGTGCGTGTGACAAAACTCAACCTTTCGGATAGCCGACGCAAAGAGCGTCTGGAATCCGAACCGGAGGAGGATAACGAATGACGAAGCATCAGAAACGATTGTCAGTGCCCAAAAGCTGGCCTGTTGAGCGGAAAACGGAGACGTTTACGGTCAAGGCCGGTGCCGGCCCACATGGTGAATCGGGAGTTCCACTCTTGATTATCCTGCGGGACGTGCTCGGGTACGTTGACAACCGAAAGGAAGCACGCTACGCATTGAATCAGAATAACGTCGTTATTAACGGCGAGCCCGTCAGCACGGAGGAACGTCCCGTCGGGATGTTCGATATCGTGGCGTTCACCGAACGCGACGAGTATTACCGAGTCTTCCCTGATGAGGGTGGTCGGTTGACGCTGACGCCGATGGACGAAGAGTCTGCACAGAGCAAACTCGGAAAGATTGAAGGGAAACAGCATGTGCCAGGCGGCGATGTTCAACTGACGCTTCACGACGGGCAGACACTGCTTGTCGATGAAGATAGCGATTACAGCGTCGGTGACTCGCTTATCGTTGCGAATGACGACGGCGAAATCGTTGCACACTTCGTTTACGAAGAGGGTGCACTGGCAACAGCAGTTGCTGGACAGCACGCTGGCCGGATTGGCGAGATTACGAACATCGAAGTCACGGCAAGTAGTGCGCCAAACAACGTACAGCTCTCGTCGTTCGACGACGAAACAGCGTTCGAAACCATCGAGGAGTACATCGTCATCATCGACGAGAACTTCATTGACGATGACGAGGAGGGGTCTGAATGAGCTCAGAAACCGAGACGTTCCACGCAATGCGTGAACCACGCGTCGAGAAAGTCGTTGTCCACATGGGAATCGGTGAAGGTGGCCGTGAACTGGCTGAGGGTGAAGAAATCCTTGCCGAAATCACGGAACAGCAGCCGGTTCGGACCATCGCAAAAGCGACCAAGCCCGAGTTTGGTATCCGAGAGGGTGACCCAATCGGTGCGAAGGTGACGCTTCGCGACGTTGAGGCAGAGGAGTTCCTCGCAACTGCGCTGGAGCTTGTTGACCTCAAGCGCCGCCAGTTCGATGATACCGGCAACTTCAGCTTTGGTATTGAAGACCACACAAACTTCCCAGGCCAGGAGTATGACCCGACAATCGGTCTTTTCGGGTTTGATGTGACTGTTAATTTGGTCCGCCCGGGCTATCGCGTGGCAAAACGCGACTGGGCATCAACGTCGATTCCGTCAAGTCACCGACTGACAGTCGACGATGCGGTACGGTTTATCGAACAAGCGTTTGACGTGGAGGTAACAGAATGAGCGAAACAGAAACTGAAGAGCCCACCGGCGAGCACGCCGCGAAACGGACGGGACAGCTTCGCCAATGCCAGCGCTGTGGCCGAAAACAGGGCTTGGTCGGCAAATACGAAATATGGCTGTGCCGGCAGTGTTTCCGCGAAGTCTCCCGAAGCATGGGGTTCAAAAAATACTCATGACAGGAAACGACCCACTCGCCGACGCACTCTCTTCGCTTGATAACGCGGAGAGCGTTGGGCATCTGACACAGGTAGTTGAGCCCGCCTCGAACGAGATCGGTAGCGTCCTCGAAGTCCTCTATGACAGAGGATATATCAACGGCTTCGAGCGCATCGAAGACGGTAAAGCAGGACAGTTTGAGGTTGAACTAAAAGGAGCAATCAATGAATGCGGCCCGGTCAAACCCCGATACTCTGCGGGGGCCGACGAGTTTGAAAAGTGGGAGAAACGGTTCCTCCCTGCCCGTGATTACGGGACGCTCGTCGTTACAACCTCACATGGCATTATGAGCCATTATGAGGCCCGCGAAGCGGGAATTGGTGGCCAGGTCATCGCATACGTCTACTAACAATGACAGAAATACGCTTACAGATACCGGAGGAGGTAAGCGCCGAGATAGACCATCTCGACCTTACCGTCGACGGACCGAACGGCAGCGTGACACGCCGACTGTGGTATCCTGACGTGACAGTGTCGGTTGATGGCGACGAAGTCGTCATCGCCGCAGAAAGCGAGGATGCAAAGACCAACTCCACCGTTGGCACGTTCGAGAGTCACATCGAGAACATGTTTTACGGTGTCACCGAGGGCTGGGAGTATGAGATGGAAGTCTTTTACTCTCACTTCCCAATGCAGGTCAACGTCCAGGGAGACGAAGTCGTCATCGAGAATTTCCTCGGTGAGAAAGCCCCACGACGAACCACCATCCACGGTGAGACACAGGTCGATGTGAGCGGCGAGGAGATCACTCTCACTGGCCCTGACATCGAAGCAGTTGGACAGACCGCTGCGGACATCGAACAGCTCACGCGCGTCACGGACAAAGACATTCGTGTCTTCCAGGACGGCGCGTACATCACAAACAAGCCAAACCGAGGTGACGCCTGATGAGTGACGAACACGACGAAACTGGCGACGAAGAGGTTCCGACGGAACTGACTGAACTTGGTGGTGTCGACGAGGATGCTGCTGAGGCGCTTCAGGACGCTGGATACGAGACGGTCGAGCACGTGAGTGCTGCCACACAGGAACAGCTCCAAGACGTTGAGGGTGTCAGCACGGCGCTGGCTGCTCGTCTGAAAGCGGAAACCGATTCGCTCGATGTGAGCGAGGATGTCGAAGCTGAAGTCAAAGAGCTTGCCCCAGAAGCAGAAGACGAAGATGATGCGTCTGACGCTGAAGACGATGAAGACGACGAGCCGGAAATCCAGGAACTGACGGATATTAGCGGTGTTGGCGACTCCAAAGCTGAAGCCCTTGAAGAGGCTGGCTTTGACACCGTCGACCAGATTCGCGGTGCCAGCCAGGATGAACTCGCAAACGTCGATGGTATCGGGATGGCCCTTGCCGCCCGTATCAAAGCCGACGTTGGTGACCTCGAAGTTGACGACGAAGCGACCGCTGAAATCGAAGATGACAGCGATGTCGACGAAGATGTCGAGACGGAACTCGTTGCCCGTGGCCTGACCGAGAAGACGCCTGACCTCTCCGAAGAGGAAGAGCGACTGCTCACTCAGCGCGCCCGCGAAGGGAAACCGCAGTTCAATCGACAGGACTACCACAAGAAAAAGCGGACGCCGACATCGTGGCGACGCCCACGCGGTGGGCTCTCAAAGCAGCGAATCGGTATCAAAGGAAAAGGTGACAAGGTCCAGGCTGGCTTCCGAACGCCAACCGAGATTCGCGGCCTGCACCCGTCCGGATTCGAAGAGGTTCACGTCCACAATCCGGATGACCTCGACGGTGTCGATGGCGATACGCAAGCAGTGCGTATTGCGTCATCCGTCGGTGGTCGAAAACGCGAACGAATCGAAGAAGTCGCGGAAGACAACGATATCCGCGTGCTTAATCCAACCTATGAGGAGGTGGAAGTCGAATGACTGATTTGAGCGCACAGAAACGACTGGCATCGGATGTGCTTGGTGTGGGTAAGAACCGAATTTGGTTCGACCCTGCCCGACAGGCAGATATTGCGGAGGCAATCACCCGAGAGGATATTCGTGACCTCCACGCAGAAGGCGCTATTCAGACCGAAGAGGCGCGGAGTAACTCCCGTGGCCGTGCTCGGAAACGACAGCAAAAGCGCGCATACGGACACCAAAGCGGTCCCGGGACCCGCAAAGGCCGGGCCGGTGCTCGACAGAACACCAAAGAAGAGTGGCAGTCACGGATTCGCGCACAGCGAAACTGGCTGAAAGAGCTTCGTGACGAGGGCGAACTCGACCGCTCGACCTATCGCGACCTGTACGACAAAGCCGGCGGTGGTGAGTTCGACAGCGTTGCAGACCTCGAACGATATCTCAACGAACAACAAGGTGACGTCTAATGGCAACAGGACCACGATATACGGTACCGCTTCGGCGGCGCCGTGAGGCACGAACAGATTACCATCAGCGGTTGCGCCTGCTGAAATCCGGCAAGCCACGCTTGGTCGCTCGAAAGAGCAACCAGCAAGTCAGGGCGCAGCTGGTAGTGACTGCACCAGATGGAGACGAAACGCTCGCCAGCGCGACGGCCGCAGACCTTCGTGAGTTCGGTTGGGAGGCACCGCTCGGCAACATGCCGGCGGCGTACCTCACTGGCCTGCTCGCAGGACTGCGTGCTGTTGAAGCTGGTGTCGAGGAAGCGGTCCTCGATATCGGACTGAACTCCCCGACGCCGGGGAGCAAGGTCTTTGCAGTACAGGAAGGAGCTATCGACGCCGGACTCGAAATTCCGCATAACGACTCAGTGTTATCTGACTGGTCGCGTACCCGTGGCGAGCATATCGCCGAGTACGCCGAGCAGACTGATGGCCTGTACAGCGGCGAGTTCGATGCGACCGAACTCCCAACGCATTTCGATGAACTGCGTGAGACGCTATTGGAAGGTGAGATAGAACTATGAGCGAACATAATGGATGGGTCCCACAGACCCGCTTAGGAAAGAAGGTCGCGGAAGGCGAAATCGAGACGATGGAGGAGGCACTAAACTCCGGGCTCCCACTGAAAGAGCCGGAACTCGTCGACCAACTCGTCCCCGACCTTGAGGATGAAGTACTTGATATCAACATGGTTCAGCGGATGACCGACTCCGGTCGACGTGTCAAATTCCGCTGTGTGGTTGTCGTCGGAAACCGCAATGGTCTCGTTGGCTACGCACAGGGTCGTGACGACCAGGTCGGTGGCGCAATCCAGAAAGCCATTGACGTTGCGAAACTCAACCTTGTGAGCATCCCGCTTGGGAGTGGCTCATGGGAGGACCAGCCCGGTGGAACTCACTCGTTGATTCGCAAAGCAGAGGGCAAAGCAGGCTCTGTCACCGTCGAGATTCAGCCAGCCCCAAAAGGGCTTGGGCTCGCGGCGGGAGAGACACCACGACACGTGCTTGAACTGGCAGGTGTCGAGGATGCTTGGACGAAAAGCTACGGTAACACGCGAACGACGGTCAACCTTGCAAAGGCGACCTACAACGCACTACAAAACGCAGCGGAGGCGCGCGTTCCACAGCGTGTTCGTGAACAAGAGCGTGAGGTGATGGAATGAAAGTAATCGTCCAACTTCGCGGTGAGGTCCACATGAACCATGACGTTCGAGACACGCTCGACATGCTCCATCTTGGGCAGGTTAACCACGCAACATTCGTGCCAGAAGAGCCAACCTACAACGGGATGGTAACGAAGGTGCACGACCATGTTGCTCACGGAACACCAAGTCAGGAGACAGTGACAATGCTTCTTGAGCGCCGTGGAAAAACGGCAGACGGTGACGACCTGACTGAAGAGTGGGTCAGTGAAGAGACGGAGTATGACTCCATCGACTCGCTTGCAGAGGCCCTCCTCGACGAGGAGACAACACTCAAAGACGCAGGTCTGAACCCAACGCTTCGTCTGCACCCACCGCGCGGCGGCCACAAAGG
>PUNZ01000229.1 GCA_003551945.1 Halovenus sp. | reverse complement strand
GCGTACTCCAGTCGGGCATTGATGAGGTTTGCAACCGTCCGCTCGACCGTGACACGAAGGGCATCTCGGTCACCAGAAAATGAAAAGTCAGTGCCCCAGCCGGCAGTAAGGGCGTCACGAAAATGGTCGAAGGCTTCCTGCCATGCCTCGACTGCAACATCAGGGTGGTCCGTCCCCTTTGCCCGCTCGGTTGCTTGTTCGCCGAGAGCTTTCGGCAAAACCTGGAGATTGGCGATGCGAGTATCGATGTGCTCTCGCAGGTCGGTAACTGTAGGCGGCTTGTCGAAGCCCTGACGTTGTGCCAACCCCAGCGAAATATCGAGGTGTTTGCGTGCACGGTCGTATGTATGATATGCGTCAGTATAGGCTCGCTCACCGGTCAGTTTCTTCCCTTCGCGAACAAGTATCTCTGCCCGTCTACGATGACCACGCATCCGCCGTTGGTGGAGCGTGCGCTCCGCGTCCGCAAGCCGAGGCCCAAGCACGGAATCTAACTCTCCGACGGCTATCTGTGAACGGAGGCGCTCAACCGTTTTCTCTGCGGTCTCGACTGTTTCCTGTGCTGTTTTGATCTCGCCGGATTCAATCTGTCCCCGGAGCGCGGCCGACGTTTGTCCGAGGTCGTCGAACAACGCTTCGATGACTTGCCAACACTCGCTCACCTCGTCGAGATACGCACGGATTTCTGTCAGTTGGTCTTTATCGGCCGGGCGAAAAGTATAGCTGCCACCTTCCCAGACGTCGACGACGAGCGCTTTTTTCAGAAAGCGGCCCGTGACACTGACATCTGTAATGTCCGCATGTGGAATGGGTTCGATGGTCGTCTCGCCAGATGCATCATGGCCAAAAAACAGCTGTTTGTCGGTGATAACCGCAAAAAGTGTGTTAGTAGCTTCAAAGCGGTTTCGCCCCTGTTCATCGTCGTGGACGAGCGACCCCTTTCCAGGGAGTCGATACTGGACACTCTCGTAGGGGCCACACTGAAGCAAGATGTCCTCCGCGACGAGTTCGGCCCGTTGTTGGTCTGCCCCCACCCTGGCCAGCCAAGGTGCTAACGCCCCACGCTCGTTGCTCATTCCGTTGTGTACCTGTTACTGCTGTGTCGTGTTAGTGATTTCGGCTGTTCCACTGCATAAAACAGCGTGGTCACTGACGTCGTCGATGATAGAAGCTGTGGCCTTCAAGCGCAAGAACGAGCACGGCAAGCGCCAATGCAGGCCACCAGAGAAGTCCACCAAACGCCCAGAAGCCAATGATGGTGCCAACCAGCGTAATGAAAAGTACTATCGCTGTCAGCCCATAGACAAGTGCATACCCTTCGCGAGTTAGCAGCTGATACCCATCCATATCCGTCCCAGTACCGACGTTGGACGAGCAGCTACAAAACCACTCTGGTGCCGTCAGAAGCTATCGCACCGACCGCCGGATTCATACCTAATTCGGTCGAAGGCCCAGTATGGAACGGAGTCGCCAGCTTTCAGCGCAGGTCGGTGAGCTCCTCTCTTCGCGTGAGGAGACACTCGCCGTGGCAGAGTCAAGCACCGGCGGACTGGTTGGGTCCTTACTTACCGACGTTCCGGGCTCAAGCACCTATTTTGATTGCTCGCTCGTTACGTACTCGAATCACGCAAAGCAGGAGTTTCTCGGTGTTGACCCGGAAACAATCACGTCTCATGGTGCGGTCTCAGCTGAGACGGCCGCGGAGATGGCTCACGGCGTCTGCAAGCGGGCTGGAACCGAGTGGGGTCTTTCAACAACCGGCGTTGCCGGCCCGGGTGGAGGAACCGAGTGGAATCCGGTCGGGACGATCGTCATTGGGATAGCACACGCACGTGATAACGGGACAGAGACAAACGCAGTAACAAATCGGTATGGCTGTGAGGGGACCCGTCTTGAAAACAAACGACAGTTTGCCACACAGGCCCTGACTGACTTACAGACTGCCCTGCAGGACAAGGGGGAGCAATGACCACCGAGGCCAGAGCGACTGTCGAGATACGTACTGAAAAGCGCCTTTCAGTGACTGATATCACAGCGGATATCCAGCAGGTTATTCCGGACTCCTATACCGGAACGGCCACCATCTTCGTTGAGCATACAACAGCAGGCGTCACCATCAACGAAGGGGAGCCAAGGCTCCTATCTGATATCGAAACGATGCTTTCGGGGCTGATTGACGATGAGGGCTGGCAACACGACCAACTGGATGGGAACGCTGACTCACACCTACGGGCGTTTCTCCTTGGACCGAGCGAAACAGTGCCAGTAACCGATGGAACTCTCGCGCTTGGCCGCTGGCAATCAATTCTGTTTGTCGAGTGTGACGGACCGCGAAGTCGGACAGTGACCGTGTACTGGTGAGCCACAAAACTAACTTTGATGATGCCACGCGTTGAAAGGTCGGTAGAGATGGATATTGCTGACATTGCAACACGTGAATTTGTCGAGGTAGACGCTGACAAGCGGCTCGGGAAAGTCCGCACGCTCTTTGAACGCGAGAATCCCAAAGGAATCATCGTCATGGACGACGGTGAGTACGAAGGGATTGTTAACCAGCGTCAGTTGGTTCGCTCGCACATCAAAGATGGTGCGAAAGTTCGCAGCCTCGTTCGCTCCGCCCCGCGCGTCAGTCGCCACGATGGCGTCCGAGAAGTCGCCCGCGTCCTCGTCGAAAGCGGTGCAAAGATTGCCCCAGTGTTCGAGGGAGAACAGCTCTGGGGAGTCATCACCGAAGATGACATCCTCAAAGCCGTCCTCGAAAATCTGGATGCACTGACCGTCGACGAAATCTACACCGAAGATGTCGTCTCAGTTAACACTGACACAAACATCGGTCGAGCAATCAACCTGCTGCGCGAAAACAGCATCTCGCGGATTCCGGTCGTCGACGATAACGGCCGCCTGAGTGGGATGGTCACGACACACGACATCGCTGATTTCGCTATCCGCGACATGGAACGCCAGCAGAAAGGTGACCGCTCCGGCGACCGCGACCGTATCCTCGACATCCCTGTGTCGAACATCATGAACAGCCCGGTCGAGACAATCCGTACCGACGAGTCCGTTTCCGACGCCGTCGAGCAAATGCTCGACTACGATTACGCTGGCCTCGTCGTCATCAAAAACGATGACCGGTTCGTCGCCGGAATCATCACCAAAACAGATGTACTCCGTGCGCTCACCTACACCGAAGAAGAGCACATGGATGTCCAGATTACCAACATCCACCTGCTTGACACCCTCTCCCGTGAGGAAGTTCGCAAACGCATCGGCGAGGTTGCGGATAAATACCAGAAGATGCAGGTTCACCACGCACACGTTCGCCTCCAGAAACACAAAGAGCGCATGCGCGGAACACCGCTTATCCAGTGTCAGATTCGCCTCCGGACGAACAAACAGCAAGTCGCTGCAACCGGAGAAGGATACGGCGCAGATAACGCCTTCCGTGTCGCCCTTGATAAGCTCGAACGCCGTGTTCTCGAACTCAAAGGCGTCCGTGCTGATGAAGAGTACCGCGGGCAACTGCTTCGCAAACTCGGCGAGCTATAACCGCAGCCAAGGCTCTTTGTTAGAAGTGTTTTGACGGTGCGAGCGCGGAAAAATTGAACGTCGTTACGTGAACGTGATGTCGTCGATATCGAAATGTCGACGGGCAAGTTTGCGGGCTGCCTCGATGTTTTTGCCGTCCGCACCGATTGCAACACCACGGTCTTCGTCGGCAACCTCTACGTAGGCGAGCGTCTCATCATCTTCGCTGATGGTGACGTTATACACTGCTGCAGGTGCAAGCGCATTTGCGACCAAGTCCTCCGGCCGGTCGCCATCCTCAACGAGTTTGACCGATTTTCCAATCTGGTCTTCGATTCGTTTGACGTGTTCCCCGCCAGAGCCGATTGCCTGTCCCATCTCACCCGGTTTGATGAGAAATATGACCCGGTCGTTTTCCTCATCCACCAGACAGTCGCGCACAGTGGCCTCTGTTTCTTGTTCGAACAGACCAGCCAACTGCAACGCTTCGTCGGTCAGTGTGACTTTCATTTCAGTCAGCCTGTTTTCCGGAGCCCATCCGCAGGTCGACATCTCCGGTTCCGAGTTTGATTGGCTTCCCGACGATGACGTTTTCGGTCACGCCATCAAGGTCGTCGACCTCACCGTGAATTGCAGCATCCAACAGGTGATTGACCGTTACCTCGAACGCTGCCCGTGCAAGGACGGAGTCTTTCGCACCCGAGATACCGTGACGGCCGATAGATTCGATTGTCCCTTCGTTCGTCATTATATCTGCAACCAACATGAGGTGGCGGATGTTCACGTCATCAAGCCCTTGCTCTTCGAGCGTGTTCATCGTCTCCTCGATGATGGCTTCGCGGGCCGCTTCCACGCCGAGGTTACGGTAGATTTCGTGGATATTGTTACAGGTCGTTCGTGAGGCATCCACGCCCTCGATATCGAGGACATCACCGAAGGCAGACCCCTCAGTATAGAGGATGAACTCCTCACCGTCATCAGTTTCCTCTCGGCGAATCACGACGCGCGAGATGTCTTCAATGCCTTTGAAGACGATTTCACGCAGTTCCTCGACGAGCTGAAGGAGGTCCCGATATGATGGCTGGTCGGGACCGAACTCGATGACAAGGCCACGCTGAACGGTGTCAACGCCAAGTTTCGATTCGATGGTGCTTGCGATGGATTCTGCAACCTCAACGGGGTCGTCCACCGTTGGCCATCGTTCTTGGAGCGTCTCTTCGTTGAGCGCAACCTGGACGAGCATATCGGCGACGTTCGTCGACACATCACCAAGTTGGAGAATCTTTGTTGCCTCGATTTTCCAGACAACTTCGTGTGCTCGTTCCCGGTCATCACCGAACTCCTCGTCAAGATACACCGTCATCATCGGTGTATCCGGTTCTTTTCGTGCATCGACAAGTTCGATGAGGCGTGGGAGCCCCTGTGTCACATCGATTTCTGCGACACCCGCATAGTGGAACGTATTCATCGTCATCTGTGTTCCTGGCTCACCGATACTCTGTGCGCTGACGGTCCCAACAGGGTCGAGCGGGTCGACACGAGATTGTTCGTACTGCGCCTCAGTCGCCTGGATGATTTGCTCGGCTTCCTCGTCGGTTACGTCGCGGGCTTCGAGCGTGCTGTACACCTCCTCTCGGAGTCGCTTTGGGAGCGTCGTCTCTTCGACACGGGCTTCGATTGTTTCGCTTACGTCATATCCTGTCATTGTCTCACCTCAGTCATCACTTTGTGCGAGCCACCAGTCGTCGGTGTGCTCGGAAAGGTTCGTGAGCGGTTGGGAGTCGCCCATGAACCGTGCTCGTTCCTCGTCGCTGTCGAATTCATTGTCCAGAATGCGGTCAGCAATCTGCTCGACATCGACGGCCGGGTCATCCTGCTTGCTCGACACCTCAACGGGCGAAGTGCCGTCTTCGCCGAACTCGAACTGCACGACAGTATCCGAAGTATCGCGGACTGTGCCGTCGTACTGTGTCTCCAATTCGGACAGCGCATTGATGAGTCGCCGCTGGAGATATCCGGATTTCGAGGTTCGGACTGCCGTATCGACAAGCCCCTCGCGGCCACCCATTGCGTGGAAGAAGAACTCCTTCGGTTCGAGTCCTTCACGGTAGGAGTGTTTGACGAAGCCGTGTGCCTCAGCAGAGAGGTCGCCCTCCTGGAAGTGACTGAGCGTCCGGTCGTCATAGCCACGGTTGATTCGCTCACCACGAACAGCTTGCTGTCCGACACAGCCAGCCATCTGCGTGAGGTTGAGCATCGACCCACGTGCCCCGGATTCTGCCATGATAACGGCTGGGTTGTCGTCTGCGAAGTGTTTCTCCGCTATATCACCAGCGCTGTCACGTGCCTGCCCGAGTGTCTGCATAATCTTCATTTCGAGGGTTTCATCGATGGTTCGACCCGGCAGTGATTCGAGGTCTCCCTGGGCGTATGCCTCGATGAGTTCCTCAACACGCTCGTTTGCGTTTTCGATGGCCTCGTTGACCTGTGCCTGTGCTTCCGGTGGGATAGACTCATCATCGATGCTGATGGAGAAACCGAAGTGCATGATGGTTCGAACGGCAAGCGAGGACACTTCGTTGATGAAGATCCGTGCACGCGTTCGAGAGTAGTCCTTTGCAATCGTATCGACAATTACACCACCGAATGCACCGACAGCGTCCTCATCGATGGTTCCCTCAATAAGGGTCCCATCTTCGATGACGACATCGTCGCCCGCCGAGGATCGGAACTCAAGGTTGAGTCCCGCCGGGAGCAGTTCGGAGAAGATACTCCGTCCCGTCCAGTACTCTTCGTCATCGATGACCTCATCAGGCTCAGGGAGTTCATCGATTCGTGTCGCACGCAGCAAGTCGAGTGCCTGCGTCTCATTGAACAGCGGGTTCTGATGTGTTAACAGATAGGTCCCGGTGACGTGGTCCTGAATAGCACCGATAATGTTCTCACCGAAGCGCGGGCTAAGCATTTGCTCTTGTACGCGCATGAGCACCCGCGCTTCGGCCCGCGCCTCCTCGTTCTGGAGCGCGTGCATGTTCATCTCGTCGCCGTCAAAGTCTGCGTTGTACGGTGCACAGACGACTGTGTTGAGTCGGAACGTCTTATACGGCATCACAACCACTTCGTGCGCCATAATCGACATTCGGTGGAGTGACGGCTGCCGGTTGAAGATGATGATATCCCCATCAATCAGATGGCGGGCAACCTCCCAGCCAGGCTCGACTTTCTGTGCAAGCTCTTCACAGTTCTTCTCCGTCACTTTGAGTCGCCGGCCGTCAGCCCGCTTGACGTAGTTCGCACCTGGATGTCCTTCCGGACCGTTCTCGACATATCGGCGCGCTTTATCGAGATTGCGCTCGTTGACGTTCATCGTCTGCGTCATCTCGGTTGCAACCCGTTCGGGCACACCCACTTCGTTGAGCGAAAGCGTTGGGTCAGGCGAAATGACCGTTCGGGCCGAGAAGTTGACACGTTTCCCGGACAGCGACCCACGGAATCGCCCTTCTTTCCCTTTCAATCGCTGCGAGAGCGTTTTGAGTGGTCGCCCAGACCGGTGTCTGGCTGGTGGGGTTCCCGAAATTTCGTTATCCATGAAGGTGGTGACGTGATACTGTAAGAGTTCCCAGAGGTCCTCAATAATCAGTTGTGGAGCACCAGCCTCACGGTTTTCCATAAACCGCTGGTTGATACGAATAATATCGACCAGTTTGTGTGTCAGGTCGTCTTCCGAACGCTGCCCGTTATCGAGCGTAATCGACGGTCGGGCAGTGACCGGTGGGACTGGAAGAACCGTCAGAATCATCCACTCTGGTCGGGAGAGTTCAGGGTTGATACCAAGCACCTCGATATCCTCGTCAGGAATGGCTTCGAACCAGTCGCGGATATCAGAGGGCATGAGCTTGTTCGTATCCTCTTCGGTCAGGTCAACGCCGAGTGCAGATTCGATGGCTCGTCGGTCCTCTTCTCGTGGGCGGAAATCGCCAGAGAGAATCTCCTGAACACGACCGACGTCAAGCCCCGATTCGTCAGCGAGGTCAGTCGGCGTCGTGCGCTCTTTATCTTCTTCTTCGTCCGGTTCCATCGCCTTCGCGATGCGTGCTGGGTAATCCGATGCCAGCACCTGCTGGACTTCGTAATACGTTGTTGGCTTTTCGTGGCGGACATCGTACTGTTGTTCGCCACAATGTGGACAGTTGTCCGACTTCCGCGCCTGCCGAATCCCTGCTTTGGTTACGTCGTTCAGGTCACGACCCAGGTCTCGAGTTCGTTCAAGTCGGTCACGGAACTCGTTTTTCTGGTCCTCGTTCAACAGCAGTTGGGAACATTCACGGCAGGTACCACGAAGCAGTCTGCGGATAAGCTTCGAAAAGCCGACGTGAATGACCGGTGCCGCGAGTTCGATATGCCCGAAGTGTCCGTTACACGACCCGCTGTGTTTGCCACAGGTCTTACACTCAAGTCCAGGGTCAATCACGCCAAGCCGTGGGTCCATCAGACCCATATCAATGGGGAACCCGTCGTCGTCGTAGGTATCAGCGGTGATGACCTTGGTTGCACTCATTTCACGATACTCCTCCGGGTTCATCAGCCCGAAATTAATCTTGCCGATGGATTTTGGTGCCTGTTGACTCATACTGCATCCTCCAGTTCAATCCGCGGGGCGATTCCAAGTGCCTTCATCTCATCGAGCAAGAGTTTGAACGCATAGGACATCTCGACCTCATGAACGTTCGTCTCTTCCTCACAGTTTGGACAGTGAATACGGCGCTGTTCGACGTTTTCGACGGCCGCCATTCCACAGTTACCACAGATGTGAATCTGTTCACGGTCTGACTCATCGAGCAATCGCTCTTTGAGCGTCAGTGCTGCGCCATGACCGATGAACACATCCCGTTCCATCTCTCCGATACGGAGTCCACCCTCACGGGCACGACCCTCGGTCGGCTGGCGGGTAAGCACCTGCACCGGGCCGCGCGAGCGAGCGTGAATCTTGTTCGACACCATGTGGTAGAGTTTCTGGTAGAAAATGGTGCCAACGAAAATTTCGGCCTCGATTTTCTCGCCGGTGATTCCCGAGTACATCGTCTCCTTTCCGCTGGATTTGAACCCGTTTTCGACGAGTCCATCTCGCAGGTCCTTTTCGTCCTCACCGGTAAACGGTGTCCCGTCGACTCGCCGTCCTTCGAGCGCGCCGACTTTTCCGCCAATCATCTCCAAAATGTGCCCCACCGTCATTCGGGATGGGAGGGCGTGCGGATTCAACACGAGGTCAGGAACGACACCCTCCTGCGTGAACGGCATGTCCTCTTGTGGAGCAAGGTGGCCCACGACCCCTTTCTGACCGTGTCGGGATGCGAACTTGTCTCCAAGTTCCGGAATTCGCTCGTCACGAACCGAGACCTTGGAGAGTTTCGAACCGTCCTCACCTTCCATCAGTGTGACCGTATCGACGACACCAGATTCACCTGATCGCATGGTGACGCTTGTTTCACGGCGTTTCTGTGGGGAGAGTCCGCCCATGTCATCAGGTTCCTCAAGGAACCGTGGTGGTGAGGTCTTCCCGAGCAAGACTGCGTTTTCGTCGACTCTCGTTTCGGGGTTGACCAATCCGTCCTCGTCGAGGTGTGTGTATGCTTCCTCACCGCGTGCGCCGCGAACTTCCTCATCCGGGATTTCGAAGCGGTCTTCCTGGCCACCGGGATAACGTCGTTCTTCGCCTTCGTAGGTTCGGAAGAAATGTGACCGTGCAAGTGCGCGCTCGACTGAACCCTGGTTCATCACGAGTGCGTCCTCAATGTTGAACCCTTCGTAGCTCATCACAGCCACCGTAAAGTTCTGTGCGGCAGGCCGGTCGTCATAGCCAATCTGTTCGGTCGTCTGCGTTTTCACCATCGACAACTGTGGATAGTGCAGGAGGTGCTGGCGTGTGTCTGGTCGAATCCGGTAATTTGCAGACGGGAGGCCAAGTGACTGCTTAATCATCCCTGAACCCATCGTAATCCGGGGCGATGCGTTGTGCTCCGGATATGGAATCATCCCTGCACCGATACCGAAAATCAGCTGTGGGTCGATTTCAAGGTGGGTATGTTCCGGCGTCAGTTCCTCTTCGTCAACGGCGACGTAGATATCGCCTTCTTCCTCGGCATCAATGAACTCGATATATCCACGCTCGACGAGGTCCTGAAAGTCGATTTCCTCCGCGTTGAGCGCCTCAATTTCCTCGTCAGAGATGAGCGGTTCCCCTTCCTCAACGACGAGGAGTGGACGGCGTGCACGCCCGGCATCCGCGTTGATGATGACCTCGCGGGTACGTTCTTTCACCGAGACGTTGACCATTTCGCTGATTTCGCCGCGGCGACGCGACTGGCGAATCTGTTCTGCAAGCTGTTCTGGGTCGGGATGGGTCCCGACCAGACTCCCGTTGACGTATACTTTGGCTTCTCGTTGCTGACTCATATTAGTCGTCTGCAGGCTGTTCGACACGTTCGATGCCAGGGATGCCCGTGACCCCCATCTGCGCTAGTTCCTGCTTGAGTTTCTGTTCGTCCTCGACGTTCTGTGACAGTTCCATTGCCTGTGCGAAGTTCTT
>PUNZ01000085.1 GCA_003551945.1 Halovenus sp. | reverse complement strand
GTAGTTTCTTGCGTTTGTGAGCTGTTCGTCCAGCGTTTTGTTCACCTGACGCACGTCTGCAAAATGTTCTTTCAGCGCTTTCAGTTGCTCGTCAGGAGCCATTTCTGGGTCGAGCTCAAGGCGAGGACGCTTTGGAAGTGACGGACTACGAGACATCTGATACCGTAATCTTATCCCGCGTGATTAATAGACTCTTCGCCAACGGGGTGACTTGCCGTTAGCCCTTTCATTACTCTTTGTTCTGTGGGTCGTTAAGGTCATTGATTCCCTGAGACCATCGAGATGCAGGCCCTTGTCTCACCGTTCCGCTGCCTCACAGACAGCTAGCATATGTGCTGAAAGGTCTACGATGGTTCGATCATTCCGATGTTGGTTCACGAGTTGGCGAATCCAGGTACTTTGCTCATCTGAAAGGGCTGCAGCAATTTTACGAAGTCGGCCTGCTGAGTAGACAGATGCTAACCCCTCCAGACCCACGAGTGTTTCAACCTCCATATTCCCTTCCCTGAGCAACGACTCAAACTCTTCAGCACGAAAAAAATGTGTCTCAGTGAACGCTGCTTTCTTGTCTTCAAACAATTCGGCATCATAGTCACCTGAGCGAGCCAACTCTGGGAGGAGCGCAAGATGTTTCGGTTCGATAAGTAAGATGGAAAGCAGATTTAATAGCCCCATCACAGAGACAAACACTGGTCCACCGTACGAGGTTACTCGGTTCAGTTCACGAACCGCCTTCAGACGTTCATGTGAAACAAGAATATGAGAGACTGGCCCGCCAAGACACAGCGTGGCGTCGAACTCGTTGCTGTCATATGGTAGATGTCGAATGTCTCCGTTCCGGATTGTCACCTTGTGTTCTACGCTTTGTTCGGTGACTTTCTCTCGTGCAATAGCGCGTTGTCCCTCGCTAGGGTCGATGAGAGTCACATCGTAGCCACGCTCTGCTAACCAGATTGTGTATCGTCCTGCACCGCCTCCAGCATCAAGCACCCGACCCTCTTGAGGGAGATATTGCTCGAGCATGTCGACGGTCCCCTCCCACTCTAACTCTCCATGCAGCGAACTATCGAGGCGATGCCACTCCTCTTCTGTATGTTCGTTATAGTATGTCTCTGGGTCAGCTACTCCGCCCATATTCAAACTGACTGTTCACAGAAAATAAGTATACGTGTCAGTTTCTTTCTTCTGGGATGCTTACAATATTGGTAGATACATATTCCAACAGTAGTTCGTCTCTGTGACAGCATTCACAAGTGAGACTGATTATAACGATGGCTCAGGCAAAGAGTAGCAGTGAGGGGAGAGCAATCATGAATATAACTAATGCCAGGAACACGTATCGCCAACCATCGTATACGTTGTTCTCAATACTCGCACTATATCGGTTCCATTCATACGCTCCCCACGCACCCACAATGAGCGCCAATAGTGTGATTGGGACGATAGCAAACATCACAAAACTCCACCCAACGAGCAGTGCGAAGATAGCAAATCCACTGAGTGTCCCAATAATTCCTCCTCCTAGCAGATTAGCCGGTTGTACTTGCAGCCACTTGCCCAGTATCAGAGACCCGACTCCAATCAGTGTTAGCCAACCAACTGGCAAAATAACCGAAAAGGCGGCCTGAGTTACTTCAAGAGGTGCAACTGTCATCCCGTATAACAACCCGCTCGGGGCGACAACACCAAAGCCAAAGGCCATTCCAAACTGGATAATGTCCGGTTGATTACTCATGTCATTTTACAAACAGCCAAACCACAAAAACATGTCTCATAGTCGAGATTGCGTATCAACCTGATATCGTGGACCCAGCAAGTACGCTAGCCAATGGTAGCGTTGTTTTTGCTGTATTGAGGTCTCAAACCATCCAACTGGACCGCCGGTTAGACCAGTTGTTCAAACTCGTCAAGATAGCTCTCGTAAACAGTGAGCGCTCGCTCGATAGTTGTGGGGTCCGTCATATCGAGGCCAGCATCGGAGAGTAGTTCAAGTGGGTATCCATGTGACCCGCTCGCGAGGAACTCACGATAGCGTTCCGCAGCGCTCTCGCCCTCTTCGCGGATTGCTTCGACGAAGGAGACGGCCGCAGCAATCCCCGTCGAGTACTGGAAGACGTAAAAGCCGTAGTAGAAGTGTGGGATGCGCATCCACTCTCGGGCAATGCGGTCGTCCATCACGGCCGGTTCGTAGTAGGCACCTTTCAAATCACCGTAGAGTTCGTCGAGGGCATCAGTCGTGAGTGGTTCGCCCGCCGCAGAGCGCTCGTGTGCGCGGTGTTCAAACTCGGCAAACATCGTCTGGCGATAGAGTGTCGAGCGGAACCGCTCGAGATACTCGTTGAGGATGTGCCGGCGGAGACGCTCATCTTCGATGGTTTCGAGGAGATGGTGCGTCAGCAGTGTCTCGTTGACGGTCGAGGCAATCTCGGCGATGAAGATTGTGTAATCGGCGTAGACATACGGCTGCTGTTCGCTTGCAAGTTCAGAGTGCATCGAGTGGCCGAGTTCGTGCGCTAACGTGTACATTGAGGAGACGTCGTCCTGATAGTTCATCAGGATATATGGCTGGGAATCATACGTTCCGCCGCTGTACGCACCGGAACGTTTCCCCTGTGTTTCATAGACATCGACCCACCGGGATTCTAGTCCCTCTGCGAGTCTGTTCTGGTACTCCTCGCCGAGCGGCGCAACGGCATCAATGACGTACTCACAGGCTTCCTCGTAGGGTATCTCCGGGCTTTCACCGGTAACAAGTGGGGTATAGATATCCCACATCTGCAGGTCATCTAACCCACGAACATCACGTTTCAACGCCGCGTGTTTGTGGAGTTTGTCGAGGTTGTCGTTGACGGTATCGACGAGCGTATCGTAGACCTCTGTCGGGACATTCGGTCCGGCAAGCGACGCTTTCCGTGCACTCTCGTAATTGCGCGCATCGGCCAGCTTTTCGTTCGTTTTGACGCTGTTGCGGTAGGCCGTCCCGACGGCATTTCGGACCGTCTCCCATTCGTCATAAAACTCCTTGTAGACGGTCTCTCGGAACTCCCGGTTTGGATGTTTCTGCAGGGTTGTGAAGTTGTTCAGCGTGATTTCGACGACCTCCCCATCAGGGTCCTCCACCGTCGGAAAACTCATATCTGCGTTGGTGAGCATCTGATAAATCTCGCCGGGTGCACCGGTCACCTCCCCGAGCTCTGCCAGCAGATTCTCGACTTCCGGCGAGCGGGTATGTGGCTTGAGCCGGAGGATATCGTCGAAATAGTGCTCATAGGTTGCAAGCTCAGGTTCGGACTCGATGAATGACTCAAGCTCATCCTGGTCGAGTTCTTGCAGTTCTGGCTCGAAAAAGCTCGTTGCGCTTGAGGCTTCTGACAACAACGATTGGGCCCGGGTCGCCATCGCCTGTGCCTCACTGTCGCGTGTATCTTCGTCACGACGCATTCGAGCATATGCCGAGACGTTTGCTACCTCGCGCCTTATCTCCTCGTAGCGTGTTAAAAACGAATGCAGACTCTCGGGGTCGTCAGTCGTTGTTCCCTCGAAGGCACGAAGGTCGGCTAACTCTTCCCGGACTGCGTCAAATGCATCTTCCCACTGGTCATCCGTCGCAAAGAGCGAATCAAGGTCCCAGGTATACGCTTCATCAATATCAGTACGTTCCGGTACGGAGCTCATGACCGCTGGTTAGGAGTGATTGGTGGTAAACGTTCTCGTCTGTCTATCGGTCCGACAGGTACAGGAACCAGCCAGCATAAGTCGGGATATGTACACCTGTGTTGTCTGTGGGTCAACCCAGCCAGCAACCGCGTGGCGCTGCTCCTGTGGTGGCCCGCTTGAGTTTACGCAGCAACCAGCACCATCCATCGAGACGACACCGTCTCTCGACCACAACGCTGGTTTGTGGGCATTCGAGAACTGGCTCCCGGTTGATTGTGCAGTCACACTTGGCGAGGGATTTACGCCGCTCGTTGATGCCCCCGACCGCGATGTAAGTTACAAACTGGAGTGGCTCTTTCCGACAGGGAGTTTCAAAGATCGGGGCGCAACGGCGACGATTTCACACGCGGTTGAACTCGGCGTTGACCACGTCGTCGAGGATTCATCAGGCAATGCCGGAAAAGCGATTGCGACCTATGCCGCGTACGCTGGGCTCGACGCTGAAATATTCGTTCCGGCGGATGCCAAGCCAGGAAAAGTCCGGGCAATCGAGCGAACCGGTGCAACAATTACCAAAATCGAGGGCTCACGACAGGCTGTCACCGATGCCTGCATGGCACAGCTTGCGGAGGAAACCGACCCTGAGACGCCGACAGCCTGGTATGCCAGCCACGCATGGAATCCGGCCTTTTTCGAGGGAACTGCCACGTTCGCCTATGAACTCGTCGCCCAGCGAGACTGGACTGCCCCAGATGCCGTCGTCACGCCGCTCGGTCACGGGACGCTCTTTCTTGGGGCGTATCGCGGCTTTGCCCGTCTGTCTAACTGGGGACTCATCGACAGCATCCCTCGACTGTACGGCGTGCAGGCTACCGGTGTTGCACCGATTGTCGACGCCCGAGGCGGCTGGATTGCAGGAGACGGAACCAACACCGTTGCTGATGGCATTCAAATTACGGAACCAGTCCGAGCCGACCAGATTCAGACGGCGCTCGATGCAAGTGGTGGCGAGGCTGTGGCTATCGACGAACAGCGGACACAGGAAGCATACGACCGTCTCCACCGCAACGGATTGTTTATCGAGCCGACGTGTGCTGTTGCACCCGCTGCCGTTGACGTTCTTCGCGAGGCTGGCGAACTTGATGCCGGTGAGGATGTCGTTGTGGCCCTTACCGGGACAGATTCAAACAGATAGCGCGCTCATTTGGTGGCACTGGCTGAAGGTCCAAACAATTTTGATACCCCGAACCCTCTCATACAGACATGGATTATCGTGAAGTCGAGGGAGCACGGGAGTTTGTTGCACGACTTGAGCATGGTGGTGACTGGCGCGCACAAATTGAGGCGTTCGCCGAAGAGCAAGACATTGACGCAGCCTTTTTCTACGGCCTTGGCGCTGTGCAAGATGCGACGTTGATGTTCTATGACCAAGACGATAAGGAGTACGAACCAATCGAGTTCGATGAACCGCTCGAAGTCACACCTGCGGTTGGTAACATCTCATGGCTCGGGGATGAACGGTTTGCGCACACGCACATGACGCTCTCGCGCGATGATGGTTCTGTCATCGCGGGCCATCTCGACAGCGCAACGGTCTTCGCCGGCGAACTCTACATCCGAGAGTTCGAAACGACGCTTGAGCGGGCACACGACGAGACGACAGACCTCGACCTCTGGCCGCTATAACTCCTCATGCGCGCAGAAGACGAACGTTATTTCGAACGACTTGAACGCGAACTTGATGCGGCGATGCGTGTCGCAAACACCGCCAGAGAGCGTGGCGGCGACCCAACACCATCGGTTGAAATCCCCGTCGCCAAAGATATGGCCGACCGGGTCGAGAACATCCTTGGTATCGACGGCGTTGCAGCGCGCGTTCGGGAACTCGAAGGCCAGATGTCCCGTGAGGAAGCCGCACTTGAACTTGTCGACGACTTCGTTTCGGGTAGCGTCGGTGAGTATGAAAGCCGCGCCGGCAAAATTGAAGGCGCGGTTCGAACAGCGGTTGCGTTGCTCACGGAGGGTGTCGTTGCCGCCCCAATCGAGGGAATTGACCGGGTCGAAGTGCTCACCAACGATGATGGCACCGAGTTCGTTAACATCTACTACGCGGGGCCAATCCGTTCAGCAGGCGGAACTGCTCAGGCACTATCCGTGCTTGTCGCAGACTATGCCAGAGCGTTGCTCGGGATTGATGAGTACAAACCACGCGCTGATGAAATATCACGGTACGCAGAGGAGATCGCACTCTACGATAACGAAACTGGACTCCAGTATGCCCCCAAGGAGAAGGAGGCGAAATTCATCGCCAAACATATGCCTATCATGCTCGATGGTGAGGCGACTGGCGACGAGGAGGTCTCCGGCTTCAGAGATTTAGAGCGCGTCGATACGAACTCTGCCCGTGGTGGTATGTGTCTGGTCTTTGGAGAGGGGATTGCGCTCAAAGCACCGAAAATACAGCGCTATACCCGCAACCTGGATGAGGTTGACTGGCCGTGGTTGCAGGATTTGATTGATGGAAACTACGGTGACTCGGACGGAGATGATAGCCAACAGTCCGCTGATTCGGCTGACGGTAGCACAGGTGAAGGAGACACTGTCAATACCGAGGAAAACGGTGAGAGCGCCGATGAAAATCCGGCAGCAGCCAGTGAATCCACCGATAGCGAAACTGACGCTGCCGAGGTTGCTGGCCCGCCGCGTGCGAAACCATCGAAAAAGTTCCTGCAGGATTTGATTGCTGGCAGGCCGGTTTTCTCCCATCCGAGCGAACACGGCGGTTTTCGACTCCGCTATGGTCGCGCCCGAAATCACGGCCATGCAACTGCCGGAGTGCATCCCGCAACGATGCACTTGGTGGATGACTTTCTGGCGACGGGAACCCAGATTAAAACTGAACGACCCGGAAAGGCGGCAGGTGTCGTCCCAGTTGACACCATCGAAGGACCGACGGTTCGACTTGCCAACGGCGATGTTCGACAAATTAACGACATCGACGAGGCGCTTGCGGTTCGAAACGGGGTGAAACGAATCCTTGACCTCGGTGAATATCTCGTGAACTACGGCGAGTTCATCGAGAACAACCACGACCTCGCACCGGCGTCCTATGTCTTCGAATGGTGGGTACAAGAGTTCGAGGAGGCCGGGGCACCGGTACAGGCGCTGGATGACAGCACCGAAATGGATCTTGAACACCCCAGTCCGTCTCAAGCCATTGCGTGGGCGATGGAATATGATGCACCACTTCACCCTGATTTCACCTATCTTTGGCACGATATTTCGGTCGAGCAACTGTCAGCGCTTGCCGAGGCTATCGAACAGGGCGAGGTGACAGCAACCGACGGGGCCACCGACCAACCGACCTCGGTCGACCGGAAACCCGCAACCGACCAGCTTGTTCTTCCGCGTGACGAAGTTGTAACGGACGCGCTTGAACAGCTCCTGATTGAGCATACCCAACACGACGATAGCCTTGTTATTCCGACGTGGCGACCGCTTGTTCGAACGCTTGGCTTCGATGCTGAACTGGGACCAGGGGATGCGACACTCACCCGTAACTGGACACTCGATGACCTCAGTGACCGAGCGCGCACCTATGCAGATGGTGAGAATGCCATTCAGGCAATTTCAGAAATCGCTCCTTTCACCGTGCGAGAGCGAGCACCCACGCGCATCGGTAACCGGATGGGTCGGCCCGAAAAATCAGAGGAGCGTGAACTCTCTCCCGCCGTCCACACGCTCTTTCCAATTGGTGAAGCGGGCGGTAACCAGCGGTCGCTCGAAAAAGCGGCAAAGCATGGGGACTCAGTGCAAGGGACGGAAGGACATGTCGACGTTGAGGTCGGCCGCCGGGAGTGTGTCTCCTGTGAGACTCGTACCTACCGGCCACGGTGTCCGGAGTGTGGCGACATGGCCCGCGCAGTCTATCTCTGCCCGGACTGTGGCCGTGAAGTTGAACCGGACGAATCGGGTCGTGCTGAATGTCCACGCTGTGAAGTGCTTGCTCGACCGACAGAGTATACGACACTTGATATCAAGCAGGAACTCGCCGCCGCGAAAAAATATGTCGGCGAGCGCGCTGTCGCCTACGATACGCTCAAAGGCGTAAAAGGGTTGACCTCGAAGGAGAAAACCCCCGAACCAATCGAGAAGGGCATCCTTCGGGCGAAACACGACATCTCTGCGTTCAAAGACGGCACCGTCAGGTACGATATGACTGACTTACCAGTCACGGCTGTCCGCCCCTCCGAACTTGATGTCACCGTCGATGCCTTCCGCGGCCTGGGATATCACGAGGATATCCGCGGTGACCCGCTTCAACACGATGACCAACTCGTCGAACTCCGAGTGCAGGATATCGTGCTCTCCGATGGGGCCGCAGAACATATGCTAAAAACGGCGGATTTCGTCGATGACCTCCTCTCCCAGTATTACGGCCTTGAACCATACTACGAACTGGACGAGCGCGAAGACCTCATCGGTGAACTTGTATTTGGAATGGCACCCCACACGAGCGCGGCGACAGTCGGCCGAATTGTTGGGTTTACCTCGGCTGCCGTTGGATACGCTCATCCGTACTTCCACGCTGCCAAACGTCGGAACTGCTTCCATCCGGAAACGAAGCTGTGGTACGAAAACGAGGATGGTGAGTGGCGATACCGCTCCATCGAATCGCTCGTTGAGCCACGTCTAACGGACCCGGAAACGGATGATTTCGGAACGGAAATCGAGTCTGTGGATGGAGAGATCCGTGTTCCATCTCTGGATTCGGATGGAAATCTCGTCCCAAAACCAGTCTCTGCCCTTTCGAAACACCCTGCACCTGACCACTTGGTTCGGGTTCAAACACGAAATGGGCGGACGGTAACTGTCACTCCGGACCACACGATGCAGACGTATGACGGGGGGAGTCTTACGACAAAACGCGCCAGCGAACTGACAGAGACCGATTCGCTAGTTACACCCAACAGACTCAACTTGCACGATGAAAATGCCGACACCACGGCGTTTCATCGGTTCGATTTGCTCCGTGAGTTCATTGCGTGTGACTCGATAGACAACAGGCGATTGATGATTAAGGGGTTGGCGAAAGACCGCCTGTACACGCTATTTGAGGAACGTCTTGCAGACGACTGGGACGGCCCGTTTTATCCGCTGAAAAGTACGGCCGAGTACTTTGGACTGTCACATAAGACGCTGAGTAACTATCTGTATCGCGGGAGTTTTCCAGCGAAGCTGCTCGCAGAACTGTTTGAGTCGCGTGCAGAACTTCTTGCCTTTGTTCCCGAGGATGTGACACTGGGAATGAAACACGACCGCGTTCAGATGGACCGCTACGTAGAACTGAACGAGCGAGTTGCAACACTGCTTGGGTACTACGCTGCGGAAGGATTTGCACGCGAACAGACCACGCCGAAGGGGACGATTCACCAGACGACACTCTGTGGGACCGAAGATGAAGCGCGTGAGTTCTTCATGAGTGCTTTCGAAGAGGAGTTTGGTACGGAACCATACCGTGAGAGTGATACCAAAATAACCGTCTCCGGTCGGTTGGTGCGGACGTTCTTTGACACCGTTCTCGATTGTGGTATCTACGCGGAAACGAAACGCGTTCCACAATGTATCTTCGGTGCCGGTGATGAGGTTATTGCGGCCTACCTGCGCGGCTACTTCAGTGGCGATGGGGGGGTCAAAAGTAGCTCCTTGTCTATCGAAGCAACGACAGTGAGCACCGAACTGAAAGAGGATATCCTTGCACTTCTCACACGAATCGGGATTTCAGCACAGGTGAGTGAAACTGAACCGGTTCAGCTCGCCGAGAAGTTCCCCGACCATTACGATGAGAATGACTCCTCGCTGTCTGCTCCGACGTATGTACTGACCATCTCTTCGGACGATGCGGTTACCTTTGCCGAAACGGTTGGCTTCCAGCCCTCTCGAAAGACGGCTAGCCTGGAAAATTCCGTCTCCACGGTCACCCCAAGAGGAAGCAGGACGTTTACTGACGGGAGCGGTCAGTATCTCGTAGAGCCTGTGGACTCTGTCGAGTATGTGGAATCGGAAAGCTCTGCCACCTACTGCGTTACTGTCCCTGACACACACTCGCTCGTTGTGTCAGATACCATTCAAAAGCAATGTGACGGCGACGAGGACTGCGTCATGTTGCTCATGGACGGGCTGTTGAACTTCTCTGAGAGCTTCCTTCCAAATCAGCGCGGCGGAAAAATGGACGCACCCTTAGTGATGTCTTCACGAATCGACCCGGCTGAAATCGATGACGAGGCTCACAACATCGACATCATGGAGACGTACCCGCGAGAGTTCTACGAGGCAACGCGGGAGATGCAAGACCCGAGTGAACTCGAGGATATCATGACTATCATCGAGGAAAATCTTGGGACGGACAGAGAATATACTAACTTCGCACACACGCACGATACGACAGACATCGCAGCTGGGCCGGACCTCTCGGCGTACAAG
>PUNZ01000183.1 GCA_003551945.1 Halovenus sp. | reverse complement strand
TCCAAAACGTTCAATATCACCTCAAAAAGCTCAGCGATGCCGACCTCATCTCGGTCGTCGATACGTGGTATTCCGAGCGCGGGACGGAGATGAACGTCTATGCACCAACCGATGAATCACTCGTACTCTTTGCAGGCCGAAACGAGGGGAACTCGCTTCGACAACTGCTCAAGCGAGCGCTTGGCGCGTTTGGCGTCCTTGTTCCCGCGAGTGCCCTGATTGGGTTGTTTACCGCATGGCAGCAGTCGCCGGATACCGGTGTTGGGCCAGCAGGGGAACCGGACGACGAAGCGGACGCTGCCGATGAGGACCGGGACGCCTATGCCCATGCCGATGACGACCAGCCAGACGATGTTGACGATGACGACGTACGCGAAGAGGATACTCCGCAAGAAGAGGACGATGCACCCGAAGAGGATGATGTTCCTGAAGAAGACGACGATGCTGTCGACGATACCATCCTCGAGAGCGCCAACGACACTGGCGAGCCACTCCCCGATGCGGGGGATTCGCTCATCTGTAACCTTTCAGAAGGGGCTGAAGCAACAGCCAGTATCGATCCGTTGCTCGCATCAACGCTCTTTTTTGGTGGCGGAATTATCGTATTATTGACGCTCTTCCTGTGGGGGTGACCGGAGCCTTACTGTCGGTCGATTTGGCTGTGTGACTGACTTGTCAGTCCCACCATTAGTGTTCAATTGTACAGTTATTGATGCACACTAGCGCTAAAACTGCCGTTATCGCAACCTGTTATTACTGGGGGATATCGAAACCTAAAACAAGGTATCACTCGATTGTTTGAACGAACTATGCGCATTGATAAGCGACTTCACGACCGGAAATTTGTTCGGACGTTCTTTACAACCCCAACAGCAGTTGAGGGTGAGGATGACTCAGCGAAGATGCTGGAGAAGGCGGCCCAGCTCACAGGGATGCAAGCACCTGACGTCTGGGTGCCTGACAACGAGGATGCAACGGCTCCGAATATGCGCGACGAAGGAGCACAGAACATCATCGATGTCGTCTCCGAGTATGGCGAGGACTACCCCGGCGAGATTCACCCACGTATCGAATGGCATCGTGACAGCCCGGAAACCCGGCATCAGTGCCTGAAACACATGCTCAATATTGCCGACCCGGACAAAGGAGCTATCCAGCATATCGACGGCTTCGTCATCCCGGAGGTTGGCGACCTTGACGACTGGAAGAAAGCAGACGAGTTCTTCACAATCGTCGAAAACGAGTACGGCCTTGAAGAGGGCAGCCTTGCCATGTCTGTCATCATCGAAAGCGGTGCAGCCGAACTCGGCATGGGCCGACTCCGCGATGAGATGGGCAAGCCATCGAACAACCTCCAGCGGCTGTTCATGCTCGTTGACGGTGAAGTCGACTACACGAAAGACATGCGCGCAATCACGCCAACCGGCGAACTCCCACCATGGGACGAACTCCGTCACAACACCTCCCGCGCTGCAAGCGCTGCCGGACTCATCGCCGTGGACGGCCCATACGACGACATCCGCGACGTCGAAGGCTACCACGAGCGGATGATTGACAACCGCGCAAAAGGACAGCTTGGTATCTGGTCGCTGACGCCCGGCCAGGTCGTCGAAGCGAACAAATCACCGCTCCCACCAGTCGAAGGCAGCTGGCAGATTGACGCCGGCGGCCGCGTTGTCGACCTCGTCGAAGAGGATGGCAACCATGTCTACAACGGCGACCGCGTCTCCCTCGAAGAGACCGACGACGGCTACCTCTTGACTGTCGGTGCCGAAGAGCTCACTCTTGACGAGGACGAGCTCAAAGAGGAACTCGTCAACATGGCACAGTATATCCCAAGCCTCGACGACATTGTCGACTCCATGGAGGAGTTCGAAGCCGCCAAAGAAGCCGGGAAAGGTGCCATTGCGATGGAGCGCGCCGCAACCATCGTTATCGACGGCATCGAGGTCCACATCAGCAGCGACCGCATGTGGGACGAAGCAACCTACCAGGCCATGATGGCCCCAATTGCGCTGTTCCAGGACGTCTACGAGAACCGTCCAGACCAGCACGAGGACCTTGCTGAACTCTACAGCGAAGACGTGCTCGAACGTGCGATGGCTGTCGGTAACTAACTCTGTTCTAGACGCCTCTTTTTTGACTGGAGTGCCAAACTGTCCGCGTCGTTCCTGAGAAGTATCCAAAGAGTGAATGGGATGGCCATTCAATCTGCGGGAAACGACTGTGCTCGTCCACGCAAACTGCAGCCGTTTCCGTGTGGAACGCACACCAACACAGCGACTATCGACGAAGACACCTATCTATGAGTACAGAAACAACGTTGATTGAAAGCCTCAAGCGCCGAGCGAACGAGTTTACGCTGAAAAACCGTGCGCTGGATGTCGCCCCAATCGGAATCACGATTGCAGACCTCAGCCAGCCTGATGAACCGCTTATTTATGTCAACGATGGGTTTGTCGAACTGACCGGCTATACAAAATCCGAGTCAACCGGTCGGAACTGTCGTTTTCTGCAGGGGGATGACACCGCTGAGAAACCGGTTGCCCGGATGCGCGAAGCCATTGAAAACCGGGATTCGGTAACGGTTGAACTGAAAAACTACCGAAAAGACGGAACGCCCTTTTGGAATCAAGTAACGCTTGCACCGATTCCCGACGAGCACGAAGTTACGTACTATGTGGGCTTCCAACAAGATATCACCCAGCGCAAGCAGTTTGAGAAGAGACTTACAGAACAGCGTGATACGCTTGAAACGCTGAACGCGATGGTTCGGCATGATATCCGAAATGACCTCCAGTTGACGCTCTCTTCGCTTGAACTGCTCGAACCGTACATTGCAGACAGTGAAAAGAAGCACCTTCGCACTGCGCTTGACAGCACCCAACAGGCAATTCAGCTTACGGTCGCTGCACGCGATATTGCGGATGTGCTCTTACGTGATGGAGCAGACACCCATGCTGTTTCACTGGAGCTCACACTCCTCGATGAGATTGAATCCATCCGAACGGAGTACTCTACTGTCACTGTGAACATTGAGGAATCGCTCCCAAGCGTCGATGTGGAGGCTGATAAGATGCTCCCGTCGCTGTTTCGAAATCTGCTCAAAAACGCAGTGATACACAATGATACAGACGAACCGAGGATTACAGTCTCTGCGGCGACCCACGATGAGACCGTCCAAGTAAGGATAGCCGACAATGGCCCAGGCATTCCAGCGGACCAGCGAGAGGACGTTTTCGAAAAAGGAACCAAAGGCGAGGGAAGCGATGGAACCGGCATTGGTCTGTATCTCGTCAAACGCCTCGCTGAAGGCTACGGCGGGTCAGTTACGATAGCAGATGGAGAGGGTGACGGGACAACCTTCATCGTAACGCTACCGCTTGCGTAACTCATTTGCGTTGTCGAACGTCGCGCCGAAACAGTTTCGAAGGTGTTTTTTGAGTGGTTCACCAACCGATGACACATCACGAGCGACTGCATCGTGTTGGCCTGCCTAGCAGCTATCGGATACTGACGGCTCACGGGGTCCTGTCATCAGCGGGGTACGCCAACCCGATGGAGCGCAGATTGAAAGCACCCATGACGATATTCAAAGAGATAATCGACGAAGAGTATCTGACCGTTGCGGAGACAAAAGAGATACTCGAAACGCTAGAAGCAGAGCGCGCAGCGGACGAAGAGCACGAAATGCGCTACGAACTCGCCCGCGCTATTGAGCACGTAAACCGCTTTGCCGAGTTGGATGCAGACGACGCTCGAGCGTTCGTTGCTGAACTGCAAGAACTTGAGAAAGTTGATGAGAAAACTGCGTACAAAATCGCTGACTTGCGTCCACTTGACCGCGATGAACTGCGTGCCCTGTATGCACAAGAACGGTACTCCCTCTCTGGCGACGAACTTGATGAGATTCTCAACGTCGTCAAACAGTACGCCTAACGCCGGTTCGGTGCCACGTTTCTGTCTGACTGCTCTTACACCCCTCGTTCGCCTAACGTGTCTCGCCGATGAAAGCCCATTTTAAGTGTCCGGTCACCGTACGACCATACTATGAGTGATGACGAACGCGATGGGGCGGCAGGCGACCACACGGCTGTCGTACTCGATGTCCTTCCCCACGGACGGAGCGGAGATGACCGGCCACAGTATCAAAAAGAACCGCTCGCGTACGCCCTGGACACCGAACGCTTCGAACTCTACGAACTCGTCCTCGGAGATAGTGGGGCTATCTCAATCGCGGATTATATCGATATCTACGACACCGAGCAGATACAGCGTGTCTCCGAGATTGCCTACGAGGACCTCCCGGGTGGCGCAAGCTCGGAACTTGAATATGTCATCGACGACCTTGTCACCGAAAATGAACAACAGTTTGTCGACGTCTACAACGAGGCTCAGCCGATTACGCTTCGGCTTCATCAGTTGAACCTCCTCCCCGGAATCGGCAAAAAACTCAGAAACGATATCCTCGATGAACGAAAGCGAAAACCCTTCGAGAGCTTTTCGGAACTCGAATCGCGAATCAGTGGCCTCCACAACCCAAAAGAGGTGCTGGTTGAGCGCATCATCGAAGAGATTCGAGAGGACGACCTCAAATATCGGATGTTCGTCCGCGAAAGCGAACAGTAACGTGGTTGCCCCCTCCGAGATAGCAGTAATGGCGACTATCCCACGACCCAGCGCAACGGACACCCCTCTCATTGCCGAGGTGAACAACGAATGACAGAGCCACCTACGGGGACACGCGACCCAGATGCTCTTATCCGTCGAGCAGGCATTGCTGGTGACCCGAACGCGGACCAGCACTTCCTGATCGATGACCGCGTTCTCGACCGCATTCCGAGCTACGCCACCGAGCGTGAGTTCGACACCACACACATTCTCGAAGTCGGTGGGGGAACTGGTGGCTTAACCGACCGGCTGCTAGCCGTTGGTGAGCGCGTTACCGTCATTGAGCGTGACCCCCGACTTGCTGCGTTTCTCGAAACGGAGTTTGCAACCGCTGTCGAAGCGGGACGCCTCGACATTATCACTGGTGACGCACTTGCCGTTGACCTCCCCGCGTTTACCACAGCTATCTCCAACCTTCCGTATGGTATTTCCAGCGAGGTTATTTTCCGCTTGCTCCCGACTCGGCGGCCGCTTGTCCTGATGGTCCAACTCGAATTTGCCGAGCGGATGGCTGCCGAACCGGGCACCGACGAGTACGGGCGACTCTCCGTGACTGCTGGCCATTATGCCGCTGTCGAACTTGTCGAAACCGTCCCGCCAACGGCGTTTGACCCACAGCCTGCTGTCGAGAGTGCGCTTGTTCGAACAACGCCGCGTGAGCCTGCGTATACCGTCCCCGATGACGAGTTTTTCCTCCGGTTTCTCCGTGCGGTCTTTACCCAGCGACGGAAGACGATGCGAAACGCCATCCGAAATACCGTGCATATCTCCGGATTGGTTGACGGCGATGCCGTTGTCGATGCCGCAGACGAGTCGTTGTTGCGCCAGCGTGCAGGAAACCTGACGCCTGCCGAGTTCGCCCAGCTTGCGACAACGGCGTGGGAGGTAGGAAACCCGGAGGAAAAGCAGGGACAATGAGGCAACGACTACGCTTATGACGGATAACGCTGACCGAATCCGACCAAAATTGGCTGACTTACGCGACGTGGAGACGGTCTATCAGCCGGCAGAGGACTCCCGCCTGCTTGCCGAGTCGGTTGCCACTGAAATCGCCGCGGGCGAACGCGTGTTGGATGTTGGAACTGGCTCTGGCTACGTTGCGCATACGATTGCCAAAACAAGCGGTGCAGCAGTCGTTGGTATCGACATCAACCCGAACGCGTGCAGGCAGGCCGCTTCGGCTGGCGTGCCGACCGTTCGCGGCGATATGTTCGACCCATTTCAGACTGCAAGCTTCGATGTTGTGGTCTGTAACCCGCCATATCTCCCGACACCGCCCGACCAGGAATGGGACGATTGGATGGAGGCGGCACTTTCCGGTGGCGCAGACGGGCGAGCAATGGTCACGCCATTCATTCGTGGTCTTGGCCGCGTTCTCACGCCGGAGGGACGAGCATATCTGCTGATTTCCACACTCACAGACCCGGATGCAGTCGAAGCGATAGCCGCTGAGGAAGGATTTGACACGAGGGTTCTCGCCGAGGAGTCCTACCCATTCGAGCGGTTACTTGTCCTTGCGTTGACCGTCGACTGATAGCACGTATTGTCGCGCTGAGACGCGTTACGCAATCCTTTTTGCTGTCCCTGTGAAACCCGCGGTTATGGATGTCGACCGTGACGTCGTTATACAGGTAACTATTGCTACCGGAGCGGTTCTTCTGTTTATTGCTGCGCTCTGGATGTTGGCGGGGGCTTACGGCTCTGTCATCGAAGTACAAGACGAACCAATGGAGGGAACGCTTGATGGGGAGGTTACTGACCTGACGGTCGACGAAGATGGACAGGTTGAAGGAACGTTTGTCGGGACGTACGATAACGAGTTTCAAGGCCCACTCACCGGCAACTTCACAGGCACCCTTGACGGTGATGAATTCAGCGGTGAGTTAGAGGGTGTTGTGAACGGAGCTATCCAAGGGAACGTCAGCGGTCAGATGGATGGGACGCTTGACGAGGACGCAGAAACCTTCAGCGGGTCATTTAACGGCGTTGCTAACGGAACGACTGAAATGGGCATCAATGAAGATGGCGGACTTGTCCTCGTTGGCTTGGTCGCTGCGTTTGTCATCGGGATGCCGATTTTCGGCTACATCATTCAGCGCCTCCGCTCTGACGAAGACTAGCTGCTTGCTGCTGTTTTTTGACGAGGTATTCAGGAAGATTCTGCTTGCTGTTCTCGCCAATCCACGAGTTCGTCTTCGTCTGCATTATCGAGTTTCTTTTCGTAGTAGCCAAGCGGGTGTGAAATCGTCTCACAGAGGTCGTCCATGTTGACACAGTCGCCGTACGATTGCATCGTTGCACAGGATGGTGGGGAGTACTCAGTTGGACTGGTCGCCCCCCGGACGTGGTCAACCTGATACCGGGTGACTTCCTCGCCGAATCCCGGATTGACCTGAAAGAGGTCCACAATCTCGTCGGTGGTCATGCCAATGCTCGTCAGGAAGGTTGCGATTGCAAACCGTGAGTGGTGTTCCAGATGCTCGCCCTTTTGGACTTGGTCAAGCAGGTAGGTCATACAGGGCGGAAAGAGGTCAGGCACGACCGTGTCGATATCACGCATCAGTTCCAAGTCGGCAAGCAGCTCGCGCAACTGGGCGACTTCCGGTTCAAGTTCGGCACCGATTGCGTCCGGGACTGATAGCGGGAGCCCCTCCTCGATGCGCTGTTGGATAGCATGGCGGACGAGAATCACGGTTTCACGCTGAGTAAGCGCTATTTCGCCGGCCTGTAGGTCTCGATTGACCAACCGCCATTCATCACCCCACTGGTCGGCTGCCAGGTCCAGATAGAGCCCAACGTCGACGACGTACCCATTTTCGCGCTCGTGCACTCCGTCGGTCATGTCGAACTCGGTAAACAGCGACGCAAGCGTGAGGCGGTCGCGCTGTGTACTTTTGAGTTCCGTCGTCCGTGTCAGGTCGGATTCGAACCGTTCTTGGGCGGTAGCTGCCTCCGCGCGCGTGTACCTGCGCGTCAGGATGTGTTGGTCAACGAGCGAGACAAGGACTCGGGCGACGGGATACGAGAGCAGTTCGACCCGTGGGCGTCGGTGAGGCTCGCCGACAGTTCCATCCTCCAGTGCAAGCGAGACGCGCTCGAAAGCCCGTTCGACGACCTGTTCGTTGTCCGTAATAATCGTTGCGAGATTGACGCCCGCTTCGTCGACGGCCTCGCGGGCCGCTTCGAGAAATGGGTAGCGGGCGTGCAACTGGTTCATCGATTCACTGGTTGGAGATGCGTGTGCAAAAAACCCGCCGTTCACGAACGCAGGCCTATTTTTCTTTCAGCTCTTGGATGACTGCCTCTGCATCGCCACCATCGCTCAGTAGCTGTTGATACCGGTCGCGGCTGAGTTCGAGTGTCTGTGTTTCGCCCTGGCGGACAACTTCCAGTTGTACTGTCCCCTGTGGATTGTTACGGAGTCGAAAGGAGGCAAGCGCGGTGAAGACGAACCAGAGGGCAATCGCACAGCCGAGGCCGTAGAGGATGAGCGTCTCGAACGCCAGTGGGTCTGCCGTTCGGGTCCAGCGGCCGGGATACACCTGCGAAAACAGTGCAACGCCACCGGCAGCAAGAACAGTGCCACCGAGGACGCCGAGACGCTCGCGGCGGCTTGCAGGGACCACGACGACAATCCCCAATAACATCACGGGGATGCCCGCACCGGCGGCGAGGCCGGCGTACCACTTTGCAGTGGTGCTGTGGCCCCAGCCAGCCAACAACACGAGCGCGGCCGAGACGGCAAGCACACCAACCGCGAGCAACGCGAGGCCAGCGGCGAGGCGACGGGGGTCTCGCGGCCCGTCCCACCGACGGTTATACGCCTCATCGAGGCTTGGCATGCCTGAACCCACGCGATTCTCGTACAAAACTGCTCGTCAGACGGGCGCAAGACGCCCGCTATCGTTAGTCCAAGCCAGGGTCGTCTGTTCCGGTCGATTCGTACAACTGTACCCATCCATCGCTTTCGACTTGGATGAGATAGTTCGTATACTGAAACTCAACGGTACCAACGCTTTGTCGAGACTCACCGGCAACATCTGGGCCGAAGAACGTGTTTTCAATTGCTGGCACGTCAACAACCTCGTATAACGGTGGGGACTTGACCTCAATCGGAGAGACGCCTCTCGCCTCCGCTATTGCATAGACAATAACCGTTGTGAGTTCTTCGTTGCCCTCGGGGTCGTAGTGACGCTGTGTTACCTGTGACCAGCCGGTTTTGCTTTTCGTTGTCGGCTCCTCCTCGTTCATGATTTCATCATCAACTCTCTTGCTCATTCATTTCACCTCGTGCATGGGTTTCCTGGTGAGAATCGAGGCTGGCGCCTATCGCTTCAAGCGCCGCCAATACTTGTTCGGCGTGTTTGCCGGCCGTGATTTTCTCGGTCGTCTCATCGAACGTAAGCACTCCTTCGTCAACCAACTTTGGGACGTGGGCGTGATACAGCGAGACGTACACCCTTTTTTGCTGCGTTGTCTCCACAGCGTGTTCCGGGATGTCGTTTTCCCATGCTGCAATTTTCGTCGCCAAGTCGGTCAGCGACCACTCAGTGCTTTCAAGAAGTGTATAGCAGAGATAGCGGCGTCGGGAGTGCCCCAGTGCCTCATACACTGGTTCAATCTCCAAAATATCGGGCGGCGGTAATTGGCTTTGGGCAGCGACAGATGCCCCGGTGGTATCCTCTTCGCTCGCCTCTGATTTTTCAGCCATGGGAAGGGAAGAGGACGAAGTACGAAAAAGATTACCGAGAAACAATGGCGCCTTTGTGTTGATTACAACTACATTAGGCCCGCATATCTTCCACTTGCATATCTGAGGCGCGAGCAGCTCGTTTTGAGAGCTATCTCTCGTCCGGCACGTGTTGTCCCCAAAAGCCTGGATATTTTATCACGTCGATATCGCCCTCGATGCGCGTTTGACAGGCCAGTCGAAGCGGCGTGTCCGCAGCGTGTGGTGGAACCGACAATCGTTGTTGCTCAATTTTTGTCGGTTCACTCACCGGTCCTGCTATCTCGACAGCGCAGGTTCCACAGGTTCCGAACCCACGACAATTGAGATATTTTGCCCGCCCGTTGTGGGGGGATTCATCGACGGACAAGAGTACGTCACGGAGGAGTTCGCCCTCTTCGCACTCATATTCGTCTCCGCGAAATCGAACGGTTGGCATAGGGATGACTAGGTGCTCCGATTCCGTAGGTGTTCGGGATGTGTGGCCACCTGCCTGATTCATCACACCTTTGGTCCTCACCATCGAAAGGGGAGATATGAAAATCGAATACGACCGCGATACGTGCATCGGGATGTTCCAGTGTGTTGCCGAATGGGATGCGTTCGAGCGCGACGAGGATGCTGGCAAAGCAATTCTGACCGACAGCGAGGAGACAGACGAAGATATCTTTGTTCGTGAGGTCCCGGACGGTGCAGAACTCGATGCAAAGTTCGCTGCACGAACTTGCCCCGTTGATGCAATC
>PUNZ01000069.1 GCA_003551945.1 Halovenus sp. | reverse complement strand
GGGAATGAAACTGAGGTCAGGCACGCGCTCGAACTGTCGGAAGTTGAGAAAAATGACGTGTTCGTTGCAACGAAAGTCAAGCCGGAAAATCTCGCTTACGATGACGTGATTGCGTCTGCCGAGCAAAGCCGTGAGCGTCTCGGCGTTGACACCCTTGACTTGCTCTATCTGCACTGGCCTATCCGGACCTATGATCCCGAGGAGACACTCGCTGCCTTCGAAGAACTGTACGACCGGGGAGTAATCGAGCGGTTTGGCCTCTCGAATTTTACCCCATCTCTGCTGGAGGACGCACTCTCGCGGCTCGACATTCCTGTTTTTGCCCATCAGGTTGAGTGTCATCCCCTCCTTCCACAGCAGGAGTTGCGAAAGTACGCACGTGAACACGGTCACTATCTCGTTGCGTATTCACCAGTCGCCAAAGGCGCTGTCTTCGATGAGCCAGTCCTCCAAGAAATTGCAGAGGCGCACGATGCGACCCCTGCGCAAGTCTCACTGGCATGGCTCCACTCGAAAGAGCGCGTCGTCCCAATTCCGCGTTCGAGCACTGCCGAGCATATCAAAGAGAACTTTGACGCACAGAACCTCACCCTCACTGAGGACGAGATAGCCCGTATCGACCGGATAGAAACCCGAGACAGACAGATTGATTTCGAAGACGCACCCTGGAACTGCTGAGAGGGATGGCGTGAGCGGTCGACACCATCACTAACGTAACTGTATACTGATTCCAAAGCCAGCTTTACGAATATGACTAGTTGATGAGAATAATTAAGTGACAATGGTATAGAATGAAAACGTATGAGTGGATTGTACCTGATTGTGGGCGGGGTGCTTGGATTAGTGATAGGTGGGATATTTGGTCCAATCGGTGCACTCGTCGGATTCATTATTGGGGCGACTGTTGGTGGGTATTTTTGGGAAAATACGCCAAACACGAGCAAGGAAATCGAAGCGTTAGAAGAACGTATAGACGAATTGGAACGGAAATTAGACGAGTGAGTTACACCGGGCTATCTGATTTTGGGAAATCCACAATATCCGAAATCGCAATAAGCGACTCAATCTCGTACGTTGGAGTCACCGAAAGCGCAGTGGAGCGGTTGTGCTCGCGCCGGATGAACGCTACGTCGACGTTCGCACGCTGACCAGCAACCACATCCGTTTCGCTATCACCGACATAGAGCGGATTCGAGGCGCCAAGGTCATTCATCGCCCCTGTAATGAACGTCGGTTCGGGTTTCTTTCGTGTGAGGCTCGACAGGTGTGGCTCACGTGCCCACACTGTGTCGAACTGCTCGCGAAGTCCGTGATAACGCAGGATATCCTCGACAATTCTGGTCTGATTGTTGCTCACGATACCAGTTGGCAGCGACAGCGTTTCCAGCATGGAAACATCCTCATAGGGGTCCTTATCGCCGTTTCTGACCGCGGCAGTGAGGAGTTCTTCAATCACAGCTTCACGGACACGCCAGATGTGGGCAGGGTCGGTATCAAATTGTTCTCCCAGCGTCGTCACGTCCTCGTATGAGACACTCAGATACAACGTTTCATAGACCGAATCACTCGGAGTGACGCCGACATCTCTAAGCAGGCGACGACTTTGCTCGCTGAATTGAGTATACAACTGTGCTCTCGAAAGAACGTCAACAAGCACGCCATCGTGGTCGAACAAAACAGCGTCGTAGCTCATGTTAGAACGGGTCTGGGTCGTCACCAATGTCGGTATCATTGTCTAGTTCATCACCACTCATGAACTCATCCGGCGAGCGGCCTGCTTCGTCAATTACCACATCAGAGACGATAAGCGGACAATCAACACGGAGCGCGAGTGCAATGCCATCCGACGGGCGGGCGTCGAAGACGGCCTTTTTCCGTTCACCACCATGATACTGCTCGGTATCGATTTTTGCATAGAACGTCCCATCCGCGAGGTCATCAATCCGAACCCGGTCAATTGCCGCACCGAACTCGGCGACCATATCGACGAACAAATCATGCGTAAGCGGCCGCTCGAACGGCTCACCTTCGAGTGCAAGTTGCATCGACTGTGCCTGGTCAGTGCTAATGAAGATGGGGAGTAGCTCCTCTCGTGCCCGTAAAATGACGACCGGCGCGCCGGGGCCTTCCTCGCTCACTCCGACGCCGACGCCCTCGACGGTGGCCTCGTGTGTCATATGTATGCTTGTAACCGAAGGGTTGAAAAGGTATCTGTCGGGGTTCAGAACGTTTTGGGGAAGAAAGCGAGCGGCGTTTATTCCAGGATGTCATCGGCCGCAGACCGGGCGGCTAACATCGCATCTTCGACAACGCGGTCAACGTTTCCCGGCGCGTCGAGGTAAATATCAACTGACAGTTGTTCATCAGCGAACGAGACGGTGATATCAATGTCATCAATCTCGGAACGGTTGTACCGCGAGAAGATGACTTTCTCTGCGGCTGATGCTGCCGCTTCAACCACGACCGTCTCGTCTTGTCCCTGGTCAGTATCGTCCGGCGACGTCATGCACCGCCTGCGCCACCGAGACCGCCACCTGCGCCGCCGCCGAGCAGCTGCTGAAGTTCGTTCTGCAGCTGTTCGAACTGGCTCTGTACTCGCTCTTCTTGTTTTTCTAGGGTTTCAACACGAATTTCGAGGGTGTTTACCTTGTCCTCAAGGTCGCTCTGGGCCTCGTCGTATTCGGTCTCAACAAGGAGTTCGCCGAGCTGTTTGTACATTTTCGTATCCGTCTCGATGCTGTCGAGAGAATCAAGCGCGTTTTTCGACTCCGTTAGCTGTGTTTCAGCCTCCTGCTTTTGCATCGCAACCTGCTGTGCGGTCTCTTGTAGGTCCTGCAGGTCTTCGAGTTTCTCCTGTGCCTCCGGTGGAAGATTTCCTTGCATAGTTCTGAGGTTGGCCCCCGGACTGTTAAAGGCGTGGTTTCAGAAACGAGCAACAGGCTAGTGCTCAGCCCTGACTGACGAATCGACGCCACCCGCCCGCTCGGCGACGCTAACCAGCGAACACCATGTATTAACACCGGCACGCAATGCGGCAAGGTCGGCTGCGCAAATATGAATTGTCAGGCTGTCGCTCTCACAGGTAAGTGATGCACTGCTCCGATCATCATCGATATCGCCAATTTCAGGGCGGAGCGAACGCTCAATACGGTTTGCAACAGCAGAAGAGGGGTACGTAAACGACAGCGCAATCTCGTGTTTCACAGGTTACTCGACACGAACTTCCTTGATATCGCGGCTGCGCTCTTTGAGCAGCACGCGGTGACCGCAGTACGGACAGCGGACGCCGCCGTACTCATCAAGGCTCACGTCGCGTTTGCAGCGTGAACACTTGTAACTCATTCGTCGTCCTCGGCGAGCGCCGCTCGAATCGAGCGGTTGACTGTCTCACCGGCAGGCGTCTGGGGCTTGTACGCGCCGCCAGCGAACTTTTCGCCTGTCTCTTCGTTAATCCAAATGCCAGTCCCGACGCGTTTGACGCTCTCGCCGTCGACTTTCGCGTTTCGCATCTCTTTTTCAATCTCAGCAACCCTGCGGCGGGCAACCCGTCCGTAGCGCGCACCAAAGCGACCAGCGCTACCGACACGATTTTCCTGTTTACTCATAGTACCAGTATCTCACGCGAGCGCCCAAATAAACCCTGCGAGTTCGGTCGGGGTGTGACAGGTGACTCATTGTGCAGTTCCGTCGGTTTGAAACTCCAATCGTCGAGCAACGGCGAGTGCAACGAGTGTACTCATGGC
The DNA here is from genome assembly GCA_003551945.1 of Halovenus sp. Classification (GTDB taxonomy): domain Archaea; phylum Halobacteriota; class Halobacteria; order Halobacteriales; family Haloarculaceae; genus Halovenus. The sequence goes on along the minus strand of PUNZ01000069.1, from coordinate 6,438 downwards.
AACGGCCCCAATCATCCCCAAAGGAATGTCCTCATCGACTCCATCATCAGTTCGACGTTCCCAGTCGTGTTCGAAGACCGTCTGATAATACTCTCCCACCTCCTCACCGTGAAGCATGAGTCCGACTTCTCTATTGTTCCGTAACGAGTTGTTGTTCCAGTTGATACTCCCCACAAACGCCTGTTCACCGTCAATAACCACACCTTTCGCATGGATTTTCTCGAAGGCCTCTCCCGGTTCTGCGAGTCTCACCTCGACTGGTAAGTCATCTTCGTCTGCTTTCGTCGTTAGTTTCTCTTTCAGTTGCTCGTTATTCTCCACTGCATACCACTGACTCGACAACAATAGTCGCACCTTGACACCTCGTTCGGCGGCAGCGAGCGCCGCATCAACTAACGGAAACGAGTGGTCGCTTATCTGAACCTGCTTGATATCGATGCGTTCGTCTGCATCGGTGAGTTGCCCAAGCAAGTACTCTTCGGCGTTGTCTGGGGCAAGAACCAGATCTGTTCGGTCGACAGGCACTGTTTCCCCGCGGATTGTTTGAGGATAGGAGTCACGAACCCCGCCATCTGGTTCGACAAGCGTCGGGTCGTGTTCAGCCCATGAGCGCGTATCAACCCAGCCAATGTCCGCCTCGTACATCGAGTGAAGTGCATCGACGATCGCAGTTTGATTGGTGATTGCTGCCCAGCCACGGCTTGACTGTCCACCCGTTCCTTCAGGCTTCCAGTTTTCGGTCGTCACCAGCGCCTGGTCATCGACGATTGCATATTTTGGGTGATAATACCGATACCGGGATTTTTCGCCATCGAGAACCCGGACAGTAACGCCAGCCCGGTCGAGCGTGTCGAGGGCCGCCGCCTCATCAGCGACCATCCCCCCGACTGGTGAACCCTCGATGAGTACCGACACCTCAATATCCCGCTCAGACGCGTCAATTAGTGCGTCGACAACGTCCCCATCCGAAAGTGTGTAGCCGCCGAGAATAATTCGCTCCGTGGCATTGGAAAGGAACTCAACTGCTCTCTCGGGTTCATCAGGGAGGACAAAGGATTCCACGACCCCACCCTCACTCGTGGTAACTGATTTGTTTGTTGCCCCCAACGGCGACCAGTCGCCGGTCTCGGCATCACGTACTTCGCCCTCTGGTGCGTTCACGTACTCGTGTTCGTCGACAACCGTTCCGTCCTTTTTGAGTTTGAGGTGGTCGCCATCGTTTGCAAGCGAGAAGTACTCGGGAAACGCCGTAACTGTCCGGTCGGTGAGCCACGCCGTCCGGTTTGCGTCAGTCGAGTACGTGAGTTCCGTCCAGTCGTCGTCCTTGACGGCTTGCGTAGGAGTGGCCGCAATCGTTGCGTTCTCTTCTGCGTGTTGAGAGCCGTTGAGAGGCGCGGATGGTGGGGACAGCGAGACGCTTCGGTGACCATCGGTAAGCGTGTACGCAGACTGGTTGGCCTCGGGCGGAAACCGAACCGTGACGAACTCGCCGGGTGTGTAGGGTGCAACCGGATTGGGATACAAATCAGAGAGAGATGCTGTTGAGTCATTTTCCGGAGCTAATTCGTAAGCCGCATTCGTGCCGTCAATGACAAGGCCACAGGCTATCCCCGAGACAAACAACAAGAGGACAAGGGAGAGGCGACGGAACACACCGCAAACTGGTCCGGTATTACAGTATAAACATTCGGCAGGAAATAGATGAGGACAGAACGACGATGGTGCTCAGTTAGCTCGCTTGCTCGTCGCCATCACGAAGGACGCTTGCACCGGGAAGGATAGCGACCAACTTCGTAACGTAGCCGAATTTGAACAGCCCAAATTGCGAGAGGACCCCCAGCACAAACAGTCCGAGAAAAACCGGTGCCGTGTACTCGAACATAATTGGGTCGAGGGTAACATCCGCCTGTGCGGCTTGGAGGTCTGCGGTCGTAACCGCCCGAGAGGCAAGTGCGGCACCGATAAACGACGTCGCAACGACCATCGTAGTTCGCTTGAGAAACATCCCAAGGAAGGCGGCCACGATACCGACGGCGAGGGCGGCACCGATGGTAAGAAGGGTCCCCTCATCGAGCATCGGCCCAACGACGACGAGCCCAAGATATATGCCTACGACAAATCCAACGGCGGCGATTGCCATTGACAGCAAGACATACGTGATGACCAGTCCCGCAAGTGCGCCTCCGACGACGGCCGCAGCGATGATGGCTATCCCGTCAGCACCTGCGATATCTGCCACCATCGGCGAGAGCAAATAGCCAGCGCCACCCCCGACAACGATACCCATCAGTGCAACACCATAAATTGACAGTGCCGCACCGAACAGCAGGATAACGATTCCTGCAGCCACCAGTCCAAGCGAAACGATATCAACCATATACCTCTGATTTTCACCCGGAGGTCAAAACCTTTGTGTCGCAATTATCCGGCAACCAACTGAACGAATCGGTCAGCAGAAATTACAGCTCACGTGCGACGTCCCGTTCGATAAGGACGGCAGCGTTTTGCGCTGGAAGGGTCACAACATCGTTCGCTGCCAGATCATAGTCACGGTCATCAAAGCCGACAAACGTATCGACATCGTCCGTTATCAGCACAGTCTCGCGTTCCGGTAACTCGCTTTCACTCTCGGTCGTGCTATCCACCTTCGCATCAGGAATAGTCCCGGAAGAGTCGGTGTGTGGCGAATCAATTCCAGCCTCGGAAGTGGCTGTCGAGACGCTCCCGCCATCGGTTGCCGGCGTCTCGGATACCTCAGTGGCTGTCTCGTCGCCTGTCTTGATTTCGTCCGGCAGTGGTTCGTGTACATCCGGCGGCACCGGACGGGAGGATGTCTGTGACTCCTCAGCCGGACCGGAACCCATGACATCAGCGGCAGAGACACCTGAATCTGCCGGGCCTTCGGTCTGTGCTGCTGGGTCGGTTGTCGCTGCGGTCGCCGGTTCCTGCGCCTCCAAATCCGTTTCAGTCGTCGGAGGTTCAGTTTCGCCTGCCGCAGAAGCAGGGGTCTCATCCGATGAAACAGGTGATTGGGCAGTATCGGGGGATTGCCCGTCGAGAATACTCATCACTCGCGTTCGATTCTGCTTGATATCCGAAACCAAATCCGTAAACAGGTCCTGCTCTTCGGTGGTCATCCCATCCGCTTCGGATGGCAGTCCTGCCGCATCGAAGGAAGCCGCTTTGACAAGTTTCCCGATTCGTTTTTCGTAAATTGCCTCGACCGTCGTTTCGGCCGTACTGATTTCGTCGCTGAGTTGACTTACCTCAGGAGAGTCAAACGGGTCGTCCGCACGCTCTGCTGCGCGGTCGCGTTCGCGACGGAGTTGTTGGATGAACTCGGCGGCATCCTGATAGAATGATTCGCGCAACTGCTGGAGCTTATCGGTCTGTCGTTCTCTGTCGCGCGCGGTCTGTAGTTCGTCCAAATTCATTGTATCCGCCCTTCCTCTCACTCTTTTCCTTTCTCGGCGCGGCCCCGGGCCATCAAGAACACGCCAAGATGCTCTGGAACAGTATGATTACCCTCGGAGAGTGTAAAACTATCGGCGTCAAGTTCAAACTCCCCACCATCTGTTACCTCAATTACAATATCGTTCCCCCGGAAGGTATCCGGAACGGCATCGACCAGCGGGTCAAACTCAGCAAGTTCTTCCCGGGGAATCCGCCGGACTGAAAGCCCACTGCCACCGTGAAGGCTCCCCGGCAACCGTATCAGCCGGTTGGTATCCGTTGAAACCGGTTCGTCAATAGGTGCATTTTGGACTTCGATGACGTGTGTTGCAAACTGTTTGGCAAGGTTCTCGAAGACGTTGTGTGCCGATAAGTTCCCTCGTTCGATTTCCACGAACCTGTTCTGGGTGAACTGGTAGGCCGTCTTTGCTTTCTTCTCGCCGACACCATCAAACTCCTGTAAGCGGGCGATTCCCTCCTCTTCAGGGAGTTCGCGGACCTCGTCCATGAGTTCGTACAGTCGCTCGTGTATCCGTGCTCCCCACCCGCCTTCTGGGAGGTACCGGTTTGTTGCGGGGCTTTCACGTCCGGCTGTTCCACCGACGATTTCCTCATCAACCAGTGCGTCAAACTCCAGCCCAATCCCACGGACGTAATCAACAATCTCGCGGCGCGCGTCCCGGTCGAGTTGCTGGATATTCTCATCACGGACGTGGACGTGATACCCTCGACTCCCCGAGAACACCACGGTCAGGTCCTCGAATGCAAAGTCGTCTTCAAGGAAATCAAGGAGTCTGTAGAGTGCGTCCTTACACGTTTCGAGCATCTCTTTGTAGCTGTCATCGGCGGTTGTTCCCGGAAGGTGGTCAGCATCAAGGTCGAAAATCAAATCTGAGCGTCGCCATCCTTTGCTATCCATGGTCTTCGCGCTCGGATCATCGTACCGGCCAGCCGAGAAATAGACGTGCTTCGGGCGCTCACGGGACAAGAACTCGCCGAGTTCGCCCAAATCAATGAGTGCGTTATGGCGGATATACGTCTCTCCGGGCCCCGTCGTCCACGGAACATACCCCCATTCGCGTTCGTGGGCGTCCGGCGGCGGGGTAAACTCCGTTCGGCGGTAGTGGTCACCAAACCGACCACGAAGATACGCCAATGTCCGCTCGTTCACGCTCGTGGTCTACCAAGAGAACAACAATAGCGTTTGTGTTTGACGAAGCGCCAAGGCTGATGTGAGTGGATGTTGGTTGTCAGAATATCATTTGACGAGATAGCCACCATCGATAACGAGATTCTCTCCGTGGATAAACCGGCCATCGTCACTTGCGAGCAACACCGCAGCGGGTGCGATATCGTCTGGCGTCCCGACAAACGGCGTCAAAATTCCGTCAAGCAACTCCTCGCGTTGTTCCGCGGTCTCAACTGGCGTCATCCCGGATTCGACTGGACCAGGGCAGATGGCGTTGACAGCGATTCCCTCCGGCCCGTAATCAAGCGCCAACTGCCGAGTAAGGTTTGTCACTGCACCTTTCGAGGCAACGTAGGTCGCTTTCTCCGGTGAGCCACCGCCCCGAAGGCCACGCTGTGAAGAGATGTTGATGATGCGGCCGTACTCGCTTGCACGAAGATGCGGGATGGCATGCGTGATACAACGCCGAATCCCAGTCACGTTCACAGCAAAGACCCGGTCCCATTCCTCGTCGGTGACCTCATGGAGCGGGTTGTTGCTGGTGACACCTGCTGCGTTGACCAGAATATCGAGGCCGCCGAATGAGTCGACTGCGGTCGAAACAGCAGCCTCAACAGCGGCGTCATCAGTGACATCTGTCCGCTGAAATATCGCGGTCCCACCTGCTGCGGTGATGGCTTCGACTGTCGGTTCCGATTCGCCGCTTTGGGACTCTTCTCGAATGTCGGCAACGACCACCGAGGCCCCTTCTGAAGCGAACGCGAGTGCGATTGCACGACCGATGCCGCTGCTTGCCCCGGTCACAAGCGCGACGCGCCCATCCAGCTTCATGGCTGTGGCACCTCAACAGCGGCCTGTTCAGCCTCACGCCACGTATGTTCAGGCACCCACCCAAAGTGGTCCCGTGCCTTTGCGGTCGAAAACGCTGCTTCATCACCGGAGAGCGAACTTCCCTCCGGGACCGTTCCCCAAGCCGCCTCGATTGCGTCAGCCGTTGGATAATCAAGATAGTTCTCGGCTGCGACGGCAAGATACGATTCGTGTCCGGAACGGGTAGCCGTCACCGCTTTGCGAATCAATCGGGCCACATCTCGTACATCAATGTACGACCAAAGGCTACCAGAAGGGGTCGGATTCTCGGGGGTGAAGGTTGCCCGAATTTGTGGCGTTTCGTAGTTTCCAGGCTCCTGAATCCAACTTGGTTGAATGCTAGTGACCGGGATATCATGGCGTCGGACAGCACGGTCAGCAAGCATTTCCCCGACAACTTTGGAGGTTCCATACGCATCTTCCGGACGCTGTGGCGACGATTCATCAATCGGGAGCGGCGGAAGCGGCCGGGACTCATTGCGGAAGGTGACTCCATAGGTCGCTTCGCTCGAGGCCCAGACGACCGGAATATCATGACGACCTGCAGCCTCAAAGACGTGATAGGTGCTGTTGACGTTCGTGGTGAACGTCTCCGTCCCGGCGCGATGTTCGGCTCCCGGAATCGCCGCAAGGTGGACAATCGTATCCGGGTTGAACGTGTCGATAAGTTCCCAGACCGGGCCCTGTTCGGTCACGTCACAGGCGCGGTACGTCACAGTTGTCCGTGAGGGTGAACGCGGTTCATGGCGGTCGACACCGATAACTGCAAACTCATCGGCAAGGGTATCAACCGTCCAGCGACCAAGCAGTCCAAGCGCACCAGTAACGAGAACGGAGTCCATATCTGTAGAGTGAACGAGACGCACTTTATGGCGTTGGTTCAAGCGCGAAAAGTTTGCAAGTTCACCGCGTTTCGTCTTCAGAAT
>PUNZ01000200.1 GCA_003551945.1 Halovenus sp. | reverse complement strand
GAAAGATTTCGCGTCGGTCGATGCTCAGCACACTTGGTATTGGTTCAGCTGCTGTGCTCGCTGGCTGCTTATCCTCTGACTCTGGTTCGACGATTCGTATCTCCGGCGGCGTCGGTCCGCTACCGATGGTCGAAGTATGGGCGGATATGTTTGACGACGAAGTTGATGGGTCATTCGACGTCTCCGGCGGCGGAACTGGCGTCGGTGTCTCTGACGTTTTCAACGACCAAGTCGACATTGCGATGATGGGCCGTGACCCCGATGAGTCGGAGATAGACCAGGGGCTGTTTGCCGTTCCGATGCTCATCGACACGGTTGTCGGGACGGTCAACGTTGACAACCCTGTTATCGACGAGATACAGGAACACGGGCTGACGAGAGAAGACCTCGAAGCCATCTTCACGAGAGAAGTCGAAACGTGGGGCGAAGTCGTTGATTCCGATGTTGACGAAGAAATCGTCGTCTACGGCCGTTCAGACTCCTCGGCAGCCTACGAGCAGTGGGGTGATTTCCTTGGCGGTGAGGATGACGCCTACACCGAGAGCGAACTTGAGGGCCTCTCCGATGGGAACTACGACGGCGACCAGGCCGTTGCTGATGCGCTTGCCCGAGATGAAAACGCTATTTCGCTGAACAACATCAACTACGTCTACGACCTATCGAGTGGCGAACTCGAAGGTGACATCCGCCCGATTCCCCTTGATGGCGATGGTGAGGGCCTCTCTGCGGACGAAGATTTCTACGAGACGCGTGATGAGTTCCTTGCAGCCGTCGAGGAAGGCAACTATCCGGCCCCGCCAGCCCGTGAGATGTTTTTGGCCTCCGACGGCCAGTTCGATGGTGAGGCGTACGACTTCGTCGAATGGGTACTCTCCGACGGGCAGGAGTATGTCCGAGAGAACGGCTACGTTCCACTGGAAGAAGAACGACTCGAAGAAGCACAAGAGAAACTCGAAACGGGACCGTAACTGATGACAGAAGCGACTGAATCCGGAGAGCAGAGTCGAATGGGCGGGCGTCGCGCACAGCGCCTTCGCCGAGAGCGCCTCAGCAGCTACTGGTTTACCGCTGGCGGCTACTTCGCCATTGCCCTGTTCGTCTGCATCGTCTTGACGCTGCTCTATCAGAGCCTTCCCTTGCTCTCTGAGTTCTCGTTAGCGCAACTGGTCACCTCCTCGAACTGGGACCCCGCACAGAACGAGTTCGGCTTCCTTGCAGCAATCGTCGGCACGATTTATGTTACTATCTTGACAATGTTGATGGGGACACCGCTTGCCATCTTGACCGCAATTTACATTGCTGAGTATGCTGAGGGCCGCACAAAGACGCTTGTTTCGTCATTTATTGATGTCCTTGCCGCGATTCCAAGCGTTATCTTCGGACTCGTTGCCCTGATGGTCGTCGTGCCGTTCGTCGGCAACTATCTGGCTCCAGCGGTCGGTTCGAACGCAACCGGAACGGGCATTTTGACGGTTAGTCTCGTTCTGGCGATCGTCATCACCCCGTTTATGATTTCGCTCACCGTCGAATCGCTGGAGGCGCTTCCTGATGAACTTCGGGAGACCTCACTCGGCGTTGGTGCGACCAAGTGGGAAACGATTCAGTCGGTGCTCCTCCGTGCTGCTGGGCCGGGTATCTTCTCGGCAGTGTTACTCGGGTTCGGTCGCGTTTTTGGGGCAACCATCGTTCCGGCGATGCTCATCGGCGGACAAACACATATTCCAGATTCCCTGTTTTCGACGGGCCAGACGCTCCCAACCCTGATTGTGAACGACTTTGGTGAGCTGATGTCGATGCCGACCACCCAGTCAGCGTTAATCTTTGCTGGGCTGATGCTCGTGATTATCGTCTGGCTGTTCAACTTCGCGGCGATGCTTGCCCGTCGCCGACTCAAACGGAGGTGGCAGTACTGATGGACCGATACGCAAAACAGCGGCTGTTTGGCCTGCTTGCCCGCGGCGCAACCGGCGTCATCATCAGCGTCATGATTCTGGTTGTCGGCGTGACAATTGTGCGAGGTGGCTATGTGCTGTTGACAGACCCCTCGGTCGCAATCACGCCACCAGGAGCGAGATACACGCTTGAGGCGGATGGCGGCTTCCTTCATGCCATTCTGGGGAGCATTTTCATCGTCGTCCCGGCGACGGTCATCTCGATGATACTCGCGCTTTCGACGGCCGTCTACCTCCAGAGTGATTACTCAAGCGAGCGCTTTTCCGACGGCGTCAACATGTTTTTGAACGTGCTCTGGGCGACGCCACCCATCGTCTACGGGGTGTTTGTCCTGACCGTCATCATCGCTGTTGGCTCCCGGACAAGCCTATTTTTCGGTATCATCGCCATCGCCATTTTCCAATATCCCATTATGACTCGGTACACCGACGAGGCGTTGCAGTCCGTGGCCGATACGGCCAAAGAGGCCAGCTACGGACTCGGTGCGACGCGATTCGAAACGGCCCAGATTACGGTTCGGTCGGCGCTACCGGGCGTCGTCGCCGGCATCATCATGGGCTTTGCTCGCGGGATTGGCGATGCGGCAACTGTGTTGTTCACGGCCGGCCGAAGCAACAACATGCCCGGTGGGCTTTTTGAGGGCTCAACGACGCTTCCTATCCTCATCTTCGACAATGCGCGGGCACAGAACCCTGAGCTTCACGCCCAGGCGTATGCGGCATCGTTCGTGCTCATTGTCGCCGTACTGACGCTCATCATTATTTCCAGAGTACTTGCTGGGCGCTACGCCCGGTACGTGCCAGGAGGACGACACTCATGACCACACACACTGCAATCCGAACTGAAAACCTGACGGTAACGTACACCGGAAAGAGAGAAGTGACTGCCCTCGATGGCGTTAGCATCGAGTTTACGGAAAATAAGCTGACGGCTATTATCGGCCCATCTGGCTGTGGTAAGTCGACGCTGTTGAAGTCGTTGAACCGACTCCACGAGATTCAGTCAAATACCGAGATTTCCGGCGAGGTATATTTCGGTGATGAGCGGGTCTACAACACGGATGAGCCACTGCCTGAGATTCGTCGCCACGTTGGCTACGTTCCACAAACGCCGACAGCGTTGCCGCTGTCGATTTACAACAACGTGGCCTATGGGCTGAAAATCCACGGAAACTATTCGAAAGCGGAACTCGACGAACGCGTCGAAACCTACCTGCGGAAGGTAAATCTCTGGGATGAGGTAAAAGACCGGCTCGATGAACCCGGTGCAGAACTTTCGACGGGCCAAATTCAGCGTTTGAGCCTTGCACGCTCACTCGCCGTCGAACCAATGGTTCTCCTTTGTGACGAGGTCACCTCAGCGCTTGACCCCATCTCCGCTGAGCGAGTCGAACAAACCCTTGCAGCGCTCAAAGAGGAGTATACGATTATTATGGTCACACACAGCATGAGCCAGGCCCAACGGCTTGCAGATGATGTCGTCTTTCTCTATCTGGGCGAACTCGTCGAAGCCAACGATGTCCAATCGTTCTTCGAGAATCCACGCGACGAGCGAACGAAGCAGTTCGTCTCTGGTCAGGAATCCGTTGCCGCCGCTGACACAGAAGACAATACAACAGAGTCAGAACAGTCCGAGACTCCGCCTGCATCGGTGCAATAAGGTAACGGTTGCTAAATGGCAGTGTGACTGGTGACAAACTTCTCCCCACGAATCGCGTCTGTGGAAGAGTCAAACAGCGACGGACCACTCATTTGATATCGCAGTATTTCATTTATTGGCCTCCTTGCCTGTCAGTTCTTCTTCTGGCTGAACGTGTCAAATTCCGTGCGCTCAGCCGGTTACTGGGCATATCGTCTCGCTGCAAACCAAATCAACGGCACGTCGACGGCTGCGCCCCAGCATACAGGCGAGGCAGCTGTCGAACTTGGGGGAAGTCCTGACCTTGCTCCAACGTTGAATAGAATCAGGAACCGCCCGGTGATTGTCGAGTATCAAGTGCTCGAACAGTGCGAGAATTGGTCGCTCGGCAAATATACGACCAGTGATACCGACCTGTTTGAGTTCATTGGGGCTACGAGAGGCGGTCGACACTGGCGGATGTAACTTTGTTACCACACTCGCAACTCCAGAGTGCGTGATTACTCAATCGCTTCTGCCCAGTCTAGGAGGGAGAATATTCCCCACGAACTGCAATCCCTTCTCACAACGACGGATTCCACGGATATTTTCACAACACGACAGCGTGAGGTTCTCGAAACTGCATTTCGAATGGGCTATTTTGAAATTCCTCGTGAGTCTTCGCTTGCTGCTGTTGCTGAGACACTTGATATCGACAAATCCTCCGCGAGTACAACGCTCAGGCGTGCTGAAGGCAGATTGCTGAAGCAGGTGCTCACTGGAACGGACGGTATTTAGCCCGCCGATAAATCTTATACTGCTATATAGAATTGTTCTGGTCAAGGTGAATCACGTCTCGCTTTCACTGAAGCAGAACCGTTAACACCGACAATGACATGGTACTGACCATGGAGTCCACTTCCCACGTCTGCTGGCGCTGGCATCTCTCTCGGGAAGTGGACAGTATCGCACGCTAACGCCGCTGGGCCTCACTCGGCGGACTCGGCTGCGGTGCTCACTCGCTTTCTTGGTTGTTCCGCACTCCGAGTACACCCACATGATACACAACTATGCCAGCAGACAACAACTTCACTGTCACACCGTATACCGTCGAAGGGAATGTCGAGTACGACCGTCTCTTGGACCAGTTCGGGGCCGACCGTCTCACCCCCGAACAGAAGGCACAGTTTCCTGACCACCCACTCATCCGCCGTGACATCTTCTACGCACAGCGGGATGTGGACGCGTTTCTCGCTGCTGCACGCGCGGGCGAGACACACTCCATTGTCACCGGGCGTGGCCCATCCGGCCCGATGCATATTGGGCACATCTTCCCGTTCTATTTCGCCAAATATCTGCAGGACCAGACCGGTGCGCTCGTCTATATCCCCCTCTCGGATGACGAAAAATACCTCGTGAAAGACCGAACGCTGGCGGAAATCAGCGCATACACGCGGGCAAATATTCGGGATATTCTCACAGTCGGCTTTGATCCCGACAGAACACGACTTATCATCGATTCGGCGGATGCTGACGTGATATATCCGCTTGCAGCCACGCTCTCGAAAGAACTCACACCATCGACGGTCGATGCCACGTATGGCAAATCCGAGAACGTTGGGCGCTCATTTTACCCGGCGGTGCAGGCCGCACACCTGCTCTTACCACAACTCGTTATTGGTCGACACCCAACACTGGTCCCGATTGCCGTCGACCAGGACCCACATGTCCGTATCTGTCGCGATATCGCCGCAAAGCAACGGTATGCTGTAGATAAACCGGGTGCATTGCTTTCGAAGTTCCTCCCGAGTCTCGATGGGCCAGGCAAGATGAGTTCCTCCGATGACACGCCCAGTATTCAGCTCGGTGATGACCGAGAGACTGTTTTCGAGAAAATTCAGGCTCACGCTTACTCCGGCGGGAAACGCAGTATCGACGCCCACCGAACACACGGGGGTAACCCGGATATCGACGTTGCCTACCAGTTGTTGTTTTATTTTTTCGAGCAATCGGATGAACAGGTTGAGCACCTTGCACAGGAATATCGAACGGGTTCGCTGTTGAGTGGGGAACTAAAAGAATACGCTGCGGAGCAGATTGCGACCTTTCTTGAAACACATCAAAAGCGCCGTGCTCAGTTGGGGCCACTCTCGGCTGAACTCCCGAAATACCGGCTCTCAGCCGACGAACGGTGTGATGCCCGCAGACGTGTTGGCTTCCCCGAGGAATCGCTCGCTCAGCAGCGCTGAACCAGAACGTGACCGAGAGGCGCTCTATCTGCTGTTTTGGATGAGTACTCTGTCTCTCACGCCTTGCTCCGCTAACTCGATTTGATATCGCAACATATGATTTATACATACGTGAGGAGGGGCGCAGTAGGGACTTTTCCAAGAACAGAAAAACCACCGATTACGCGTCTGAGAGGGCGTGATACGTCGTTCGGATAGTCACGGGTGCAACGTCTGCAACGCGTGCGGCATCCTGTTGGGTCAGGTGATACCCTTCACGCTGTGCAGCAGCATACAAACATCCCGCGGCGACGCCGCCGGGGTTGCGGCCAACGTCATGGCCGTCTTCACGACTCTCGGCAACCAGTTCGCGGGCAGCCCGCTCGATAGACTGGGGCACGTCGAGTTTGCTCGCAAACCGGGCGAGATACTCACGAGGGTCGATAGGACCGGTTGGCAACCCGAGTTCACGGTTCATCGCATCATAGGCGGCATCCAACTCCGCTCGCGTTGCTTTCGCCGCATCGACAATTTCAGTCACTGTTCGAGAGACCGAATCAGTCCGACAGGTCGCATAGACTGCTGCTGCGGCGAACCCTTCGAGCGACCGGCCCTGGAGCAGTTGTTCGTTCTGTGCGGATTCAAAGAGGACACACGAGCGGTCGCGGATGTGTTCGGGCAGGTCCAGTGCACTCACTAGCCGGCGGATTTCGGTGAAGGCGTACACTCGGTTACGCTCTGCTTTGCTGCGAATCTGTGAGCGTTTGTGCTGGCGACGCAAGCGGGCCATTTGTCGGCGTTTTCGCCCCTTGAGGCGCGTTGAGTGACCAATTTCGGTCGAGAGGCCGCGGTCGTGTCGCGCCCGCGTCAGGGGTGCGCCGGTTCGTTCAGGATTCGTATCGTCATCGTCGAACGAGCGCCATTCCGGTCCGGGGTCGATAGCGTGTTCGTCGACGACCAGTCCGCACTGGGTGCAGATAGTCTCGCAGTTGTCGGCTTGCAGACGACCCTGGCATTCGGGACAGGCGTGTGCTGTCGTTGCTATCATCACGTCGACCTTGTCTCCGATTGGGTATTTAAGTCGAAGCGGAATGCGGCAAGTGTTGCATACACCTCGAAATGACACCTACCGGTTACCGGTAGGTGGGTAGTGTCCGGACACGCTCGTTTCAGCTGAACAGTCGGTTTCGATGACAAACGTTTATACCTGATGCGGGGTCAGAGGCGAGTAATGGGGTTATCGGATATTGCGGCGGGGATTGAACTCACCGACCACCAAGATGAGCGTGGAGTTGCCACGGTTGACACGACGGATGCATCACTGACCGAGCGATTGGAGCCGTTCGACTCGGAGTTGCCATGCACTGCCTCGGAAGCCGCGACGGTTCTTGAACGCTACACTGCTGGGGGCTCTGTCGGTGCTTCCGGCCGAGCGGCTGGCGTTGCACCAGTGACAGCCGCCAAAACGCTCCATCTGCTCGGTGAGTCCGTCTTTCCGCTTGGCCCGATTGCGCGGGATATTCTCGACGATTGGATTTGCGGTGAGATTTCCCGGTGTGATGCACTCGAACTCACGCGCGCGAGCGAGACGGAGTTCGCGCTGGCGACATATATCCTGACACACGACCCGCTCGAAGAGGCGTGCGCTGCCATCGAAGGTGTACTCGCGGGTTCGGCTGTTTCACAGCCCACTGAAACCCACGGTCTGTACCGCTGACCACTCGCTCTCTGATTCGATGACCCGATTCAAGAAGCGTGTGCTTTTCACCGCTGGCCGAGGAGTGAGGAACAATGAGTACACGCGACCGGACACTTCGACTGGCGACGCGGGGGTCTGACCTGGCGTTGACGCAGGCACGAATGGTCAAAGACCGCCTGCAAACACGCCGACTCTCGGTCGAGCTTGTCGAGGTAAACACGACTGGGGATGAGATACGCGACGAACTCATCCATCGACTCGGCACGACAGGTGCCTTTGTGAGGAGCCTTGATGAACAAGTCCTTGCTGGCGAGCTTGATGGCTCGGTCCACTCGATGAAGGACATGCCGACCGAACAGCCCGAGGAGTTGGTCATTGCAGGCGTGCCTGAACGCGCCCCCGCCGGTGACGTGCTTGTCACGCCTGACGGAAAATCCCTTGAGGAGCTTCCTGAGGGTGCAGTCGTTGGAACGTCGAGTCTCCGCCGAGGGGCACAACTGCAGGCCGAGCGGCCTGACCTGACCATCGAGGGCCTTCGTGGAAACGTCGATACACGTATCGAGAAACTGCTTGCACCGTCCATCCAGCGCGAACGCGATAGACGAGTTGAGGCCGACCGAGAAGGAAGCTCCGAGGACACGCCGGATGAATCGTTCGAGCGCTCGCCAGAGGAGTGGTTCGAGAGCCTGACCGAGCACGAACAGGCGGCCCTTGAACGTGAGGTCGAGACCGAATACGATGCCATCTGTCTGGCCGAGGCCGGCCTTGCACGAAGCGGATTGCTCTCGGCGGTCAACTTCCAGCGCCTTCCGCCATACTCGTTCGTCCCGGCCGCAGCACAGGGTGCAATTGCTGTTACCGCGCTTGATGGCGAAACGGCCGAGTTGATTCACAGCAGACTCAACCATCCGCCGACGCGCGTCGAAATCACGACTGAACGGACGATTCTCGCGGAACTTGGCGGCGGCTGTGTTGCCCCGGTTGGTATTCACGCCAGCGTCCAGGGTGATGTTGTCGCAACGACCGTTCGTGTCCTCTCGCGTGATGGGTCCGAAGAAGTGCGTGACTCACGGGACCTCCCTGTGGCGTCTCACGCCGACGCCGCAGCAGAATTCGCTCACGACCTCGCCGAACGCGGTGCGGCAGACCTCATCGAACAGGCTCGCCGGGAAGAGCCGGACGAACCGAAACGTGAGTAGTGGTTGAGAAATCACATACTAGCAATGAGTACAACTCCAACGATTGCCTTCTTTCGACCCGATGATAAACGGGCTGTCGAGGCGACACGCCTGATTGAATCGCTTGGCGGGACGCCATTATCTGACCCGATGCTCGAAATCCAAGCAACTGGTACCCAACCACGCACCGATGCTGATTACACTGTATTAACGAGCAAGACCGGTGTTGACCTCTTGGCTGATTCCGCCGAGCTTGGTGGCACGGTCTGTGCAATCGGTGAGACGACGGCTGCATTACTCACCGAAGCCGGCTACGAGGTCGACATCGTTCCCGAAACCTACACCTCTAGCGGTCTTGTCGAACGCCTTGCCGACGAAGTGGATGGCGCTCGCGTCGAGATTGCCCGGAGTAGCCACGGCTCACCGGTGTTGCTCGATGGGCTGGAGGCGGCCGGTGCATACATTCACGAAACAATTCTCTACCGGCTTGTTCGACCGGATGGCTCCGGTATCTCAACGGAGCGGGCGGCCGCCGGGCGACTTGATGGCGTACTCTTTAGCTCCTCGCTCACGGTCGAACACTTCATTGAGGCTGCGGACGAGCGTGGGATTCGAGCCGATGCGCTCTCGGGGCTTGACGAGGCTGTCGTCGGTGTCATTGGTGCGCCGACCAAAGCAACGGCTGAAGCGTTCGGTATCGATGTAGATGTGGTTCCCGAGGATGCCGACTTCGAGCAGTTGGCAAACGCAGTGATTGCCGAACTCTCCTGAGCGTCGGATTTCTGTTTTCTCTTCTTGTTCTCGTGGTCGACTCGCGACCGCAATCTTAAGCCCGAAGGCGAACCAACTCCCTTCCGATGGGACCAGTACCCGACCTCACTGACCGGGCGGATGCCTGCGCTCGCCGGCTCTGTGCGGCGGATTCAGTCTTGCTTGCTTCGCATATCGACGCCGACGGGCTGACCAGCGCCGCCATTGCCTCGACGGCGCTCGCCCGTGCGGCTATCCCACACGAGGTCGTCTTCAAAAAGCAACTCGACGCGACGGAAATCGCTTCGATTGCTGCCTGCGAGTATGAGACGGTTTTATTCACTGACTTTGGAAGCGGTCAACTCGACGTTATCGCCGAGCACGAACGGGCAGGCGACTTTACGCCTGTTATCGCGGACCACCACCAACCGGCGGATGCAGAGACCGAATTCCACCTGAACCCGCTCCTCTTTGGTATCGACGGTGCATCCGAGTTGTCCGGGGCTGGTGCGAGTTACGTGCTCGCGCGTGCGCTCGCAGAGGTTGCAGACAGCAGGACCGAGGCAACGGCCGCTGGCATCACAGCGACGGACGAAATCGATGCTGACAACCGAGACTTGGCAGCGCTTGCCGTCGTCGGCGCAGTCGGCGACATGCAGACTACACAGGGCGAACTGACCGGCGCAAACCGCGGCATCGTCGAGGAGGGTGTGGAGGCGGGCGTTGTGAACGAAACGACGGATATCACTTTCTATGGCAAACAAACCCGCCCGCTTCCAAAACTGCTCGAATATGCAAGCGAGGTCCGAATCCCCGGCATCTCAAATGACCAGAACGGCGCGATTTCGTTTCTCGATGGCTTGTCGGTCGACTTCACGAGTGACTCAGGGTGGCGGCGGTGGGTCGACCTCTCTGATGATGAAAAGCAGGTCCTTGTTAGCGAACTCCTCCAGCACGCGCTCAGAAAAGGTGTTCCGGCGGACAAAGCACAGCAACTTGTCGGAACGACCTACACGCTTGCGGCCGAACAAGAGGGGACGGAACTCCGCGATGCCAGCGAGTTCTCGACGCTGCTCAACGCAACCGCTCGATATGAGCGTGCGGATGTCGGCTTGGCGGTCTGTCTCGGTGACCGTAACGAGGCGCTTGAGCGGGCCCGCCGACTGCTTGACAATCATCGACGGAATCTCTCTGAGGGGTTGCAACAGGTCAAATCACGTGGCGTCGAACGCGGCGAGTATATCCAGTGGTTCGATGCGGGCGAGGAGATTCGAGAAACCATCGTCGGCATCGTCGCGGGGATGGCACTCGGCGTGGAGGGTGTTGATCCGGACAGACCAATCGTTGCGTTCGCTCGGAAAAACGACGAGGAGACCAAGGTCTCCGCACGTGGGACTGGCCGGTTAGTGGGCAGCGGGCTTGACCTGTCGGTCGTCGTTGGCGAGGCTTCACGGGCGCTCGGCGGCGATGGCGGTGGTCACGACGTGGCGGCAGGAGCGACAATTCCGGCTGGACGGGAGCAGGAATTTATCGAAAAAGCCGACGACATCGTCGGCGCGCAGCTTGCTGAGTAGTCGGCCGCTGCATATCGCTATGCTTAAGCGTCAAAATCAAGTAAATTCGAATGCGCCAGGGTGGCAGAGTCCGGCCCAACGCATCCGCCTGCAGAGCGGAACCCCCGCCGGTTCAAATCCGGCCCCTGGCTTTCTGCGACGAACAAAAGTGAGGAGCGAAAGGTACGCCGGTTTGAACCCTGGAAGACGAACGCAGTGAGTCTTCCTCTGGTTCAATATGCGGCCCCTGGCTTTTCTGTCTGAGTATAACGAGGACGAAAAGCCGATAGGCCGGATTTGAATGACAGAACGAGGGAACGAAGTTCTGGTGGTTCAATATGCGGCCCCTGGCTTTTTGCTGCGAACCATAGTGAGCAGCGAAAGCCACGCGGGTTTGAACCGTGGAGTTTGGTCCACACAAGCGAGGGTATCTATTTGTTTTTGTGGAACTGATGCCTAGACAACCGAGTAGCTGTTAGCCGTCTTCGCGCTTTCAGCTTCGTTCACGATGTCCCATGCCGTTTATCCCATCAAATCAACCCGCTGTTTGTCCGGTCTGTGAGGCACCGTACGATTCCGTGACTGAGCACGCCTCAGGATTGATGGTCGGCCTCCAGTCAAATGACCGGTACCGGCGGGTCTGCTTCGAGCCGCATACAGTGGATAATACGGCTCACATTCGGTTTTATCACCACACGCATGAACAGGCGACGACGGACTGATGGTAGCGCGAGCTAGCTCACTGGCTCTGAGGCAGAACTTCCGCCAGAGCGGATTGATACCGTCGAAGAGGGGGAGGGTGTCGACTTTGTTGTTCTTTCAGACGGTGGAGTAAGCGACGCTAATTCGCCGAAATTGAACGCTCTATCCAGCCAGTTGCACCATCAGGATGCGGGCCGGATTGCTCTTCGGTCTGTGTCGTTCCTTCGCCATCGACAAGCCGGGCGCGGAACTCGAAGGAACTCTCGTCGTGTTCGTCAGGCTGAATCTCATAGACCCACTGGCGGAGGGTATCGGGGTCGGGCAACTGCTCGCTGAGCATCGCATCTTCCCACGAGTCACCACCATCGAGCGACACTTCGACGGTATCAACGCCACGGGAACCGGCATACGCGTGTCCAACAACCTGAATTGTCCCGCCTCCAAGTCGGTTAATCTGGTCAAGCTTTGTCACCGCGTTGACCTCGCCCATCCCGTCCCAGCCGCGGTCCTCCCAGTAGCCTCCATCCTCGGCGTCGATAATTTCAATCTCAACGAGCCACTTCATATGCAGCTTGCCCCAGCGATTTGGAACGAGCAACCGAGCGGGATAGCCATGCTCTGGTGGCAGTTCGAACCCATTCATTCCGAACGCAAGGGTGCAGTCTTTGAGTTCGTCGACTGCAATCGAGTAGTAGTACTCATCTGCACCGTACATCATCGCATAATCGCCTTGCAGTTCGACATCATCCAATAGGTCGCCAACTCGACAGCCGGTCCAGACTGCGTTGTCGAGCAGGTCGCCGTCAATATCGTCGCTCAGACACCTGATTGCTTTGTGCTCGTGGACAATTTCCTGACCTTGGATATCGTTGTAGTCGAAACTCGCTTCTTCGTCGACTGCTCCCGTCACCGAGAGTGTCCACTCGTTCGCATTGAGCTGTGGCGGCTCCGGATTGATATCGACTGTATAGAAGACGCCAATCTCGGAGATAAGCGGCTTCAGATTCTCCGCTGCAAGTGATTTTTCGTTGGCGTCGTTGACCAGTGACTCCGCTTCCCGACGGACTGCTCCGGCTTGCAGGGCTTGCTCAGTTGCCTGTGTCTGTTCACGTCGGATGAAGCCGACAACGTGTGCGAGAATATTGAATGCCGCAATCCCACCGAGCACTTGGACTGTCGTCCGACGCTCGGCGTCCAGTGGTTCCTCGGTGATTCCGGGGAGGTCTTCGACGACCAGCACAGCAAGCCCTCCGACGAGCGCGGGGGCAATTGCTGAGACGATATCGCCGACGACAACCGCGGCAACAACGAACAACAACACAGTCGCAACAGCGACACCTACTTCGCGTTCATACACCGAGAGTACACGCCCGACCAATCGGTAACTCCCGAGTCCGATAGCACCGAGCAGTACCGAGAGCACAAACCCCGTAAAGACCATGCTCAGCCAGAGAGCGTCGTTACCGAACTCCTGAATCACCGTCGAGACGAACTCACTCGGCAGAATTTCCAGTGCAACAAAGTTGAACGATGATACAAGAAACCGTTCGGAGGTTGCAAACAGCGCAAACGACGTTGCAACTGTCGAGACGCCGATGGCAAGTACAGCAATTACGTTAGTGAGGAATGCTCGTTTCATCTCTCTTAATTATCTCGCCGGGTCGCTCGGTTCACGCGCCACCGTAATACGCTGTCTTAGGCGCTCTCGTTGTTCGTCTCGTCTCCGTAGTCCTCATCGTAGTCGTATTCGTCACCATCATAGTCATAGTCGTCATCGTACGCTGGGCCATCTTCATCATCTCCAGGGTGGCCGTCTTCTCCTTCATGCGCACGGATGGTCAGGTCCTCAGCAGTGACCGCGTCACCGTTGAAGTGGCCTTCAGCAACGGCTTCCCGGCCTTCGGATAACGTCTCAGGTTTCTCCCCATCGTAGGCGACGGCAACCGTGTAGTTTCCGTCAGTGACGTCGAATTCGATACCGTCCTCATCGTCCAAATCAACGACAATCCCCTCGAGCTGGACGACCTCTCCTTCGTATTGGCTGTCGCCTTCGAGGTCTTCCGGGGTGACAAACTCTGCTGAAGAGCCCATCGTCGTCGTCGCAAGAACAGCTAAGAGAACCACGACGAAGACGCTACCAAACAGGAGCTTGGTTCGGCGTTCCATTATCGATACGTATCAGATTTGAACGTATCAAGGCTTCGCCTGTCTTCACAACGTAAGAATCGTTCTGATTGTCTCGTTGTTCCCATTCCGTTAGAACTGGCGAGCGGTATTTGAGTGCGTACTTCGAACTGTAACCATCATGAGGCCAACTCGCCGGCAGTTCTGTCTTGGTTCGGGAGCGCTCGCTGTCGGGATGGCTGGTTGTCTCGGCGGCGACGATGAATCGGTACCTGAAACCGAAGATGATGTTCCGGATGCCGATACGCCGATTGAAACGTGGTCGTGGGATGGCTCACTTCCCGTTTCATCCATTACACAGTATCATGACCCAAGTTGTGGCTGCTGTGAGGACTATGTGGCCTACCTCGCGCTGCACGATTTTGATGTCACCGTCGAGCGGACTGCAGACTTGCCGGAAAAAAAGACGGAACTCGGTGTCCCCGATGATATCCGAAGCTGTCACACGTTAGTTGTTGATGAGTTTCTCGTAGAGGGACATGTCCCACTCGAAGCTATCGAGCAGTTGTTCGAAGAGGAACTCTCTGTTGCAGGTATTGCTATTCCAGGCATGCCTGCTGACTCGCCAGGGATGGGTGAGCCTGGCGACCCGTTGCAGGTGTACACCTTCGACGATGATGGCACAGTTTCTGAGTTCACCACGGTATAGTTCTCCCGTGTGTCGCTTAAAGTAACGACAGCATCAGGCGGTCCAAATCAAAGAGCAACGCAACCCCGCTAAGCAACAGGACAATGCCGATAACTCGCCGAATGACATCCGGCCGATTGAGTGCTGTCACGCGTTCTTGTAACGGCTTTCCAGCCACCTTTGCGCCGTAGGCAACGCCAAGCAGTGGCATGGCAAACCCAACGCCGTAGGTAAACAGCAACAGCCCACTGTCCGCCGTCCCACCGCCAGCCGCAGCATAGGCCAGGACCGCGCCAAGGACTGGCCCGACACACGGCAGCCAGATGAGGCCAAGGGCAAGCCCGAGAACGAACGCTGAAAGGAGTGGGTGACGCTGCTCATCCAAGGCGGTCACCCGCACCGTCGCGCGCCCGGCGAGCTTCGAGGAGTACGTCGAGTAGAGCCGGTGGAGGTCCTCATCGACCATGATTGCGCCGAACGCGATAATGACGAGAAACGCCGGCGTACGGAGGGCGTCGGGCGAAAATGCAGTGAGCGTCCCAACGAGCAGCCCAAGCGCCGTAAAGGAAGTCAGGCTCCCCGTCACGATAGCAAGCGGCCGCAACCGATGGCCCACACTCCCAGCAAGCAGTGGCGGCAACAACGGCAGACAACATGGCGTTAAAATCGTCGCAATCCCGGCCAGAAAAACGACGGACAGGCCTGGAATATCCATTGCCCGTCGGTAGGGAAGTAGAACGTTTAACTTGCCCGTTCTCAAACGCTCACGTAATGTCGTTGCTTACTGTCTCGGCTGTCACAAAGCAGTTCGGCCCCCACGTTGGCGTTTCATCCGTTTCGTTCGAACTGGATGCCGGGGACTCGGCGGTCATCGTCGGCGCAAATGGGGCCGGGAAAACGACGCTTATCCGGATGTTAGCGTCGCTTTCTCGCCCAACCGAGGGCGATATCCTGCTCGACGGCGAGCCAGTTATCGGCAACGCTGACGCGCGCTCACGAATTGGCGTCGTTGGTCACGACACCATGTTGTACGACGAGTTGACTGCGCGCGAGAACCTCAAACTCCACGCACGGTTACACGGTGTCCCAGAATCACGTGGTGAACAGCTCCTCCAAACCGTCGGCTTGGCCACGCGCGGCAGCGACCGAGTAGACGGGTTCTCTCACGGGATGCAAAAACGCGTCTCGCTCGCCCGCGCGCTGTTGCATGACCCTGACCTGTTGCTTTTTGATGAGCCCTACTCGGGGCTTGACCAGGCTTCGCTCCAGCGAATTACCGAGGTCCTTGCGACGCTTGAGGACAAAACAGTGATTGCGACGACCCATGACCTCGAACGCGGCTATCATCTTGCCGACTATGTACTCTTTCTTTACCGAGGACAACTCGTCGAACAGGCAGAAACGACCGAGTTCGACGACGTGACCGAGCTTATCGAGCGCTATGACAAACACTGTCGATTGGGCGATGGACAGACAACGCCCGGTGTCTCACCGACGGGAACAACGCCGACGACGGTTGATGGTGGGGGAGAGTGATGCGCGGGCGTTACTTTCGAACGATCTATGAGATTGCTCGCAAGGACCTCATCGTTGAAACCCGAAGCAAGCAGACGATAAACGCCGCGTTCGTCTTTGCATTTCTCATTATCGTCGTCTTCTCGTTTGTGTTCGGCGAACGCGTCGAAGACCGAGATATCCTCGCTCGTGGTGCCCTCTGGTTGGCCGTGGTTTTCGGCGGTGCAGTTGGGTTGAGCCACGCCGTTGCCCTGGAGGGCCAGAACGAAGCCATCGAGGGACTGTTGCTTGCGCCCGTTGACCGTTCAGCCATCTATCTCGGTAAAGTCATCAGCGCAGCCATACTCATCGGGTTCATCAGCCTTCTCTCGCTGTTTTTTGTCGGGATATTCCTCGGTTATGCCTTCGAAGCCGATTCACTGCTCTTGCTTGCGCTTGTGGTTCCGCTCGTGGCAATCGGGTTTAGCGCGGTCGGTGTCCTCCTCTCGATGCTCATGCTTCATTCCCCGCTGCAAGAGTCGTTGCTACCGGTGTTACTCATCCCGCTGGTCATCCCTGTCATCCTCTCCGGGACTGCACTCACACAGGTTGACATCGCCACCGCAAACGCGTTCGAGTGGTTGCAGATTTTGTTGGTCTATGACCTGCTGGTGCTCATTGTTGGGTGGATGACCTTTGAGTACGTGGTCGAAGAATAGCGGGCGGTCTCAATCCATCATCTTAGTTGGCGTTGCGCCGTCGGTCACCGACGAGCAACAACACCATTCCGACCATTCCCATGATGACACCGAACCAAATCTGGTTCGCCAGCGGATACTCGGTAATTGTGAGGCCCGCTCCGATTTCGTCAATTTCCGTTGCGACGACGTAGGTATCACCGGTTAGCCCGCGCTGGATGAGCGGGTCGTTGGTGTTCATTTCGTTATCGGTGTGGTCCTGCGCAGCGATTGTCCCGGAGGTCACTTTCTCATCGCCTTCGTAGACCGTAATATCCATCTGGTGGTCAATTACGCGCGGGGTGTGTACGTCGCTTGGCGGGTCTGACACTGTGCCGAGGTTCTCTTCATCAGTGTAGACGTATGCTTCAGCCTCACCGTCGGCTTCCGAATCGAATTCGAACAGCGTGCCGCGGGCAATAACCTCCTCACCTTCTTCAAAGGAGACGCTGTTAGGGCTGCCAGCCAGCCAGATATCGGAGCCATCAAGCTGAGCGACAGTTGTCCCCTCTATCTGGTCAATAGCCGTTACCTCACCCCTCACAAGTGGCGTATCCTCATAGGCAGTGAGAACTTCCTCCGGCGTCAGCGCTGCCTCTTCGACGCCCGGTGTTGTGTCTGAGTCGTATCCTGTTACTTCGACGGTGTACTGTCCATCATCCGATTCCTCGACGATGGTATCCGGATTCCCGACATCTTCGAGGCCGACGACGACGACGGACGACGAGGCGGCAAACAGATAAATAAACGAGATAGCGATTATCATCACCGCTGCGCCGACGTGAATCAGGAGAATACCTGCTTCTCGCATCTGGAACGAGCGTGAGGGAACGCCTTTGGCCCGTGAGACAAACCGCGCCGTCCATGTGCCGGCGAAAAACAGCGCAGGCGGGACGATAGAGAGGACGCTCATATTTCCGACAACGCGGTAGACAATCGGGTCATGGGCCGCCGGGTCGCTCAGATACCAGTTTCCGGAGGGGGCAATGAACGCCGCAATAAGCGTGGCAACCGTGACGGCTACCGTTGCGCCAATTGCGAGTCGGCGCTTTCGCATATCCAGTAAGGCGTACAGCCCACCGACAATGAGCATCGCCACGACGACGGGATAGCTCCAGAGGTTATAGTGGTCCTGTCCTACGCTCACCTCGACGCCTGTGATTGTACTTCTGACGACCGGGAACAGCAGTCCCCAGACGGAGATAAAGGCGAGGACGGCAAACGAGAGGACGACTGCATGGAAAATCGGACCGTGACTGAGCCAGTCACGGTCCGTGCTGCTCTCGTCACCGCCGTTGAGCAGCCAGTATGCAAGCGGCAGGCCAACGGCGAGAATGCCGGTCACAACGAGCAAGAACAGCACACCAGCGCCGATACCGCCCGCAGCGAATGAGTGGACGCTCCGGAACACACCGCTCCGAACGACCGTCGTCGCAAAGATAATCAGCGGGAAGATAATCGCGGCTGCTGCCGGTGCGAACAGCTTGTACTCGCCAGTTTTGCTGTAGCGGTTCGCGGCATGCAGCGTTGCCGTGAGCCACAGCCACGGAATCAGGACTGCAGTCTCAACCGGGTCCCACGACCAGAATCCCCCCCAGCCAAGCACGCCGTAGGCCCAGATTGCGCCGAACAGAATTGCCGCGGTCAGCAGCAACCACGATACACGGAGCCAGAGAATCATGCTTGGCAGCCACTCTCTGAAGACGCTGTCTTGTCCACGGAACAGCGCGACGAAGTGCGTGACACCGAGTGCAAACGGGACGACAAGCAAGGCGTACGAGGCAAAAGTGATTGGTGGATGAATTGCCATCCATGGGTCGATGAGAAGCGGGTTCAGTCCACTCCCATCCGGCGGGACATAGTTGTCTGGCACACCGGATCGGGCGACCTCGATGGGAGTGAACGGACTCTGTGTGACGAGCATGACCGCGAACGTCGTCACGACGCCCAGCGACAGAGATTGGACAAGACGAGAGCCCAATCCCTGAAACCGCGAAGAATAGACCGTATAGGTCGCGACAATTGCTGTCAGCGTCGCCCAAAAGAGAATCGAGCCTTCGTGATTCGCATACACGCCTGTTATTTTATACAGAAGGTCAAGGTGGTCTGCGGAGTTCTGATAAACGTAGGCGTTAGTGTAATCTCCGACGATAAACTGGTAGGTCAGATAGAGGTGTGCAATAACAAGCGACACCGTTGCGATGCCGGAGGTAAGCAGAATTGGTTTTCTGAATTCATCGGTCTCTGCGAGATAACTGTAAAACAGCAGCACTGTGGCAAGTGCTCCGGTGAAGGCCGCAACGATAATCAGAAGCGTTCCGCCCGTAAGCGAAGCCGGAACCATCGAAAGCAGTGTTCCCATCATATTAGTGTGTAGCCAACCCCGTCTCAAGCTCTTCTTTGAATCTGTCTTCCTCAGTGAATCCGCCTAGCTGACCGAGAATCTCTTCATTATCGTCGATGATGACGTGCATCGGTGGATAGAGGGCATCGTGGTCAGACGCCAGGCTTGAGCCATCTCCGGGTTCGTCCAGATTAATAGCTAACAGGACATACTCGTCCAGTAACTCCTGAATTTCTTCGTTTTGATAGTGGTCATCCTCATAATCTTGACAGTAGGTACACCACGTTGTCCAGTAATAGACAAGCACTGGCTTATCCTCCTGTTCTGCCACCGAGAGCGCTTCGTCCGGGTCCTCGTGCCATTCGATGCCGCCCTGATAGGTGTAGTCCTGGTCGCTCATGACCGGTGCAGCGTTCATCGAATAGTATCCGAAGCCAAGCGCCCCGACGAGAACGAGAATTGTAAGTAGTTTTCGCGGGGTCATCTGGGACAATCTACCTACTGCCCAAGTAAAGCCATTACGCTCATTCTAAGAAGCTTGCATTACGGCTACGACACGGCTGACTAGCCCGCGAAATAAAACAAAATCAGAGTGATAGGTTCTGCGTTACGCGGTCTGTTGCTGGCGCATGTAGACGATGGTTGCAAGCGCCGCAACAAGTGCAAGTGCAAGGATACCGGCAAGCACAGCCATCATGCCGATACCGTCGTCCTCACCGTTTTCGTCTTCATCGACTTCCTCGCCGATGGCGTCCTCAAGGTCGATATCCATTGCGTCCATCGGAATCATCGACTCACCGCTTGGGTTTGGTAGCTGTGGCATCGTCTGCTCTGGGTACTCACCGGTCAGTGCGGTGAGGAACGAATGAATTTCGTCGACTTCCTCGTCATCGATTTCGGTATCGAGCTGGCAGGCGGCCATCATGCGGATGGTCTCCTCAAGGTTTTCACCCTGTCCAGTGTGGAGGTATGGTGCAGTGTGTTCGATGTTACGAAGCGTTGGTGTTTTGTAGACGTACTGGTCGGCTTCGTCACCGGTCACATCCATGCGACCATCGTGTTGTTGCAGGTCCCAGTCCTCGATGTACTCCTGACAGAGTTCGTTGTCTTCGTAGGTTGGGTTCCGGTCGCCGTGGAACTCACCGGACTCTGGGTTGTCGTACTGGCCGCTGAACATCGGACCGCTGTGACAGCTCTGACAGCCGACTTCCTGGAAGGTCTCCATTCCCGCGATCTGCTCGTCGGTCATTGCATCAGCGTCACCACGTGCGTACTGGTCGAACGGACTGTTGTCGGTGATAAGCGTGCGCTCGTATGCAGCAATTGCTTCGGTCACGCGCTCAAGGTCAACTTCGTCGTCACCAAAGACATCTTCGAAGCGGTCGGTGTAGCCTTCAACGGCTCTGATGCGGTCAAGTGCTGCTTCGTGGTCAGGCATTCCCATCTCGACGTCAGCGACGATTGGTCCTTCTGCCTGTTCTGCGAGGGTGTCAGCACGACCATCCCAGAACTGAGTGTGGTGGAATCCGGAGTTCCACACTGTTGGTGAGGCAACCGGCCCCGTCAGTCCGTGGACTCCCATGGCGATGTCACGGCTGTCGTCACCGCCTTCCATCACGTTGTGACAGGTGTTGCAAGAAATAGTTCCGGTCTCAGAGATACGTGGGTCGAAATAGAGCATCTTCCCAAGCTCTATCAGCTCCTCCGTATCATCGTCGACGTTCTGCGCTTCGTATCCCGGATGCGGGTCTTCAATCGGCTCAACCGGGAGTTCGTCTGTCGCATTGTCTTCTTGGGTGACTGCGTCGTCCGTCGCTGACACAGCACCTGCCGCTGCAATCAGCACGAGACATGCGAGCAGACTGATAAGTGCAATTTTTACATCACGATTCATGTTCGCAACCAATGGTGCCGGTTATAAAAACATTGCTCCAATTCCCACCTACTGTAAGTGACTTTTCTGTCAGTAGCGTTCGGCAAAACCGTTATATCGCGGTGTATCGCGAATGAATGTCAATATCTGTATGTGTTAGTTTATGCTGTTTTTATTTCATGTTGGTTGTCTGTTCAACACATATGGCGGTCGGTAGGTCTTGGTAGTCATTTTCGGATTGCAAAAATGAGACGAAGGTTTTAACGCTGCGTTCACCTACCGCCTCCTGTGAGTCGAACACACGTTCTACCACAACGGCAGGGATTGTTGATCATCGCTGCTGTTGTTGTGCTCGCTGGGTTGGCTGTCGTCAGCTTCCTGTTGTTGGGGGCCGACACCGGTGAGGTCGACCCGGAGAACGTCAACGAAAACACCGGATCACTCGATAGTTACGCCTACGAATCGACGCAGACGATGCAGTCGGAGGGGGCAAACGATACAGTGACACTGATCGGTGCTGTTGACCGGGAGGCAAACGAGGCAGTGGTGCGTGAGACGACCGAAACGACGCTTGGCATTGACACCGAAGAAACCACTGAGCGATATCTTGTCGATGGAAATGAATATCTCCATACGGATGATGAGTGGGAGCAGATGACTGCTACCGACGATGTGTGGAGCGAATTTGACCCGCTGGGTAATATCACGGACACGCTTGAGGAAACCTCGTTCGAGACTGTCGGGACTGAGACGATAAATGGCATCGAAACTGAAGCGTTCGAAGCAAACATCTCCGAATCGGCTGCCGCTGAACTCTTTGGCTTCGATGATGACGCGCATATCCCGCTAGAGGTGGAGGAGCTCCAGTACGTTGTGTTCGTCGACCCTGACACTGAACAGCTCCATGCAATCGACATCCGTGCAATGATTTCACAGGGTGGTGAACCCGCGCTCGTGACAACCGAGACGACTATCTCAGACCACGACGAACCGGTCTCGATTGACCTCCCTGATGACACGGCAGACGCCTGAGAAACACAGCTAGGACGACTTCTTTCAGTACTCCCGCTGTCTGGTGTACTGACTCACAGCTAGGACGAACGCGACCACGAACAGCCCGGCAAGCGCACCCACGACAACTCCCGCGCCGACAACGAGAAACACCGAATGGTTAGCTGGGTCTAACGCTGCAGGACCCGATGCGACGAATCCGATAATGAACACGACGGTGAGATAGACCAGCGAGATGCCGATACCTGCAATCGCACCGTTTTCGAACTGGGTTCTGTACGCACCCTCTTTGGCGGCGGCTTCAAGCGTGAGCTGACTCGCTCCAACCAGCGTCAACAGCCACAGATAACCAAACAGAAGTGATGCAGGAAACGTCCCGATTTCGACAGCCACCGCGCGCAAGTCATCGGTCAGATGAAGGATGAGGATAAGTCCAATCGTCACCCCTACGGCAACTGCTGTCCCGACGGTCACAATCTCCAACACCCGTCCCATTGTGAGCGATGTGTTGGATTGGTCAGATAGCCCTTCGTGGGGAGGGGACGAAGTCGTCCTGGATTCATCCATAGGTAACCACCCCTGCAAGGAGGACGACCATGGCAAGGAGCCAGCCAGTCGCGGCATACAATCGTCGCAGTCCTGACCCACCCACACGGCTTCGGTCGGTGTCTGCTCTTTGCCTGACCAACACTGAACGGATGACAGAGCTACAGACAATCACGAGTAAGAGGGTGAGTTTGACAGTAAACGCGATGCCTGCATCGGTCTCTGGTGGTGCCACACCAAACCCGACAATATTCCCCATGCCGGTGAATACCACCAGCGCGAAAACCGGCCAGAACAGTATTTCAAACTGGGTGAGCAGCCGCACTGAAACGGTTCGGTCACTCAAGAACAACAGCCATACGAGCGCACTACTGCCAAACAGCAACCCGGCTCCGAGGACGTGTATCGAACGAATGAGTACATATTCGGAGCCGAACATATCTCGACACTACGGAGGATAGGGTATGATACTGTCGAACCGCTCTATCTTTCTCACCGTATCAATCACCGCACTATTAAGGTCCCCAAACCGACAGTATAAATTGCTGGATTCCTGACGGGGTTGTATGCGACGGCGCGCCTATCTAGCCGGACTCTGCATGCCACTTCTCGCTGGTTGTCTCGGAGATGATAATGAGACGCCGGTTGAGACCTCCTTTTCTGGGACTGGTGACCACGTTGAGGACGGTATCGACATTGAAGAAGGACTAACTGTGCTTGAATCAACACACGAGGGCCGGCGTGGATTCAAGGTAATGCTCGTCTCTGAGGCCGGGTCAAGCCACGCATTTGCGATGCATGTTGGGGAGTACCACGGTGAATCGCCGTCCCTACTCGAAGCCGGCACGTACAGCCTTGAAGTCGATGCAGACGGACCGTGGGAAGTTGACATCACACAGCCACGGGAAGACTATGGTGAGGCAGTACCAGATTCTCTGTCGGATACACGACCTCGGGTCTTTGGTCCGTACAAGTTTGAAGGCGAATACGATGCAACTGGTGTCCACGAGGGAAGCGGTGATTTCAACGTCTGGATTTATCCACAGGATATTAGCTCTCGAACGCTGTTGTTCACCGACCTCGGCAGCGTCGATACGGAGACGACGTTTGAACACGAGGGAGTCGGATGGGTGGCCGTCGAAGCCGCTGGTGAATGGGAAGTCGAGTTCCTCTGAGGAAGACGTGCTCCGGTCCTCTGAAAAAAGCAGACACCCTTTTATCTTGCTAGAAGAGAACTACGAGACATGCGCGCTTACGAACGTCGAGTTATTTCGGGCATCAAACTCCTCTTTCACAACCGGGTGCTTGGTGCATTTACGCTCGTGACTGGGTTGCTCTCGATTGGTCTCATCTTCGGTGTTGCCTCCGACGATATGTACGGGATTGCCCATCCGATTAACCTCATTGCCTACTGGCATGTCCCGCTCGCCATTGTCGGTGGATTGGCACTGACGGTTACCTTCCTTGGCTGTGTGCTCTATCTCCTCACATCCACGCGATTTTGGGAACGTCTGGCCTACGGCTCTGCTGAGCTTGGATTTATCTTCGCAACGTTGACGCTCATAACCGGGAGCGTCTGGGGACGAATCATCTGGAACACGTGGTGGGACTGGTCGGATATTCGTCTGGTGACGTTTCTCTTCGTCTGGTTCGTTTACGCTGGCTATCTTATCATTTACTCAGGTGCCGGAAGCACTGACCGGGTCTCCAGACTTGCCTCGGTTTACGGCATTGTGGGCTTTATTACCGTGCCAATTTCATATGCTTCAACACGGCTGTGGACTGTCAGCCTGCATTCCCCATCCATTGGCAACCCTGATGCAGAAGCCGCCATCACCGGCGAAGTGTTGCTGATTTCGACACTTGCCATCCTTGGTGTCTACCTGTTTTTGCTTGGCAGCCGTATTCGACTGCAGGAACTCGACCACACGCTCAGTCGGCTGAAAAACCGGCGGCGAATGGAAACACAAAAACCAACGGGAGGTGACTAGTTCATATGGATTATCTGCTCCTGGTTGGGTACGGTTCGATTTTCCTTGCACTCGTGGTGTATGTCTTCTATCTCCGTAGCAAACTACGGACACTGGAACAGCAAGTCGCTGACCTGACCGCTGGAGAAGAGGAGGCTTTCGAGGAATAAGCGGTCCTGCTTCGGTGATTCAGCTCACCGCCACTGTCTTCTTGCGGCGTGACAACAATTCACACTATTAAACTGTACCGGTTTTTCCACATGTTGAACATTCACGCCCTCTTTTATAGGGCTTGATTATGAATAGTAACTTATGTCGCAGTCAGCACACTCCCCCAGCGATACTGGCTCCACGGTGGGTCCACTCAAGGCGCGATTGTCCATCACGCCACACGTCGGCTCCGGCTGTCCAGTTATTCGTACGAACCAACCCATCACGAACCTCACACGGAATCTCAAATCCCAGCGAACGAACGGATGCGAAGAGGACGACTGTCGCTCCACCTCCGGTGAGTGCCATGCACAGGTCACGTTTGGCTCCGATTCAGAAGCGGAGCAACGATACATCAAATCCTCGGTGACCGCACGTTGTATCTGTCCGGTGTTCGAACACCACGACTGTATCACCGAAATCAACGCGGTTAGCGGTGATTCGGTGGTCATGACCGTCACCGTTCAATCCCGAGATGAACTTCGGTCAATCGTCAGCGAACTCAACGCCGTTGAGGCCACCGTTTCTGTCGAGCGATTGGTACAAGGTGAGACTACCACCCACATAACCGAGATTGAAACGGGGACAATCACGGACAAACAACAAGAGGCACTGGAACTTGCTGCTTCCTTGGGTTACTATGAAAAACCTCGGGGGGCCGACCTTGGAACCATCGCTACTGAACTCGATATTTCAGAATCTGCTGCGTCACAACGACTCAACGCCGCAGAGACGAAGCTTGTACAGGCGTTTCTTGCTGACTGAGTGTTACTCAACTACAAATACCGTGCAAGCGCGTTCGTGATTATCTTCCGCTCAGCGGTTCGCAGACGCTGAGAGACTGCTGATTTTGAAATCTCAAGTTCGTCTGCAAGCGTCGTTAAGTCGGCGGCACGTGGTTTTTCGTAATAGCCTTTCTTTATTGCCAATTCTAGCGTTTCACGCTGCTTTTCGGTGAGAATATCGAGTTCAACGGTCACTTCCTGCCCAGCGAGCGACGCTTGCGAGATTGATTTTGTCTGTATCTGCTGGTCAAGCGCTGTAATCGACTGGAGGACGTCCCGAAGCGACTGCTGGTCGGCTACCTCAAGGACAACTTGCACCGGACCTTGTGTCGATTCGGCGTCATTCATTGTTTCTGATGACATGCTGAGTGCCCAGCGCGGCCAGCACGGGGGCTATTTAACTAGATGTTTTTCTTCGACAATAGTATCTCAGCTATATAATCAACCGTTTTATAAGACTCCTTATTTTGCATTGACACGCTTGGCCGCTGTACTCTGGTCTCCCCGTTGTTTGATTTCGGTGTGTTCACGCCCTTCTTCCTCTGTGTTTCCTACCCCTTTTTAAAGCCTGTATTATGAATGTAAATGTCGATGGGCGAACCGTTGGTAGTACACGATGTGAGAAGTAATGCAATCAGACCCATCGACAGCGTCTGAGTTCGACGAGGCGTGGGAAGCGGACGCTGAACGTCGACTTGGCGCGGTCGATTACGATACCCAGTTGGGAAAGGACCTGGGTCGTGATGCTCAACGGCTTGCCCGGGGTGAGATATCCGAGGCGGAGTTCCACGAGCGGTATCACGAGCAGGTGCTTGACGAGTTTGGTGTCGACCAGCGTCTCGAGACGTACACCGCGGACACGAGCCCAGCTGTCCCCGGTGTTGACACATCCGCTGACGACACGGGCCCATGGGACGGTGACACCGGAGGGGGCGGCGGCGAAGACCCATCGAACCTTCCTGGTGTTCCCGGTGAGGACCCATCACGTCGCTCAGTGTTGAAAACAGCCGGAGTACTCGGTGCTGCGGCCGTCGGTATCGCCGGCGTTGAAGGCATGACTACGGGGGTTTCAGGCAGCGGTGACGAGCCTGACACCCAGATGGGGATGGCGATAAACATGAACTCATGTATCGCCTGTCTCCAGTGTGTTGAAGCCTGTAACGTTGAGAATAACAACACTCCTGACGCACTCTGGATGTTCGTCCATCGGTACGTTCAGGAGGATTACCGAGATACCGAAGAGTATCTCCCACGACCGTGCCAGCACTGTTCGGACGCGCCGTGTGAAGCGGCCTGTCCGACGACGGCACGGTTCCAGCGCGATGAGGATGGGATTGTCCTCACCGACTATGACTCCTGTATCGGCTGTCGCTACTGTGAGGTCGCCTGCCCGTACGGGGTTAATTATCTCCAGTGGGACGAGCCCCACGACCCCGAGGAGTTCACCGAGATGCACGAATCCGACGGGGCAATTGAACTCGCACCCGGTGACCTCGATGAGAACATCACCATCGACGAAGAGGAGAACATTACGGCTGGTGACCTGAACGAAAGCATCACGGAGACCATCGACGACCCACGGCAAACTGCTGATGGCACACACGGCGGCGGTAACCCACCGAAAGGAGTCATGGGCAAGTGTACGTTCTGTGTGCACCG
This sequence comes from Halovenus sp., assembly GCA_003551945.1. GTDB lineage: Archaea > Halobacteriota > Halobacteria > Halobacteriales > Haloarculaceae > Halovenus. Next base: position 7,194 of record PUNZ01000200.1, on the reverse strand, counting down.
CCAGGACTCCGAAAGCGAAGCCCTGCAGGGGACAACAGCCTGTGAACAGGTCTGTCCGGTCGATGCAATTCACTTCGGCGACCTCGAAGACGAAGAGAGTGCGCCACGACAGCACATTGCTGACCTTGATGACGACGAGTCGACCTACCGGTTGCTCGAAGACCGCGGCACGGAACCGAACGTCATCTACGTTGGCAGTGAGCCGTCACCGGATGCAACACCGGTCGAGGGGCCACGGACGGTCGAAGATATGCACCGCGACTTGACGCGGTCTCGAACCGGACGAGGACCGGTTGACTACCCAGAACGAGGTGATGAGGATGACAGCTAGAACTGACTACTCGCTTGACCATTTGCGGGGCATCTCGAAAGGATACCTGCTGCTTATCGGTGTCCTCTTCGTGGGAGTTCTCTTCACGCTCGAAGCCATCATCCATCAGGTCCAACGTGGCCTCGTCATGACTGACCTTGCCCAGCAAGGAACACAGGGCGGAGCGACCTGGGGACTGTACATTGGAACATTCGAGTGGTTTGCCGGAATGGCCGTCGGGACGCTTGCAATTACCGGCTATATCCGGTTTAACCAGCTTGACCAGTACGACATGATTGCCCGCATCGGCAACATCTGGGCGTTCATCTGTGGCCTCTCTGCAGCCTGGTTGATTATCATCGACCTTGGGACACCACACCGTGTGCTGGTCATTCTGACGAACTGGCACGAGACGGTGCTTCACTCGCCGCTTGCATGGGATGTGACGTTTGTCACCACGCTGATGGTGTTTACGCTCACGATGCTTGTGCTCTCGCTGCGGCTTGATTTCCTGCGGATGGATAACGACCTACCGCTGCACACAAGCATCGTCAAACGGCTTGTGAGCATTGGGGCAACCGAAGAGGAGATTCCGAAACTCGAATCCATGCGGCAGTGGCTTGGGCTTGGACTCATCGTGCTCGCCCTGACTGCTGGCCTCGTTCCGGGACTGCTGCTTGGCGTTGTCGGCGGACAGCCGGGATACTTCGGCGCAGAAAGCGGTATCATCTTCCTTGTCAGTGGGATGCTCACCGGTATCGCGTTGCTGTCAGTGACCGCTGGTATCCTCCGCATGCGTTACAGCTGGCGAGATAAACTGTCGAACCCAGTGATGCGCGGCCTCGGCCAGATGATGGCCGCCTTCGGGTTTGTCTGGTTGATCGTTATGTTCGTCGACGTGACGACCGTCATTACCGATATGGCGCCGTTCTACGAACAGCGCATCGGTGACGCCATGATTACGGGCTCGCTTGCACCGTTTTTCTGGGCGTCGATACTGTTGGTTGCTGTGCCAACGTTCTTCCTCGCCGCCGCAAAATATCGTCTTGGCGTTCGGTTACAGACGCTTGCCGGATTCTCGATCCTGTTTGGCGTCTGGATAAAATCGAATCTGACGGTGATGGAGCCGCTTTTGTTCCCGAATCTGCCGGGTATTCAGGGAACGTACACCCCAACCATCGTCGAGTGGGTTATCACGCTCGGTGCGATTGCAATTGCACTGTTCCTGTTCGTGGTCGCGCTTAAGTTCATCCCACTTGCCACGGTGCGGACAACGGAGGTGAGCAACGAATGAACCTTCCACCAATCGGGATGCTCGTCTTGCTGTTCATCCTGCTGATGCCGGTCTATGTCACGCTCGCTTCGTGGCTGTTTGCTGAGCCACGGGATGGCCGAACAGCAAGTATCGGCATCGTCTATATGGGTGTGATTGCCGTCCTGATGATCGGTGCAACGGCTGGGCTCGGCGTTGCCTTCTGGGTCATCGCAAACCTCCCGCTTTGAGCGGGTTGGTCGGCTGTGCGTCGCTGTCGTCATTTCTTTTTCCGTCGAAAAACTGCCGATATTGGTGTTTTTGCGGCTGTCGGTGTGTCGTTCCTACTCGCTGAGTCCGGCATCCCCAGTCACGACGACTGGTGTGTCAGTGTTCATCAGCACCGACTGGGTGACGCTACCGAATAGTACTTTGCCCGCCGGTGAGCGCTTTCGTCCGCCAATGACGATGGCGTCGGCGTCGTGTGCGCTTTCATGGTCGAGGATGGCCTGAACTGGATCCTTTCTATCTTCGAAGAGTTCGACCTCGATACCGTGTTCTTCGAGATGGTTTTTCGCTTGGATGATTGCCTCAATATCCTCGACGCTGCGTACTGACTCATCTACGTTCGGGTCGAGACTGTCCTCGTCGACGAAGACATAGAGCATGAACGCTTTCACTGCCTCGCCGGCGTTGGGTAAGTTCGTTACAGCCTGTGCCTGTGCGAGCGTTCGTTTCGGGTTCTCGTCGACCGGCAGTAGTACTCGGTACATACGCGCATGTTCTCTCTCCGGGGATTAAAAAGAGGGGGGTTGTTCTCATTTTTCGAGTGGTAGATTCTCGGGATAGAAACCCTCTACCGTGAGATATTTGCCAAATTTCTTTTGCTATATATAAATGCCTTCATACTGTGGCAAAGGGTTAAGGGAGACACCGTACGGACTAGTTCGCATGAACGAGTCACAGCAACGGGACGAAGAGACGGAGGTGAGTTACTCCTGTGACGACGACACGCCGTGTGAGCAGACGCTTTGTGAGACAAAGCGCCGCCGACTGCTTGGCGCGGTCGCCGCAGGAGGTGCCTTGTCACTCGCTGGCTGTACCACCATTCTTGCCGAACCACAAGAGAGCCAGGTTCGTGGCCGGGATGCCCAGTTCGATGTGAACTATCTCCGTGAGGGGACGACCCTTCGGCTTCGAGGGAGTGAAACCATCCTGGAAGCGGGTCTCGAAGAAGGGTTCGAGCTGAACTACGCGTGTAAGGCAGGCTACTGTGGCCAATGTCTGGCCAAAGCCGATTCGGATGCGAGCGAAGCTGTTCATATGGCAATCAACGATGTCGGTAACCTGACCGATGAAGCAGTCAGCGATGGGTATTTCCTCCCGTGTACCAGCCAGCCCCGGGCGAACTTTTCCTTCCAGTCGAACCTTGACCAGGGTGAGGAACTCGCCGAATACGAGGAAGTTGACGAAGAAGAGGAAGACGTTGAAGAGGAGGATGTAACATCGTTCGTCACCTATATCCACGACGATGAGCCGACCGTTATTGAGTTCGAGGGTGGCGTTGATGCGCTGATTGACGAGGACCGAAACATGCTCGTTGCTGGTGAAGAAGAAGACCTTGATATCGATTATGCGTGTCGCGTCGGCTCCTGTGGCCAATGTATGGCAAAGGTCTCCGGAGACGGGAGCGAGTTAGTCGAGATGACCGCGAACGATTACGACCCGCTTGATGAGGAAGCCGTCGAAGAAGGCTGGGTCCTCCCCTGTACGGGCTTTCCAACCGACAGCTTCAGCATGCGGACCAACGTCCACGACGAGTTCGAAGACCGAGAATAATACCGCTTGTATGCGGCATTTCGATCGCTGTCGCTCTTGCTTTGTCTCTCGTTTTTCTGTTCCCATCACTCTCTTCCTCACAGCTGAATTCACCCCTTATAAAAGACTGGATTGTTGAGGCTAATCCCTTAGCGGTGGTGGACCGAACCGCTAGATATGCCAGACGACCAATCAGACCCGTCTGATTCTGACCCAGACATCAGCGAAGACGAATTGAAGGGGACGCCGGTGTTTCCGCCGGGAACCTCTCGAACACACCGCCGTCGGTTACTGCAAGCGATGGCTGGGGCCAGCGTCTTTTCCATCGCAGGTTGTCTCAGCCTCGACGATGACGAAGAACCGGACGATGAGGAACGTATTGTCGGCGAAGCCGAGGACGGCGAAATCGACCGTGAGGGTGCGTATTTCGAAGTTGCCCTTGACGTGCCCGAAGAACTCGGCATCAACGAAGACTACGACATCGTTGGCACCATCGAAAATACCGGGGATGAGACCGGGCTCCGTGATGTTGCACTAAGCATCAACGGTGAGATTATCGAAGAGACGGAGTTTATGCTTGGCAGCGGCGAGAGTACGGAACTAGCCGTCTCTCAGACCTCAGACGCACCCGGTGACAGCTACGATATCCGACTCGAAACGCCGGATGAGGGTGTCAGCGTTTCCCGAGCGATTGGACCGCCAGATTATACCGAACTTGACCACATGGCCCCTCACTGGGCACCGTCAGAGCTGGTCATTGACCTCGCAACACAGGTCGCATACGATGACGAAAATATCTATTTCCGCTTCCAGTGGGATTGGGACGTTCCGAACGGCTGGTTCCATGACCTCTTTGTCTACGAAGATGGCGAGTGGGTGCGATATGGCGACCCGAATCCTGGCGCAGCAATGGAAGGCTACGGTGTTGGCGATAACTTCAGCGGATTTACCGAAGACAGAGTGGCCTTCATGATTGACGACGGAAGCGTGGAAGGTTTCGAACAATTCGGTGGCTGGCTGACAATCCACGAGGGAACACGAACGCTTCCCGGTGCGGTCGAAGGCGAGGAAGTCGAGAACCACCCACACCACGGCGATATTCTCGAAAACGACGACGTTCGGAAATACATTCCACAGTCACGCAACGGTGACTGGTGGGAGAACGCCTGGGATGACGTGAAAGACCAGGATGAACTCGACGAAATGCTTGAAAACGGTGAGTATCTTGATATGCCGATGATGCGCGCTCACCGTGGTGCACCCGGTGGGTATGCAACGGTTCACACCATTCTTGACCACCGCCACGGTGCGATGGACGAACCATCGACTCGTATCCGTGACAGTCAGGGACTGGATGAAGATGGACGTCCGGAATACATGTTCGACCCTGATATCGTCGAAAACGGTGCGCTCGAACTGGATGAAATCTACGACGGAAACGTTGCACAGACCGACGTCCACGCGCTTATCCACCGCGATGAAAACAGAGACGACGATGCCTGGCCTCCGGATGTCGAGGATACGACTGCACCATTTGACCCTGATGTTGCCGAATTCGAGGGTGCAGCTATTCCCCGGCGGATGAACTTCCCTGACGAAGTCGAGGGGCCAGGCGGACTGTGGAAAGTCGATGCAACCTATGAAGATGGGACGTGGGATGTCGAGATGTTCCGTCCGCTTGAGGCAGGCTATCTCGGTGAAACCGACTTCGAGGTTGGCGAGGTCTATGATTGGTCACCGGCAGTTCACGGCGGTGGCGCGCAGCGCTGGCACTGGGTCGGCTATCCGTACAAACTTGCGCTCGGCGAAGACGCGGAGTTCCCTGCGGACTGGGAAGGATTCGATATGGAAGGCGTTACAAGCAGGCTCGTCGCCGAAGAGGTCGACGACCGGCCCGATGACTGGAGCGATATCGAGACCTACACCGTCCCATGTATGTATCCCGGGATGACTGACTGGACGTGGCTGGCAAGCGGCGAGCACCCACGTGTTGACGATATCCGAAACGCGGATATCAACATCTGGGAACACCACGACGAAGCACCGGAAGACTTTGCACAGCGGATGATTGACCTCGAAGAACGGTTCGCACCGCGAAAATAACTGCGACGGGTCTGTTCGGACAGTTGGCTTCGTTTTATTTTCCCCACCGCTCGTACAGCATCAACATGCTCGGAAGTACGAACACCGCTGTCAGAAACGCATAGGCGACGACAAACATCATCACAATCCCAAACCGCTGGAGGGATGGAATAAACGTCGCTACCAACACTGCCAGCGCAGCAATCGTCGTCACAGCACTCGCAAACAGCGTCCCCCCGGTCTGGATGACGGCGGTTTCGATGGCATCCGAGACCGTCGCATTCTGCCGTTCCTGCTGGAACCGGGCGCTCACGTGAATCGCATAATCCACGCCAAGCCCGATTGCAATCCCGGTGATGATTGCGGTCTCGGCGTTATACGGAATCGAGAGCAACGCCATCGTACCGAGCATCCCGGCAAGGGCAACGAGGACGGGAACGAGTGTGACGAGACCAACGCCAACACGTCGGTACTGCAGCCAGAACAGGGCAATCAACAGGATGCCGGTCACCGCCAGCGCGAGACCGAACGATTGGGTGAGCGTTGCAACCAATGCCTGCTCGCGGTCTGCCGTTACAACGGGCCCGCCAGTTGCCGTAACGGTGATGCCGGGTTCGTCCACCTGCTCGGCAATCGCACGCATCTCGGCTGCAACTTCCTGTGAGTCTGCTCCGCTCTGTATCGGCACGACAATCCGCATGGCGTCGTACTCACCATCCGTTTGTGCCACGACAGCCTGTAGCGCATCCGTATCAAGTTCAGCAGTCCTGTCGAAGGCGGCAGTCAGATTCTCATCCGGTATCCCGTCTCCAGTCGTATCGGCCTCATCAAGGGCGGTCTCAATACCGGAATCAAACGCAGCGAACCGTTCAACGACATCGAGCGGCGTAAAGACAGTTTGATTGCCCGCTCTGAGCCACCGTGATTCGTTTGCTTCTGTCTCTATCTGCTGAATGGCACTTGCACCGCTTTCGTTTGCAACCGACCCGCGTATCAGAAACTCGACTTGCTCGCTCCCGTCGATGAGTTCGAATCGCTCGTCCAGTATCGTCCCCTGCTCTTGGAGGGTCATGGCCTCGCTATCGACCGTTATTCCCGGTACCTGCTCGGCCCACGCCGGTGGCTCGCCGGGGAAAAAGTCTGTCCGGTCAGTCGATGTTTCGACCTGCGTTGCGCCGTAGGCACCGAAACCGGCAACAACCACGGCGAGGATGAGGACGACAACCGGTGCTCGTTTCGCGCCAACGACGCCGAGGCTGACAAGCCGGTTGACAACTTGGTTTGCTCCAAGTGGCGGTTTGCTGCGTTCGCTTGAGCCTGTCCCAGCAAATTCGAGTTTGATGGCGGGAACGAGGACACCGAAGACGACGAGCGCAGAGCCGATACCTGCGGCGGTGACGATACCAAACTCACGGATTGTTGTGGGACCGAATAGCCCCGAGAGAAAGCCGGCTGCTGTCGTGAGGCTGGTGATAGTAATCGCAACGAGAACGCCAGCAAGGCCGACAGCCATCGCCTGAGTGGGTGGACGCTCGCCGGCGTCGATAGCTTCCCGATACCGCATGACGACGTGGAGCCCATAATCGATGGCAAGCCCGAGGACAAGCCACGGGACAGCAACCAGCAACTGGGTGGGTTCGATACCGCTCCAGCCGACGATACCCGCTGTCCACAGCAACACGACAGCAATCCCAATCAGTGCAATCACCGTATCGAGGAAATCACGATAGAG
>PUNZ01000076.1 GCA_003551945.1 Halovenus sp. | reverse complement strand
GCTTACCTGTCACAGCTTGTGACCAGCATCCCTTTGTCCCCGTCGCCCATCGTAGTTGACATGCTGCGTCTTGCCGTTGCGACGGAAGCAGAAACATACGAGCGGATGCAAGAACCACTTGCAGAGCGAGGAATCAAAGCGACATCAATTCAGATAAGCAACCGAACGTTTGCGGTGACAAACCGGGAAGACTCTGCGTTTTCAGATGCAGCGTTTGATGTCGGATTCGTTTTTCCATCACGTCTCCCGGAAGGTGGTGTCAGCGAAGCGCTCTTGGATATCAACTGGGTGAATGGCCGCGAGCAAGTGCTTCGGTCTCGGTTCAAAGGCGAGACGCTTGCACGGCTTGCTCAGAACGACATACCTGTCCCGCGCTCGCTTGTTGTTTCGAATCCTGCAGATTCGCAGGCGTTGGTTGATGCGTTTGAGCACTTTGACCCACCGGTTGTCATCAAACCAAACTCAACGACACAGGGAATCGGGGTTGCGAAGGCGCATGACCTAGACTCGTTCCTTGGTATTTGCGATTATCTCGACCTCGTACACGATTATCGCGCGACTGGCGACAGGTCGTTTCTGGTTCAGGAATATATCCCTGGGGCACGTGATTACCGCGCAATGGTTATTGATGGCGAGTACGCAGGTGCTGTCCAACGAACACTGCCTGACTCAGCACGTGCAAGCGGCCGGTGGAAACACAATGTCCATCGTGGAGCGGTTGCAGAGGGTGTTTCACTTGATTCAGAGCTTCGAACGCTCGTTGAGGACGTTGCTTCAGCACTCGAGATTCCGTGGCTTGGTGTTGACCTGCTCGTCCACAATGACCGTGTTGTCGTGAATGAAACCAACGCTCGCCCAACCATTGATACGGCGACAAAATACGAAGAGGGGTTCTGGGATGCTGTTGCGTCACTTATCCACGATCACGCGTGAAATGTGCTGGCCCGGTTCTTTATGGAATAAACAGCGTGAAGCCAATCCCAATGAGGATTGTAGTCACTATCCACATAATGGTGATAATGTACACGTGTCTGGTGTACGTTTCGTTATCGTCAACGGGCATGACATTGTCGAGGTTGACCATCGTATTACACCTAACACGGGACCGGGACTTAGGTTTATCCCCACCTGTAGTCCATCGGCTCCGTCCGTAGCGTGAGAATATTAAATATCGATACTCGTTGAGCTATCCACGCGGTCAAACGTCACTTCGAGGATACCGTTGTTGTATGTCGCTTGTGCGGAGTGTTCGTCAACGCGGGTGGGGAGCGAAATCCGCTCGCTGTAAGTCCGTTCGGCACCGCTTGCTTCGAGCATGAGCGTCTGTCCATCACACTGGAGGTCGATATGCTCTTTTTCGACGCCGGGGATGTCCGCGATAACGCGAACGGAATCACCAGTTTCGTGAATGTCCAGATGAACCTCGGCACCACCGCCCGTCGGTTGTGGAGCAGCGTTGTGCTCAAAGTGGAATTCGGCATTGCCGCGGAACATATCGTTCATCATGCGCTCAATCTCATCGAAGAACTCATCGAATGGGTCGTCGCGATTCATGCCAGTAGGTAAGGCGATGAAAGGGAAAAACTTTGGGCACGTATGTGTGTCAAAAGGTGACTGTCATGCAATTGAGCAGTCATGCGGTTTTCCGAGTCAGATGGTATCCGAACTAGACGAGATGAGATGGTTGCATTTCGTAACGTCGTTCCCACGGCTTTTGTACCATAACCGCGAAGATGGGGTATGAGCGAACCAACTGAGCGCGTTGCAGTCCCCTGTCCGGCGTGTTCGCCGGAGGCGGATACTGTCCACGAAATCTTACGCGACGGCGGACAAGCGACTGTGCGATGTACCGCCTGCGGACATGTGCACAAGACGACAATCGAGCGAGAGCGGACTCTCGACAAGGAAGTTATTATCTCACAGGATGGCGAGTCGTTTTCATCGAGCGTCTCCGTCCCCGCGGACGAACAACTTGCGGTCGGTGAGGAGTTCCTAGCGGAGACTGATGAAGCAATTATGACCGCACGGATTACGAGTCTCGAAACGGAGACCGGACGTCAAGAGGAGGCACCCGCCGAAGCTGTGAAAACCATCTGGAGCAGAGCAGTCGGAAATGTCAGTGTGAACGTGACGCTTCATCCAAAATCCGGTACGCGTGATGATACGCGGAGCCTCAAGCTACAGGTACCAGGTGACTACGAGTTTACCGTCAACAACGTCGATGAACTTGGCGGCGAGGAGTTCACTGTCGAAGGGCTATACCTTCGGGATGATGCAGAAGGATACTCCCATGAAAAGCTAGACCACCCTGGTGATAGCGCTGTTGCAAAAGATATCCAGCGCGTATATGCTCGGGATGAATCGACCACCGCATGGTCAGCGTGGTAGGATGAGCTACGAACAGCAGCGGCGCGACCTCGTTTCGCATCTGGAACAGCGTGAGTCACTCTCCGATGAAACACTCGACGCGATGCGCGCTGTTCCGCGTCATGCGTTCGTTCCACAGCAACATCGGTCGAAGGCATACCGCGATAGCCCGCTCCCTATCGGCGACGGGCAGACAATTAGCGCGCCCCACATGGTGGCCATTATGACAGAGTTGTTGGAACTCTCATACGGCGATACTGTTCTTGAAATTGGAACTGGCTGTGGATACCACGCTGCTGTTACCGCTGAGATAGTCGGCCCGGAAAACGTCTACTCTATCGAGTACCACGACTCCCTTGCACGTCGTGCGCGAGAAACGCTCACAGCGGTCGGCTACGGTGATATCTCAATTCGGACTGGTGATGGAAAGAAGGGGTGGCCAGAAGGTGCTCCTTTTACCGCTATTTATCTGACCTGTGCCGCCCCTGAGTTCCCGCCCGCGCTCAAAGACCAACTCGCCGTTGGTGGCCGGCTGCTCGGCCCGGTCGGTAAGGGACAACAAGTGTTGGTTCGGGCGGTAAAACAACCAGATGGCCACTTCGACGAAGAAGAGCATGGATACGTCCGGTTTGTACCGTTGCAGTAACTGTGTTAGTGCTGACAAAGAGGCGGTTGACTCAAGAGTACACAGCACGGAGATTGTGTATGGATCTCTCGGTCTTACGGGATGATATGGTCGATAGCCTTGAACACGAGAGTAAAGGCTGTCTCGAAAGCGAGTCCCTCTCCATTGCGATGCGTGCGGTACCTCGGCACGAGTTCCTCCCGGATGACCAAGCCGCCTACGCCGACCGACCGTATGAGCGGTTTGGAACGCGCGTGCTCGCCCCCAGTACAGTTGCTCGGTTGTTGGAACCGCTCGCTGCTGACCCTGAAGATTCCGTCCTCGTTGTTGGTGCCGGAATTGGATATACGGCCGCTGTGTTGGCAGAGATTGTTGGCGGTGAAAACGTTCAGGCTATCGATATCAATAGACGCGTCGTGTATGAGGCCCGTACTATGCTCTCGCAGGCGGGATATGAGACCGTCCTTGTAGACTGCCGCGACGGGGCTGTCGGATTTGCAGAGTATGCGCCGTACGACAAAATACTGCTTGAAGCAGCAGCAGTTCAGCCGCCAGAGCAGCTGCTTGCGCAGCTATCAAGTGATGGCCGGTTAGTGATGCCACTCGGCGCCCAGCAACAGTCTATCGCTATCGTTGACGCTGATGGGTCGGTGACACGGCTTGGTGGCTGTGCTTTCGAACCAATGTTGGTTGATGGTGAGCAAGCGGGGACACTCGAACGGAATCGAACACACCGAGAGGACCGGGAGTTTGCAAAACGCCATGCTCAACGCCGTCGCGGCTGGGAGCTTGAGTGGATTGACTGGGATGGGTCGTAGTCGTACTATTGCCTAATTGTCAATTACCAGAATCCCTGTATTTTCTCTGTCATCAGTGTACTCTCCCTCAGGTGGTCTAATATCGAGTGAAATTTCACCACGGTCACGATTTTCCGGGAGCGTCGGGTCGAGCGATAGCGTCGCATTTCCATCTGCTCCTGTTTCGGCAGTAGCCAAATTGGGTACCATCGCTGTCTCGCCTTCTGCAATGACTGTTGCTCCAGCGACCGTATTGCCATCACTGTCGACAACGGTTACCGTGACATCGGTCTGCTCCGGTGGGATAATCTCCGGCTCTGGCTGGGTTTCTAGTTCTGTCGATTCAAATGTGTCCATCCCGTCAATCACCGCCATCATCACCGAGAGGCATGCCACTCCGACAACAAGTGCAATCACTAACCGAATCGGTAAGCCCTCGATGGCTCGGTTGTCATCCCAGAGGGTTTGAACTGACATACGGTCGCTGGCACCGTCTTGATATTTAAACACGAAGAAATTACCTACATAGGTAATTAACGAAACTCAATATCTGCCCTTGTGGGCAATAATTCCTTATTATCATTATCTGAAATTGTAAAACCTTACTGAACTTTCTCATTGTTCAATTACAATTAAGTGAGAGGATGGAATATAACTCTACGAGTTAGCGTGGGGATTCACATGAAAACGCAACCAGCGGACACGCGAGCGTGTCTTCAAACCGCATTGAATAGTTTCCGGGGTGGTCTTACACGACATCGGGGGATAGTTGTCGTGGTACTGACTGTCCTGCTTGTCACAGCGTTAGCTGCAATGGCGGTGGGGCCGGCAGCAGCAACTCAGCAGGGGGATACCCAGTCACCGACCGTTGATTCGGCGAGTGGCCCTGATTCTCAGCTTGCCTATTCGGGCAATGCAACGTGGCCACCTGCTGCTGAGGATTCAGTCGACTATGGATTAATTCCGACAGATAACGAGTTAGAAATGGGGGAGGACTCGACCGTTGATGTCCATGTGACTGCACAGGACCTTGGTGAGAGTGACCCGATTCATAAGCTTGAATTCGAGCTTGAATACGACGAAAGCGAGATAGAGCTTGAGGATGTGTCGCCAACGGATGGAGTCATCGCAACCACCGCACAGGAGGATGATGCGCTTGAAATCAGTGAAACATCCGAGCCCGGTAGTGACATGATTACTGTCGACGTAGAGTGGGATGGCCCAGATGTGGGTGGGGAGGACATTCTTGAACAAATTTCGGGCGAAGGAGATGATATTGAGTTCCCGGCGTTTGCTGATGATGACCTGTTCAGGTTTACCTTCTCACCGGGTGAAAACGCCGAAGAAGGTGGGCATACCACCGTCGCTATCGGTGACCGTGAAGCGACTGGCGCAGAAGACGTGGGGATTATCGACAATATCCTCGGGACTGACCTGTTCAGCTACGACCCCGATAACATCTGGGCTGGTGAAGGAACGATTGAGTACGTTCCGGAATCGCTAGACCCAGCCATTGACGAGGCAGTCGGTTCGTTTACTGCGACCAGTTCTCCTGAAGGATACATTTCTTTTGGTGAGGATGGAGACCCTGGAAAAGAAGATGCAGTCGCTGAGCTCCCGCCCATCCCTGACTTCGATGACTATGCAGACGATGAAATCATCATCGAAGCGGACTTCACCGAAGATGGTGAGTGGCGGGCATTACCGGATGATATCAGTTTCCCTGATGTTCCGGCAACTGACGATGACGTTCCCACGAACGTGAACGTATTGGAGCCGATGGAGGGGTATCTGGACTTCGATGAGGAGACAATGAACATTACCTCCAGCACGCTTGAAGTTGAGAACACCGCGCTTGCTGGCCAAGCGGCGTTCAAATTCGACCTGAAAGACTCAACATCTGAGGGCAGTGGGGACCTCTCGGACGGTGCTGCTGCGTTTGATGTCGATACTGACACTTGGGAAGGCGATGGGGAGACTTCCCTGGTAGACAACGAATTCATCGTTGATGAGGAGCGACAAGAGGAGGCTGGCTACGACTATGAAAACATCGAGGAGAACGCTCAGTTGGTGGACGATGACGGGAACTGGGTTGCTGACGAGGAAGGGGCAAACTTCCTTGAACTGAACCTTGACATGCAGTTCGAGGAGTTCGTTGGCGAGGACAGCGAACTCGAAGGTGTTGTGGAGGACAACACCGGTGATGAAATTGAGAATGCTTCAGTCGATATTATCGACGATGCAACAGCTGATGTCATTACTGATGAGGACGGGAGTTTCTCCGTTGATGGGTTTGAGCCAGGTGAACAGGAGGTCAGAGTAAACGCTGAAGGGTACGAGCCGTTCGAGCAAGAGATTGACTTTGAACCGCTTGAAACCACTGAACAGGATTTCATGCTTGCTCCTGGTGAGACTGAGTACAACGTAAACGCCACACCAGCGGATGATGAAGTCGTTGAGGAAGATGTTGTTGGTGTTCGCGTGCAAGTTGAAAACGAAGGAACAGGCAGCGAAGAACAAGAGATTACACTCACTGCTGATGGTGAGCAAGTGGACAGCAAGACGATTGAGCTTGGTGAGGATATCGACGATGCCGTCACGCCGGATTTGCTTGACCACGAGACTGACTTCACGCTCGAATGGGAAGCAGAAGGTGAGGGGGACGTTGACCTTGAAGTTGAAAGCGACGATGATACCGACGCTGCGACGGTTGAGGTCATCGACGAAACTGATCTAGATATCGATGCGATGCTTGAAGGCGAGAGCGAGCCCGGCGGCTATATCGGATTCGAGGATGACTCCGCCTCAGAAGCTGAAGAGGAAGGACTCATGCTTCCACCGGATGGCGATGAGGTGGAAGAAGCAGCCGGTGAGCCAATAACTATCGAAGGACTCGTCTCCGGTGATAGTTGGACCTCTACTGATGTGGACTTCCCAACGCTGTTTGTCGAGGATGCTGACCTTGAAGCAGAGGTGAGCGCGCCATTGGGGCTTGACGGTACGTACGACCACGAAGCGGATGAAATGACTATCGAAGGCCTGCTGCAAGTGGCCGTCGAAGGAGCCGGTTCGTTTGAATTCGAGATTGAAGCGGTAACAGATTCAAGTGGTGCCCTCACTGGTGAGGCCGACCTTGATGAAGAAGGTGGTGCAGTCGTCGCCGTCGATAACGAGTTCATTGCGGATGATGAAACTGGAGATGGTGTTATTGATTCAGCAGTCGGACTGCCTGCAACGGACTCCGGTTCACAGTGGTTGTACCTTCCATTTGAATTCGATGCTGAAGAAGTGGATGGTGACTTAGCACTGGGAGATATCGAAGGTGAAGTAACCGACGACAGCGGCGACCCGATTGAGGGGGCCACTGTCGAAGTCGGTGACTCGGATACACGAACCGATGAAGATGGAGCATACGTCCTCGAAAACGTTGAAGCCGGCGAGTACGATGCCACCGTTGAAGCTGAGGGACACGAAGAGGCCGAAACTGAAGTTGAAATTGAAGATGGAGAGACGGTGACGGAAAATTTCGAACTTGCTTCCGGTGAAGCTGAGTTCACGGTTGACCTTGCAGGTGATTCGGCACCGGCGGGTGATACGGTCGAGGTTGAAGCCACCGTTGAGAACGTCGGTGAGGCTGAAGGCTCAACTGACGCAACAATCGAATTGGAAGATGAGGAGGAAACGACCGAACTTGACGTTGGCGGTGGGGATTCGGAAACCTTCTCACTGACGTGGGAAACTGCTGAAGATGATGAAGGAACCTTCACGGCGGAACTGACAGCAGGTGACGAGAGTGACACGGCGGAAGTCGAGGTTGACGAACCACTTGATGACGCGGGTGCGGATGCAACCTTCACCGCAACCAGCACTGATGGATATATTCTCTTTACTGAGGATGAGTTTGATGAGGACGAAGCACTTGACCTTCCGACCGAAGATGGCGGTAATCCAATTGAGATTGAAGGACTTATCGAAGATGGTGAGTGGGAATCCACAAGCGTCGACTTCCCGGATATTGAAGATGAAAACCTCCCGCTCCCAGCCTCAGTTGATACACCTGGTCTGGAAGGTGAACTTGACGTTGAAACCGGAGAGATGACTGCAGACGGGACACTCGAAGTTGATCTTGATGGGGAAGCTTCCTTTGAATTTGATATCGGATTGACAACGGGCGAGAGCGGAGAACTCACCGGTGAAGCAACGACTGATGCTGTCCTTACCGTTGACAACAAATACACCGTTGATGAACAGTCAGGGAACGGTGCAGTTGATGGGTCGCTTGACCTTCCGGCCGATGACCCTGGAGAGAACTGGCTTGAACTTGAGTTGAGTCTTGACGTGACAGAATTGGACGGTGACGGCCTACCAACTGGCACTGTCGAAGGAATTATCAAAGACGACGAGGGTGAGGCAATCGAGGGTGCAACTGTCGAATCTAGCGAAGAGGAAGGCACTACGAACAGTGATGGCGAATACGAAGTTGAGGTCTACGCCGATGGTGATGACCTTGACATTGCAGCAAGCGGTCATCTCGATAAGACTGCTGAGGTCGATGTTGCGGAAGATGAGACTGAAGAAGAAGACTTCGAGCTAGAAACGGCCACTGCTGAGTTTGAGACCGAACTTGGCAGCGAAGAAGGACTGGTCTATGCGGTAGTGGAAAACGTTGGCGATGCCGAAGGGGAGACCTCCGTCAGTTTAGAGGCGGAAGATGAATTTGTTGAGGAAACAATCACGCTTGAACCCGACGAAAGCGAAACAATCGAGTTAGACGTCCCAGAGGATGATACTGTTGAGGCCAGTGCTGAAGCCGGTGGAGAGGAAACCGCTGCTAGCCTTGCTACGGACGAGGATGCAGACGCTGACTCGGACGATTCTCCGGACGGTGACGCAGACGTCTTCGCTGAAAGTACTGGCGGCTTCATGTTTACTGATGACGACACAATCGGTGACCTCGATGAAGACGAGATTGAAGAATTGCTGTTCGAGGATGAGGATGGACTAGCGTTCCCACCAGTTGACCACGAAAATACGGAAGACTGGCCAACTGGGGAAAGCCCGATCCAAATCGTTGGTGAGGTGGATGAAGATGACGGAACCTGGCAGGCTACTGATGTTGAATTTCCTGACCTGTATGTCCCATCCGCTGACCTAATTGCGGATGTTGAGGCACCGGACCTCGGCGGTGAGTACGACCCTGAAAGCGGTGTGATGACGGTTGCGGGTCAGATGGATGTCGATGTTATTGACTCTGACGCAGAATTGGAGTTCGAAATTGATGCAACCACTGAAGACAGTGGTGCGCTCACAGGTGAGATGGACGTTGATGACGAAGGTGGTTCCGCGGTATTCGTCGATAACGAGTACGTCATCACCGAAGAATCTGGGAGCCCTATCATTGATGCCGCACTCGGAATTGATGAGGATGGCTCTGCGGATACGGAAGGTCAGAACTGGCTACAGCTAGAGATGGAGCTTGACCTCGAACCAGAGGATGCTGAAACTGAGGAAACCGAGAGTGCCTCCGAATCGGATGATGACGAGCAAGAGGCTGGCACGTTCTTGACCGCCTTCGGCCAGCTCGTTGGCTTCGTTGGGTTGCTTGCAGGGGTTGTTGTAATGGGTCTCGGTATTGCCAGCCGAGTTATCGGGGCAGTTGACCCAGACGTCTAACACCCGAGCATTTCGTCTGTTTCAACTTTTTGTCCTATTCCTTCTGGCACATGTTGACCAGTCGCACAGTAATCATATCTTTCGGGCTGTGGACGGCGTGACTCTCTCGCTACATCAAGACCGCAACCTGTTGGCTGATATGCTTTCTCTGGCCCTTGTCGATAGAGGAAAACAAAACTGAGAGATGGTTCTGACTGTTCGGTCGCAGTTACGGAGGTTCCACGGTGGTAGTCACTCTCAGTGTAGTGCTTTGAAAAAACGGGAAGATGATTACTGCGTTCCGAACTTGGACGTGACAAGTCCAGCCAGAAAGCTTCCGATACCGCTTAATCCGGCCAATGCAATCAGGTCGAATGCACCGACAGGACTTTCCTCCTCACCGTTTCCTGGGCCTGCCTGGCTGATGAACAATCCAGCGACGATCATCAACACTGTTGCCCCGATAAGACAGCCCACCCCGATAATGAGGACGTTTCGGTTAGTGGAGGCTCGCAACCCCTCAAATATCCCGACAATTCCCGCAACGAGCGGTGCGCTGAGGCTCGCAATGAGGATGAACGCAAGCGGTGTATACCCCTCGACCACCTGCCGCTCTTCACCACCCAAATCTGCCATCACTAGTGCTTCAATCCATTCCCAGGTGAACAATGCAACAAGGCCGATCCCCACCCCTACGCCGAACATGGCGAGGGTAATTCGGCTAACCACGTTCAGTGGATTCTCACCCATAGTCGACTATC
>PUNZ01000080.1 GCA_003551945.1 Halovenus sp. | reverse complement strand
GACAGATAATTTATACAGATACTGGTCTTCCGAGCCAACGTAGAGACTTCCTTGACCATCCCACAGCACTTCACGCATAATGCCGCCAGTTCCTGGGTTCCATACCCATTTGCGAACCGGCTCACCAGCGTCATCTTCAATGAGATTGACTTCACCGTTTTTGAGTGCCACCGCGAGTCTTTTATCTGGGTCTGCCGCGGCAGTTATCATACCGTTGTCGTCTTCCCATTCATAGACCCACTCCTGGGCTGGCAACCCATCATCCGTCTCCGAGATTTTGTGAAATCCCTGCCCAGCCGACCAACTACCGACATAGTAGTCATTATCCCGGTCGATAGCGATACCCCGAATCGACCCGTTAATTCGGGCGTAGGTCCACCGATAATCAAGCGTTCTCCTATATTCTTTGAATTTGTGAAGACCCCGGTCGTCGGTCACGAGGACGTGTCCGGTCCGATCTGGAAGAACATCCCGTGTCTGGCCATAAAAACCAGCATCTCGCCATTTGACTTCCGGTTTCTCGCCAGGAGAGAGAGCTGCAACTGTCGCATCGTACGAGCAGGTATACACTCTATCAGTTCCTTCAGATTGGGTGGTTCCAGTGGCCTGTGGGGCGACACATCCACCCAACGAAAGCGCTGCCGCAGCGATAAGTTCGCGCCGTCGCAATCCCATCAGTTCGAACATCCACATTTAGTGATAAGTAAACTTCGATTATATTCATCCTATCAGTAAGAATGTGGGAGTTCGGAACTGGTGTCAATACCCACACGATTTTGTGCCAACTGACCCAGTAGGTGATATGGGCCACTGGTATGGAAAGCACGACGTAACCGTCATTTCGGAGGCCAATCCAACAGTAACACGACTCCAGCGATTTCCACTCAAATCGCTCGACCCAGAAAAATGCACTGAGACGACGCTCGTCGCTGCCGGTGCCTTCGAAGGCGACAGAGAGTGGGCAATACTCGACCAACCAGCCGAGGTACCCTATGACCCAAAAACTGCTGACGTGTCAGGAACTGGAACCTACGTCAACGGGAAGAAAACAAGAGCGATACACCGGCTCGGTTCACGTTATCACCCGCGGAGCGAGGGAGGACCGGCTGTAACACTCTGGGACCGAACGGAGCCTGATACCAAACGCAGATTCGAGCTGTATGACGGTCGAAAAACCACATCGAGCAGCACTCAACAGGTTGTTCACGAGCCACTGAATGACTGGCTCAGTGAATATTTCGACAGGCGCGTCAGCCTCCACTGGGATGGTGACGGACACCACGATGATAGAACACGGTACGGGCCAACGGTTATCTCAACTGCGACACTGCGCGAAATTGCTACTTGGTTTGACTGGTCGGTGGACTCCGCCCGTCGCCGGTTTCGAGCTAACATTGAAATTAGCGGAGTACCACCGTTCTGGGAGGACTGTCTAGTAGCCGACACCGGGACGGTCGTCCCGTTTCAGATTGACGGTATCGAAATACTCGGTGTGCATCCATGCCAGCGCTGTGTCGTTCCAGCACGCAACCCGGATACCGGAGCCGAGACAACCCGGTTTCGAGAGCGTTTCATCGAGCGACGGCGGGAAACAAAACCCGCGTGGACTGATGCAGACCGATTCGACCACCTCTTTCGAGTGATGGTTAATACCCATGTTCCAGCAGAATCGGTCGGCCAGACCATCTCCGTCAGAGAAAACGTCACAGTCGAACCAGTACGTGACAGCCCACTAGACTAGCGCGTTGATTCGATACTGTGAGTTACTCTCAGGAAATCAATGGGTTCAGGTAGCAACAACCCACAAACACGGATACTATTGGTCGCCTCGCCACGCAAAAACAATCTACTCTCATATGCAGAACAGCGGTTGTGCTTTCGGGATTTGGACGCAGAAATCAACCGAAAACGGAGGTCGGTGAACACAGATGACTGAAATTCACTCTGTGCGGCCGCTCCTTGCGATTTCGCTTGCTTTTGTGATGATTATTGTTGTTGTTCTGTTTCGGAGATGGCCACGGCTTCGACACGCAGTGAGTGTTGGGGCAGCAGTCCTGCTGTTTGGAATTGTTGCGAGCCTTATCCAACCGGTACAGCAGGGACAGACCCCGACAACAAACCTCGGAACGTTGGTTGGCACGGTTGAGCTTAGTTTTCAGGCTGATCCGCTCGGCTTACTATTTGCACTCACAGTCAGTGGTCTCTGGATTGTGACGGTCACGTATAATATCGGCTTTACAGCGGGCGATGGGCTAACCCACCGTACCCGGTATCTTGCTGCACTCTGGCTCAGCATCGGCTCTGGACTGGGTGTTGCCTTTGCGTCTAACCTGTTGGTGCTGGTCGTTTTTTATGAGCTCACAACTATCGGAACGTACCCACTTGTTGCCCATTATGGCAGTGAGCGTGCGAGAAAAGTCGGTGTGGAATACGTCTGGTATGTCATCGGAGGCGGAACGCTCGTTGTCGGTGGGACGGTTATTATCTATGCGCTTGCCGGCACAGTGACGTTCGTTCCAGGTGGAATTCCAGAACTAGCCGAGATAGCGACTGACCGGTCACTCGCAGCATATGTGGCACTAGGGAGTTTGCTCGCTGGGTTTGCCGTAAAGGGTGCGGTGATGCCGTTTCATGCATGGTTGCCGAAAGCAATGGTTGCACCCCCCACCGTCTCCGGTGTTCTCCATGCAGTAGTCGTCGTGAAGTCGGGAGTTTTCGGTATCGCCCGCACTGTGCTAGAGGTGTTTGGCCCGGATGCAACGGCAACAATGGGTGTAGCTGTCCCACTGGCCATGGTCGCTGGCTCAACTATTATCATTGGGAGTCTCCTCGCGCTCAAGCAGGACGATTTGAAACGCCGACTCGCATATTCGACAATTGCCCATCTCTCGTATGTCGTCTTTGGAGTTGCGTTGCTCACACCCGCGGCAGTGGCTGGTGGACTCGTTCACATCGGGGCGCACGGGATTACGAAACTGGCGCTGTTTTTCTGTGTTGGGGTCGTGACGATCGAAACCGGTCACAAGAAGGTTTCCGAAATTGCAGGTATCGGACGACAGTATCCCGTGACGATGGGAGCCTTTGCCGTCGGTGCGTGTTCACTTGCTGGGCTGCCATTGTTTGCTGGATTTGTCAGCAAGTGGTATTTGTTGGTCGGAAGCGCAGAGATTCACTGGGCTGTCCCGCTCGTGTTCGTCCTCTCCGGCGCACTGAACGTCGCTTACTTCTGGCCTATCGTCTATGCTGCCTTTTTCGAAACGCCGGAAACAGCGGACCCAAAGCCGCTTATCGACGGACCACTCGGCGGGCGAGCGAAAGCACAGGACGACGAAACCGATGAAAGCCCACCAGCGACTGCAGATGACGGGACGACTGACAAGCGAGCAGGTGCTTTTAATCAACACGAAACAGAAACTGAGAGGCCACAGGCTGGACCAACTGATTCGTCATATACTCTGTACAAAGAATCGCCCACGCTACTGGGGTCACTCATCCTACTCGGCGTGCTCATCATCACATTCGGTATCCTCCCAGGAGAACTAGCGCTGTTCGACCTTGCGAAGCAAGCCGCTGAAGCCAGCGTCGGCGAGGTGTTCGAATGAGCGAATTACTGGCCGGAACCCCTCCTGCACTGCTCATTTTCCTTGCTGCGCTGGCCGGATTGACTCGGAACCGTGGCGCTGTCACAACAGCAGGAGCGAGTGCGTGTGCGGCAGTTGCTGTGTGGGCGCTCACTATCCCGACTGGAACGACGGGACAGTGGACATTTCTCGACTTTATGTTGATTCCGGTGTCGGTCGACCCCGCCTCACGCGTTGCTGGTCTTGCGTTTGCCGCGTTCGGAATCGTTGCTTTGACCTACCTCTACGGGACTGGGGGACAGTGGTATCACACCACCGTTGCACTGGTCTATATCGGTGCGGCAGTCTGGGGTGTCTTTGCCGGAGACTGGCTGAGTCTGCTCATCGCCTGGGAACTCATGGCAATTGCGAGCACGCTCTTGGTCTGGTTTCACGGTGGCAAGGCAGTGCGAATCGGCTTTCGGTATGCACTCGTTCATGCGATTGGCGGAGCGTTCTTTGCCGCCGGCATTGGGTTACATCTCGTCGCAGGTGGATTGACCCCCGAAGGGCTGGCGTTTTCCGGTGGTATCACCAGCGGCATCCCGGCCGTTATCACGGGATTCGGTATTACCATTAACGCTGCGTTAATTGGCTTTCACGTCTGGTTACCCCAGACATACGCCAGTCCGCACGTCGGCGTCTCCGTCGTTCTCTCTGCCTACACGACGAAATTAGCAGCATACGCTGCATTCAGAGCCTTCCCCGAGGGAAATATCGCGCTGGCCTATATTGGCGGGGCAATGGCTATCATGGGTGCAGCATTCGCACTTGCACAAAAAGACGCCCGCCGTCTCCTCGCCTATCACATTCAGGCCCAGGTGGGATACATACTCGCCGGCATCGGTATCGGCTCATCGCTGGGAATCGCTGGCGCGTTTGCTCACTTGTTCAACAACGTGTTATTCAAAGGCTTGCTCTTCATGGTCGCCGGAGTCATCATTATCCGGGCCGGGACGGCATCACTCGACAAAAGCGAACGGTTGTCGCTCAGGACGCCGCTGCTAACTGGTGCGTTTCTGATTGCCGCTGCATCGATTACCGCTGTCCCGGGAACGAATGGCTTCGTCAGCAAGGGGATGGTCCTCGATGCCGCACTCGAAGGAGGGTATGGTCCGCTCCGGTGGTTACTCCTTATCGGTGCTGTCGGAACCGTTATCTCCTTCATCAAATTTGGCTATCTCGCCGGGTTTCGAGGGCCAGGCAACTCATTGAAAGACACCTCGGTTGTCCACGGTCTGGCGATGGTTCCTGTTGCAGCGGTCTGCATCGCGCTTGGCGTCTTTTATGGGGCCTTTTTTGAACTTCTTCCGGCAAGCGAGCAGTGGTCAACGACCCCGTACTCACGGCGACACATTCAGGAGAAAGTGATGCTGTTTGCCATTGGTGGTGTTCTGTTCTTCGCAGGAAGACCACTGCTGGACAGTCTCAACGGCGGCCGCGATATTGACACCATCCGCGACCCATTCGTGTTCGGGGCAACGAGGCGTACAGTCTACGCTATTGCAGCAGGGTTCGAGTGGATAGCTGTTAGGGAGTTAGCTGTCCGAACACGCGTTGCAGGGGTCGTCTATCAGCCAGTGGATGCGGTTGCGACGCTCCTTCCACGACAAGTTGAGCCCCTATACCGAGCCTATGCGTCAGGCGTGGCAGGGACAACCGGTATCAAACCAAGTGTCAGTTACCGGCTGTTCGCGCTCATCGCCTGTCTGCTCGTCGGGTTGATACTGGGGGTGAGTTTTCAATGATAGCATGGCTATTCGACCTTGCTCCATGGCTTATTGCTGGGGTTATTGCGCTGCCTGCACTGGGAGCCGGG
The DNA here is from genome assembly GCA_003551945.1 of Halovenus sp. Taxonomy (GTDB): domain Archaea; phylum Halobacteriota; class Halobacteria; order Halobacteriales; family Haloarculaceae; genus Halovenus. The sequence continues at coordinate 4,866 of PUNZ01000080.1, read as the reverse complement.
ATTTTACAGTTGGTTGCTTATCTTTCTTGGCAGGAGTCTCCGCCCCGGCACGGCCCGTGGGTAATCACACTGGGAACACTCTCTGGAACTGCACTTCTGTCACTCGCGCTGGCTGTTATCCTTGTTCTCGATGGTCCAGCAGCCTATCGCTTTGGCGGGACACTGTTTCCTGAAGTCGTCTTTCGAGCCGATACCCTATCGGTCACCATTGGTGTCCTTGATGTGAGTTTAACACTCGGCATATTAGCCTATACATATACACGGGGCCCGTTCGGCAGCAGATTTTATACGGCATATCTACTCTTTACCGCCGCTGTCTTTGGCATCGTCCTCTCAGGCGACCTTATCGCCGTCTTTCTGTTCATCCTCGTACTTATCGGTACAACAGCGCGGTTGATACGACTCGGTGGGAAAGCCGAATCTGCCGACGCCGCACGAAACTACATACTCACCGCAACAAGTGGTGCGTTTGTCTATCTGTGTGGGGCCCTGCTTGCGTTCTGGTTGGCCGGTACAACCGATACGGAAGCACTTGGAGCAACCCTTGCAGGCGTGGGCTATTCAGCGCCCACAGTCGTGAGTTCGTTTGTCATCATGACAATTGGGCTGGCACTTCTGGTTGCGCTCTTTCCGCTGCATGGCTGGTTGGTCGAAACCCACGCCAAATCAACCGACCCCGTTAGTGCGCTTATCTCTGGCGTCCTGCCAGCAGCAGCAACCTACGCCTTACTCAGGATACTCTTTGATGTCTATACAACCGAGTTTTTGCAAGCAAACCCAACGGTGACAAACGGCATCATCTACGGTGCTGTTGGAAGCCTGATCATCGGGAACATACTGGCATACGGCCAACGCGATATCAAAGGTATGCTCGCTTATTCGACAATTTCCCAGTTTGGGCTCATCGTTGCTGGGCTGATGGTTGCCACCGAAACGGCTGTCTTTGGCTCGATTATTCAACTCTTTGGGCACGGTATTGTCAAAGGAGCCTTCTGTCTCGTGGCGGGCATAATTGTCCTCCGATTTGATGCACGTACTCTTGATGAATTTGGTGGCGTTGCGAACCGTGCCCCAATCGTTGCCGCTTCGTTTGTCGGACTTGGCATTGCACTTATCGGACTTCCGCCGACGGTTGGCTTCGTCGGGAAGTGGTACATCGCCATCGCCGCCATGGAGCAAGGGCTCTGGATTGTTGCACTTTTTGTCGTCATCTCAACGATGCTGACGCTAGGATATGTTGTGCCGTTCATCGACCAACTCTATTTTGCACCCTTCGAGGGGCCGGACCACGGTGCGGAACGTGTTACTGTCCCGATGCTGGTTGTTATCACGCTAGCCGTGGTGCTTTCGCTAGCAATTGGGCTCGGCTCGGTGTTTCTTGAAGAAACGCTTCGCGAAGCAATTGAGCAACTCATTGCAGCGGAGTGAATCCTCGGTCAGAAAAGAACTCCTAATTGCGTGCCCGCCGAACAGCAGTGCATGACGACACCGGTCTCCGAAGGGGATACGTTCAGTTACAGTCGGACGTTCACGAAAGCAGAGTTCGACGCCTTTGCCGAACTCTCTAGAGACGAGGGTGAACACCATTTCGAATCGGATGATGGTCGCGTTATGGTTCATGGACTCTTGACAGCCACACTCCCAACAAAAATCGGAAGCGACCTGAATTACGTCGCCCAGCAGATGGCATTCACGTTCGTCAAACCGGTCTACACGGACGAGAAGATATCGTGCCGGCTGACCGCAGACCGGGTTGATGAACGCGAAACGCACGTTGAACTGGATGCGACAGGTCAGTGTACAAATGAAGCCGGAGAGGTTGTGTTAACCTTCGAAACAACCGGCGTAATCTTCAAACAGTGACTCCCGTACAAACACTCCAATCAGAGCGTGTAGTCGTACTCGCCCGTCTCTGATTCCAAAAACGCAGTGAGGAGGTCAATGGTTGCTTCGATATCGTCGACGTGTGCCGTTTCGGTGACGGTGTGGAGATACCGAGTCGGAATTGAGAGTGCGCCGACCGGTCGCGCACCGCGTGCTCGCTGGAACCCGGCTGTATCGGTACCCCCGGCAGGGAGGACCTCAAGCTGGTAGTCTATCTCTTCATCCTCGGCGACCTCTCGCATCCGCCGGTGGACCTTTGGCGTGGTGATAACGCTCGAATCTTTGAGCTTGATTGCTGCACCCTCACCAAGCTCCGTGACTTTATCACCGGGCTCGAACCCTGGAACATCGTTTGCAACGGTCACATCAAGCGCAATTGCGAGGTCAGGGTCGAGGTCGAAGCCAAGCGTCTCCGCCCCGCGGATGCCCACCTCTTCCTGCACAGTTGCTGCAAAATGAATCGTCACCGGTGGCTCTTCGATTCGGCGGGCAGCCTCCAGAATGGCAAAGAGACAGACACGGTCATCGAGCGCTTTGCCAGTAACCGTCTCACCGACCTGCTCGGTGGTCTGTTCAAGCGTCACGAGGTCACCCTTCGAGACGAGTTCCTGTGCATCGTCCCCATCCATGCCAAGGTCGATATAGACATCGTCCACCTCCGCTTTCTTTTCCAGTTGCTTTTCATCGAGCGTATGGGGTGGGACGGAACCAATCATCCCCGTGATATCCTCGTCTTCGGTGTGGACTGTCACTCGCTGGGCTTTGAGAACGCGAGCGTCGAATCCACCGAGTGGGTCCACCTGGAGGAATCCCTCGTCGGTCACATGGCGGACCATAAATCCGATTTCGTCCATGTGTGCAGCGACGACAACGTCGGAATCGCTTTCCCCCTCAAGCGTCCCAACGACGTTTCCCATGCTGTCGACGTGTACGTCGTCAACCTCAGAGTCTAGTTCCGCGACGACAATGTCTCGGATACGGTCTTCGTATCCCGGTACACCGCTGCTTTCTGTCAGTTCCTGTAAAAGCTCGAAGTCGAATGGAAGCGACATATCACCCTGTTATGGAGGGGGCTACTAAGGGATGTCTGATTCATGTCACCAATGAGCCCCACCTAATGGTATCAGGAAACAATACGGCGATAGATTGTACGGTCGGTTCGCCCACACTTTTGATGGTTGCGGCCATAGCACGGAGTGTATGACTGGAATACTCGACCACACGATGATTCGTGTCTCCGATCTTGAAGAGTCACTTGAGTGGTACGGAACCCACCTCGAATATGAGGAGAAAGATCGCTTCGAAGGTGACGGCTTTACTATCGTCTACATGGGACCGGAGGATATGCATGAAGATGGTGCGATGCTCGAACTGACGGCAAACCACGACCAGGACGAAGTCGAAATCGGTGATGCGTGGGGACACATTGCTGTTCGTGTCGAGGATGTCCACGAGGCCTATTACGAACTGATGGACCAGGGTGTCGAGGATTACCGACGACCTGAGGACAATCCCGGTTACGCCTTTGTCAAAGGACCTGATGGGCACGAGATTGAGATTGTCGAGCGTGATTACGGCGCACGTTGGAGCATCGACCACACGATGATTCGCGTTGAAGATGCCGACGAAGCGCTTGGCTACTGGACGCGCAAATTCGAGTATGACGACGTTGGTCGCTGGGAAGCCGATACCTTTGCGAACTACTTTATGCAGCCGGAAGACGCCCCGCAAGAGGCAATGGCGCTTGAGCTCACGTATAACTACGACGGGCGATCCTACGACCAAGGGGATGCGTGGGGTCACCTCTGTGTCCGCGTTGACGACCTTGGAGAAGATTGGGACACCCTGATGACCCGAGAGGCACCGGACTACCGCGACCCCGAATCCTGTGATAACCTCTATGCGTTCACAAAAGACCCTGACGGCCACGAAATAGAGCTACTGGAGCGAGACCTGTCTGCTGATTCACTGTTCCCGTTCTGATTTGTAACAGATTACAAGCTCTCTATTCACTCGACGGCTGATACTCTGGCAGTGGGACAAGCAACATCGGAATCGTGACTTTTTCGATGAGCGTGTGTGAGACGGAGCCGAAGATGATACGCTCGGTTCTACTGTGACGCCGGAGCCCGACAACCAGCATATCAGCGTCAACCTCCTCTATCTGGTGAATGAGCGTTTCGGCGGGTCCACCTCCCGGCCCCTCCTCACGGTAATCAATGTGTTTCGTATGTACATTCGTCACTCCTCCGAGCTGTTCCTCTAGCTCAGTGAGGGCTTCTTCTACCACGGTTTCGTCTTTCGACGTTGCGAACACTGCCTCGACTCTGTCGTCCGCTCCAACCTCTTCTGTCTCTCGCAGATACTCACTGATTGCTTGGCTTGCCGATACCCCATCCGTTCCGACGAGATATGTCACCATATACCACCTTATTTTTCAGATATGCAATAGTTTTACGGTTTTTTAACTTAGTATGCAGTATATCTGAGTTAAAGTACAAAACTAGTAAATTCTCCTGGCAAAAGTTATATATGTACAAAAAGAGCTCAGAGCGCGTTTCGAACATCCCTCACAATCTCGTCTATGTCGAATTCATCCTCCATTTTGTCGTAGACGACTTCACCATCAACACGAACTACGAACACACCATCATCACCCATCGTGAGGTGGAACGCAGCTAGCTCTCGCTCCAGCGAGGTCAAGATTGCTTGCTGGAGGTCAAGCGCTCGGTCACGAAAGCCACACGGAACACAGTATTCGAGTTCAACGGTCGACATGAATCTGCGTAGGTTCCCCAGCCCAATGGCTATGTCGGGCGAAGAGTTACCGATTGGAGAGCCAGAAGCTTACTCGACAAGCGGTGTCCCATCCGCTCGCGGCCCAATTGTCGGCCCAAATGGTGGGTCGTCCGGGTCGATTTCCCTAATTTCCGTATAATCCGTCGAGCGCTCTGCTGGAATCCGTCCAATTGCAGAAATCAT
>PUNZ01000191.1 GCA_003551945.1 Halovenus sp. | reverse complement strand
GCATCCGTGCGAGGTACAGCGTATCTTCGTCTTCATCGGTAACCAGATAGAGCCACTCGCCTTTGGGACCCCACTGCACGCTCCGGTAGCGAACGCCATTCGTCTCCGGTCGTGGTTCGTGGAGTTCCCCTGTTTCACGGTCGAAGACGTAGATATCCTGGTCGAAGTTCGAGTATGCTTGTGCGACAATCAGTTTGCGGTCATCTGGACTGAATCCACCGACGGTGAACCAGCCGTCCCCCTCATACACTAACTCCGCTTCATCGCCTGTTTCATCCCGGTGCTGAATGTATACGTCGAAAACGGACTCATCCCGTCGGTTCGACGTGAACGCAAACGTTTCGCCATCAGCGCTCCACCCGCCCCAGCGATGTTTTGCGTCAGGCATATCGGTCAGCGGGAGCGTTCTCCCATCGAGTCCAAGCCTGAATAGTTGCATCCGTTCGTTTCCACCCTCATCCATACCAAAGATGAGTTCTTCACGCGTGGGTGAAAAGGACGCAAACGACACTGGTTCGTCGTAAAAGGTACGCTGTGTTGGCCATCCCTGTGGCTCTGAGAGCGTCCAAACCTGTGGTACGCCGGTTGTATCCAGCAAAAATGAGAGCGTGCCATCAGGACCAAGCGATGCACCGTACGCGCTGCGAATCGTCAGATAACGTTCGAGGTCGTATTCGTACACAGGACTGGTATTGGAGAGAACAAGTATAGGAGTTGGCACACCGGCAGTCCAGTGGCCGTGGTTCGTCACTCGAACAGTTCAAGCCGTTCGGACAAGATGGACGTCAAAATCACCCTGTTGTTCGACGGTCCCGAATGGTGTTGTGAGTCCGCTTGTCTCGCCATTTTTGCTGGTGCCAACAAACAACACGGAGGCATCGACTTCTCCGGCGACGCGCTCGATGTGCGCATCAAGGTCCTGCGGCGACGTTGCCGTCGTGTCGGTAAAGTTCCGCTCGGCATCATCGGTTGCTTCGCCGATTTTGCGCTCAAGTTCGTTCTGAGCGGACTCAAGCGCAAAGTCCTCAGACGGCGAAATCCAGACCCGGCGCTCCGTGTAGTCCGACCCAGTTGCAATGAAGGCAACCGCGACGATTTCTTCATCAAGTGCACTACCGTGTTCGACAGCGCGAGAGAGGGCTGCTTTCGAGACAGGCGACCCATCGTATGGAACAAGAAAGACCATATGTGCCAGTATGTAGCCCTCGGTAATTAAGGTACACCTACTGGCTCCAGCACCCACCGCCGCTCCCGATGTTACGCCCCCCTCCCCGCGCACCAGAATGAGAGAGTGAGTAGAGCCCGAAGTTGACGAAGAGCAGTGAGTAATGGCAGGAAAATACACATGGTATCAGGCAGCACGAAATGTAGTGCCATACCAGTGTGCTGACAAACAGAATACGGGGACGGCACCGGGTGTTACTCTGTGACAAAACCACAAGAAGGAGTGCGGACAGTACGTACAGTATCGAAATGGTTTTATGAACAACCGAGCAAAGACACCGATATAGCGCCTCTGCGCGTGAGATAAATCATGAGCAAAAAACCACACCAGAACTTGGCCGTCATTGGCCACGTTGACCACGGGAAGAGTACACTGGTCGGACGGCTGCTGTACGAGACGGAAAACGTACCGGAGCACGTCATCGAGCAGTACAAAGAAGAAGCAGAAGAGAAAGGAAAAGGTGGATTCGAATTCGCCTACGTGATGGACAACCTCGCCGAAGAGCGAGAACGTGGTGTCACCATCGACATCGCCCACCAAGAGTTCGACACTGACGAGTATTACTTCACCATTGTCGACTGTCCTGGTCACCGCGACTTTGTCAAAAATATGATTACTGGCGCAAGCCAGGCCGACAACGCTGTGCTCGTCGTCGCTGCAGACGACGGTGTTCAGCCACAGACCCAGGAGCACGTGTTCCTGGCCCGAACGCTCGGTATTGGTGAGTTGATTATTGCCATCAACAAGATGGACCTCATCGACTACGACGAAGAGCGCTTCAACGAAGCCGTCGACGAAGTCAAAGACCTCCTCAAACAGGTCCGCTTCGACGTCGATAACACGAAATTTATCCCAGTCTCCGCATTCGAGGGCGACAACATCGAAGCCCGCTCGGACAACACAGACTGGTACGACGGAGAGATTCTGCTCGAGGCACTCAACAACCTCCCAGAGCCGGAACCACCAACGGATGCGCCGCTGCGCCTCCCAATCCAGGACGTGTACACCATCTCCGGTATCGGAACTGTCCCAGTCGGACGACTTGAGACCGGAACGATGAACACAGGCGACAACGTCTCCTTCCAGCCAAGCGATGTCGGTGGCGAGGTCAAGACCATCGAGATGCACCACGAAGAGGTGCCAAGCGCAGGCCCAGGTGACAACGTTGGATTCAACGTTCGCGGTATCGGTAAAGACGACATCCGCCGCGGTGACGTCTGTGGTCCAGCAGACGACCCACCAAGCGTCGCCGAGACGTTCGAAGCCCAGATTGTTGTCATGCAGCACCCATCGGTCATCACCGCAGGCTACACGCCTGTCTTCCACGCTCACACGGCACAGGTCGCCTGTACCGTCGAGTCCATCGATGCCAAAATCGACCCATCGTCCGGTGAGATTGCAGAAGAGAATCCGGACTTCATCCAGTCCGGTGACGCTGCAAAAGTGACCGTCCGCCCACAGAAACCACTCAGCATCGAGCCAGCCAGCGAGATTCCGGAGCTTGGCTCGTTCGCAATCCGTGACATGGGTCAAACGGTCGCTGCCGGACAGGTCCTGTCCGTCAACGAGCGATAATATGCAGCAAGCACGCGTCAGGCTGGCTGGAACCAGCCCCGACGACCTCGATAGCATCTGCGATGAGGTCGGTGAGATTGCGGACAAAACCGGTGTCAAACTCTCCGGTCCCGTCCCGCTTCCGACCCGAACGCTCGAAATCCCAGCCCGCAAGTCCCCTGACGGAGAGGGAACGGCAACGTGGGAACACTGGGAGATGCGCGTCCACAAACGCCTCATCGACATCGATGCTGATGAACGCGCGCTGCGGCAGCTGATGCGGATTCAGGTGCCCAACGACGTGAGTATCGAGATTGTCCTCGAGGACTAACTAACTCACGCGCAGGTTTTTCACCGATTGTTCCTGCGCATGCGGGCCAGTAGATCAGCGGCAGATCGCTTCCTTCGCAAGGAAGAGGCCCTGGGTTCAAATCCCAGCTGGTCCATTTCTGAACGTAGTGAAGAAATGACGAGCTGAGCGTGAGTGCAGCGAACGCGTGGATTTGAAGCCCTACCAGTCGCGCGCAGCGTGAGCGAGCACGTCTGGTTTCGGTTCAAATCCCAGCTGGTCCATTCGTCTCACTTCGTTCGACTCATTTTCTGCTGAGCAAAGCTCAGAAACCGTCGCAAACCCTGCGGGTCTGCTCAGTCCCAGCAGGTCCATTTTTACCAAAAAGCAACTAGTAACTCGCGCTGTCCGTCACTCCACAGTAACGCTTTTCGCCAAATTTCGCGGCTTATCGATACTTCGTCCCTTGAGATTTGCAACGTGATAGGCAAACAACTGCCAGTAGACGTTCGTCACGAGTGGTTCCATCACACCAAGGTCAGGCACCGGGAAGGTAACATCAAGTGCGGACGCTTCGGTATCGCTCACAGCACCGATAACGGGGGCATCGCGGGCTTGCACTTCTCGTACGTTTGGAAGTGTCGCTTCAGGTCGGGCACCGTCAGTCAGTACCGCAAGCACAGGCGTGTTCTCAGTCACGAGCGCAAGCGGGCCGTGTTTCAGTTCCCCTGCCGGGAATCCCTCAGCGTGGTCGTACGAGATTTCTTTGAGCTTCAGTGCGCCTTCGAGCGAGACAGCACGACCGAGTCGGCGTCCGATGAAAAAGAACGCATCCGAATCAGCATAGGTCTCGGCCGTTTCGAGGACTGTGTCCTCCCTATCGAGGATTTGCTGAACGGCTCCGGGAAGTCCGCGAAGTGAGTCAAGGACCGAAGTCGCTCGCTCGGAAGAGAGCGCCCCGCGTTTGCGGCCGACAAGCACAACCAAGAGGGCCAGCGTGGCAACCTGTGAAGCAAAGGTTTTCGTCGCAGCGACCCCGATTTCGGGGCCAGCCCGGATAAACACGGTATCGTCAACCTCGCGGGTTATCGTACTCCCAAGCGTGTTTGTGACCGCGAGCGTCCGCGCACCAGCACGTGCCGCTGTCCGAATTGCAGAGAGCGTATCCGCCGTCTCACCACTTTGTGTGACCGCAACCACGAGCGTCCGCCAAGGGTCACGGTTCGTTGAAAACTCGTACTCGCTTGCAACCTCAACGGTCGTTCTCACGTCTGCAAGGGACTCGAACAGGTCCGCAGCATACACTGAAGCATAGTAGGAGGTTCCACAGGCAACCAGTTGGATTTCTTCGAGCGATTCCAGATACTCCGTCGGGAGGTCGATATCCAATGCCACACGCCCCCGGTCCGTATCAAGTCGACCCGAAATGGTCTGTCGGAGCGCCCGAGGCTGTTCGTGAATCTCCTTTCGCATATAATGGTCGTATCCACCTTTCTCAGCGGCATCAGCCTCCCAATCAAGCTCTTCGACGGCAACGTCAACTAACTCCCCGTTACGATAGACAGACAGTCCATCACGGTCGATGACTGCCAAGTCACCATCAGCAAGATAGGTCACCTGCTGTGTATGGTCAAGGAACGCAGTGACGTCGCTCCCGAGGAAGGTCCCATTCTCCGCGTGACCAATGATAAGCGGACTCCCTTCTCGAATAGCAAACAGCGAGTCGACACCAGCAATCGTGACGACAATTGCATAGCTTCCCTCAAGTTGCGCTGCGGCCGCTTTGACTGCTTCCTTGGGTGATTTGCCGGCATCAAGTTCCGCGGCAATCAGATGAGGAATAACCTCCGTATCGGTCTCGCTGGTAAAGGTCCGGTCAGAGAGCCGCTCACGAAGCTGCTCGTAGTTTTCAATGATGCCGTTATGGACAACCGCAACCCGGCCTGCTTCATCGGTATGCGGGTGCGCGTTTGCATCGGTCGGTGGGCCGTGAGTCGACCAGCGAGTGTGACCAATGCCACGTGTGTGAGACGTAGACTCCGGGAGAATCTCTGTCAGTGCATCAACCTCGCCGGCACGCTTGTACACGGTCAACTCAGTATCCCCGAGTGCAACGCCGGCGGAGTCATAGCCGCGATACTCCAGATTCGCAAGACCGGCGGTCACAACAGACAAAGCCTCATCGTCGCCCAAATAGCCGATAATGCCACACATCTTAGCCCCTCCGTACCGTTTCGAAATCCGCAATCAGTCCACCGACAGTCACACCAGGAGCAACCGTTGCCGTATCGCCGATGAGAGTTCCAGGTTCAACGGTAACCCCACCACCAACGGACGCATTATCACCGAAGACGCCACCAAATCCAGTCGGGTGATAGGCCGTTCCATCAATGACAACCGTCGAGTCGCCACTTGGAACGGTCGCGTTGTCGCCAACGCGTGCGTTCGCCCCAACAATGCAATCCCGGAGGACGGCACCCGCTCCGATTCGTGCATCAGGGAAAATAACGGACCGCTCGATAGTGACGTTTGGCCCGATATGTGCATTTTCACCGACCACCGTTCCGCGACCAATCACCGCATTTGCACCGACTGTCGCAGTTTCGGAGAGATATGCATTCTCGTTTATAATGGGTGTTGTTGGCTGTTCTGGGCCGGTTGAGACACCTGTATCATCCGCCGTCTCAGACGAATCAAGGATACGGCCAGTTACAGTCAGCAAATCCCAGAGGTGAGAGACATCAAGCCACCGACCATCGTACCGAACTGGCGTAATTGAACCGTCCGCAAGAAGCACAGTGAGCGCGTCCGTGAGTTGGTATTCGCCGTCAGGGCCGGGCGAAAGGGTATCGATTGCATCGAAGATGGCCTCGCTTTCGAAGGCATAGACGCCTGCATTGATAAGCTGTGAGGGGGAATCGCCGACCGGTTTTTCGACGATATCAGTGATTGCTCTGTCTTCGAGCGTTACGACACCATACGAGCTTGGGTCGCTGGAACGCCGGATAGCCATCACCGCAGGGTCTGCCGTTTCAGTAAACTCGGCATGTACCTCCTCAACAACGGTCGGGTCGATAATCCGGTCACCGTTGAGAACGAGAAGTGGGCCATCAATGACTGATTTGGCCTGTTCAAGCGCGTGTGCCGTCCCAAGTTGCTTCTTCTGGACGGCATATTGAATCTCCACATTCCACTCATCGCCATCACCAAAGTGTGTCTGGATGCGGTCGCGTTGATAGCCCACGACCAGTACGAGCCGGTCGATACCAGCCGCAACGACGGCATCGACGACATATTCAAGCAGCGGTTTGTTCGCAACGGGCAACATCGGCTTTGGCCGACGGTTCGTCAGCGGGGCTAGCCGTCGCCCCTCCCCGGCGGCCAAAATGACCGCCGTAACCTCCTGTTCGCTCATAGCCCATTGTTCGAGAGGCGACTCCTTGAACATGGTGGCTTGGTCAACACTGGCCAGCACGCAACTCTGCCACAGGCAAACAGTTACTCCGCTCCAGCCTCACGGTCGCGAGTGACCGATTCACCCGGCTTCGTTCGCGCATCGGTCCCTAACACGACACCCGCATTGAGGCTGGTGTTAATTCCTGTTTTTGCACCGTCGCCGACGACGACCCCAAATTTCCGACGGTCAGTGCTCACTCGCTCACCTTTGACCGTCATCTTCACTGGCTGGTCATCATGTCGAAGATTTGCAACGGTCGTTCCTGCCCCGAAGTTCGTTCCTTCTCCGAGAATACTGTCACCCACATACGAGAGGTGATTGACAGTCGCATCCGGAAAGAGCACGCTGTTTTTTACCTCGACGGCGTGACCAACTGACGCCCCTTCGCTGACGAGTGTATTGCCACGGATATACGCATTTGGGCCAACAGTTGCGCCCGAGCGAATCAGTGCCGGTCCGTCGATGACAACGCCCGATTTGACCGTTGCACCGGCCTCAACAACAACGTTACCGTGGATGGTCGCATCCGCCGAAACGTCGCCAGCAAGCCGTCGAGACAAGTCACCGAGCTTCCATTCGTTTGCCTCCAATAACTCCCATGGACGACCCACATCCAGCCACCGGTTGCAGGTGACGACGCTGACATCCGTCTCTTCGATGGTGCGGGCAACGACGTCAGTGATTTCGTGCTCACCACGCTCGCTTTCGGGAACGACCAGCCACTCTTTTGCCGCGGCAGGAAATGCATATGCACCAGCATTTGCGAGATTCGTTGGGGGTTCATCCGGTTTCTCGATAATCCCGGTGACCGTCCCACCGTCTGTTTCGAGAACGCCGTAGTGTTGGGGTTGGTCAACCGTGACCGCACAGAGTGCGGGTGCCTCCGCAAACAGCGACTCCAAGGCCGGAGTATCATAGAGGTTGTCACCGTTGAGCACCACAAAGGGGCCGCTCAACTGGTCACTGGCAGCAGCAACCGCGTCAGCCGTCCCGGCCTGCTCGGTTTGAACCGCGTAGGTGATTGGTACTCCCTGGTAGCGGTCTCCAAAATACGACCGCACTGCATCGGCTTGATACCCAATCACGAAGATGAGTTCCGTTGCACCAGCGGCAATGGCACCGTCAGCGGTGTGTGCGACCAGTGGGCGGTCAGCCACGGGTAACATCGGTTTTGGAAGCGTCTCAGTGAGCGGGCGCATGCGCGTCCCCTGTCCTGCGGCAAGAATGACAGCCTGCATTATTCCAATTGTTCTCAGTGTGTCCGGATAAATATGGAGGAGTTACCATGCCACCAACTGAGGGTACTTTTGGGGGCCTACCCGGAGACGCCTTCTCCATCATACACTGCCGTTTCGCTCACCTCGATAAGTTCGCCATCAACGTCGTATGTTCCGGGATAGGCGACTCGAATGGAAACCTCGCCGTCTTCGTTCGCCTCCGCGGAGCGCTCGTAGGTGAACGTTTCACCGGCAGCCTCCACCTCTTTCGTTGCCGTTACGGTCTCGTTCGGCTCCCCAGTTGTCTCAAGCTGCGCCCCTTCAACGACGACAAAAGCGCGGACTTCCGCAGTGGAAAAGAGCAACTGATAGTGAGCGCTGGCTTGCTCACCGGCCCCAAACTCATCAAACAGGTGCGTGTGAACCGACCCATCAGTCGTTTCACGGTCGTTCAATGCAACGTAACCAACCTGCCCGCTAAACTCATCTTTCCAGTCATCAGCATCGCTATCGGAAATGAAATCCAGATGGTTTGATTGTGCGTAACCGTACGAGCGTGACTCGCCGCTGACGAAGTAGTTGTACATCCGATTTTGGCCCCACTCGTTCAGGACGAACTCCTCGGTGTGGTTTTCGACGGTGCTTGCGTGCTCTTCGATGGTCATAGCCGCCTCAAACTGGTCGTCGCTGTATTGCGTTTGACCGAGCATTGTCGGGACGAAAATCAGGTTAAACAACAGGACAACGGCGAGTACAGCAACGAGATAGCCGCCAATTGTCGGCGTTTCAGGGAGTTTGAGCGGTCGCCCCGCAAGCGTTTCAGTCCGGTCAAACAGCGCTGGCTTGCGTGCGAGGTCAACGGAGCCGAGGAAATAGACCAGCCCCATGCCACCAAAGAGCGCGCTAAACAGCGCAAACTGTGCAGCAAACCGGACCTGAATTGTCGCCAGCACCAGATAAAACCACGCAAAGGAGACGACAGCCAGCCATCCCGGTTCGTACCGCCGGAATGCATACCATGTGGCAATTCCCAGCGGAACAATGGCAAGGTAAAAGCTGATTCCAAGCTGAGTCAGCGGGCCAAAAATAATCAACTGGTCAACGCTAAATAACGAGACAGTCTCGGTTGCTGAGTCCCGGAAGAAGAGGTCATCCGCGCGGTCACGAAACCGAGCGACATCCTCCGGCCGGAGTTCACGGAAGAGGACTAAGCCACCGACAGCCACGACGAGTTCCACGCCAAAGAGGGCTTTTGCAGGCATATCCAGACGCTGCCAGAGCGTCCCCAACAACACAACAACGATAGCACCACCGGCAACCAGCATGGGCGTGACACCAGCGATGGATTCATGCCAGTCCCAGCGAAGGTGCGCCCCAAGTGCGAGTATTCCACCAGCAACGAGACCGGCAAGAAGCGGGCCGTTGGCAAGCAACGGCGATACCGCACGCCGAACATCCACGACGACACGCAGTCCGACGTAGACAGCCACCGGGATGAACGTCAGTGGCGAACCACCATAGACATGCGCTGACGCAAACACTGCAATTGCGAGCGCTGCAGCCAGCCCCCAGGACCGTGGGGCCATCAGGTGTGCCAGCGCTGCTGTGTGTGGCTCGGAATCAACGAGTCGTCGTTCGAAATCAACCGCAAGCAACGCAAGTGATGCGGCAAGCACGCCGATGAACAGGTACTGGAATGGCCGGTGTTCGATGAATCCCAGTGCCGTGTAGTTGACGTGAACGGGTGATAGTGCGAGCAGTAATATCGAGGCAAGTGCAATCCGGTGGTCAGCGGTCAGCGCATGAATGAGGGCATAGAGGACGCCAATCAAAACAAGTGTCGCCACGATTGGCTGCCACGCAGCGACCGTTTCTGCAGCCCCAGTTGAGCCTCCGAGCGCCTCCGCAACCCACCAGTTGACGGTATGCGTAAACGGTCGAACGCTTGTTTGCTCACCGATCGTTGCAAGCATACTCAAATCAGTCACACCGCTTGATTGCTCCAGCATCGTCTCCTGCCAGTAGCGATAGAAATACGGGTCGTTTTCCGGTGAGACGATTCGCTCTCCTTGATACACCTGGCGGATATACAGCGAGCGCGTCGCAACGACGAGAAAGACAACACCCAGAATACCTGTGATGAGCCGCCTATCAACTGATGGGAGTGATACTGACGGAAGTCCCGATGGCTCGGTGTCGGTTTCCGCGGGAATCGACTCCCCATGCAGGCCAGCAGCAACCGCATCAGGGTCGGCAAGTCGATACTCACCATCGTCAGTTTTGACGACGATATTCCGGGAGACCAGTTCGCCAAACCGGCCAGAATCGACCGGCGCATCGCCAAATGTCCAGCTTCCAGTCTCTGCATCAAGCGCTAACAGTTCCTGCAGGACAGTGTCGCTGTCAGGATGGTCGTCGAGAAACGAGCGCGTGGCCTCAATGACGCGCTCCGTATCAGTCATTGACCGAAACGATAGACTGGGGGCAATTTAGCTCCTACGGTGGCCGATTGCTCAATCAAAGGTAAAGGCCATCATTACCTCATCAACGGATTCGCCGTCGATTGTGTAGTGGTCCTTTCGTACCCCTTCAGTGTCCCAGCCGTTAGAATCCAGGAAGG
>PUNZ01000138.1 GCA_003551945.1 Halovenus sp. | reverse complement strand
CTGTGTAAACACTATCTTGAGTACCCGAAACACCGGATTTCGGCACTTCAGCACAACCACCAATCCACTGTGTCAATGATGAGTTTGACACAGTAACTTTACTAGGGTCGGTACTGTACAACCATCCGAACCAATGCAATCCAGCGCGAACGGGGCTGTTGGCTACCCAAACCCCGGGAGTAACGCCGTCAAGAAGGCGGTAAACGATTACCTCGAGCATTCTCTCTCCGGGCGCTCCCGAGATACCATCGGGCACGTACTCACTGAATGGGTCGATCACTTCGGCCTCGAGAGCTTCGACGAGATTGACCGCCAGCAATGTCGTGAGTACGGTCGGTATCTCTCGGGAGAAGTCAGACGCGACGATCGTGAGTTGGAGGCTCCGACCGCGCACACCTACTACGCCTACGTGCGGGCGTTCTTGTCGTTCTGTGTTCGGGATGAACGCCTCGAGCGCAACCCGGCGCTCACAGAGGACGCCGATGAATATCTCCCACAGATCACCTCGAAACCCGACCGGCAGTTTTGGACGCCAGAGGAACGAGAGACAGCCATCCGGTTTTGTTCGAAACAAGTCGATAGTGCGCTCACGCCCCCGATGGCTCCCGAGGAAATCCGCCTCAAGCGGTATCGTGACCGAGCTATCGTGACTATCCTGGGGCTGACGGGTGTCCGTGGCGCGGAAGTGTTCGCCGTCCCGCGTGATGACCGCCGCAACGGCATCACCTGGGACGACGTCGACACTCAGGAGAACTCCATCACCGTCTTGGGGAAGGTCAAACGCGAGGACAAAGACCCCTACCAGAGCGCCCAACTCCCAACACGAGCAGCGACGGCCCTGGAACGGTACAAAGCCCAACTCGACCCGCCGACAGATGCGTGGCCGGTGGTCCCGACCAACCACTACCCATCCAAGCGGAAGGCACTTGAGGTCGAGTTTTCTGAGGCGCGTGTCGATTCCATGCTGCGGCGGGCGTCGATCGATGAGCTGCTACGCGAACACGAGGTTCCCCCGCCGTCGATATCGACGAACGGCGCACGCACGATATTAAAGCGCCTATCCGCTCGCCTGGACGTGGCCTACGATCATCTCGAGTACGATCCCGAGGAGGGGGACTATCTGAAACCCCACGGAGCCCGGCGTGGCCTTGGGGACGAACTCTACCGGAAAGGACATGCCGAGGTCGCACAGAAATCCCTCCGACACACCTCGCTTGACGTGACCGACGAATCCTATCAGAATATCAAAACCAAGGAGACGGCCAGGCAGGTTGATGATTTGCTCAAGAGTGGGGAATAAGCGTCGCCGCAGTACGGACAGTGGTTCTGGTTCCGAGCGTACAAAGATGCCGTCGAGTGGTTGCACGATCAAATCTAAGAAATCGCCGAGGAACAAGCGAGTAAGGATCCGATAGTTGTAATTCGCAACTAATTGGGTGAACAAGAGGCCCGCGGTAGACGCCGGAGTCCATGGGGCAGTAATTCGAGAGAGTGTTTCATTGCTGATGCGTATGTAAGCAGGCCAATTGCCAGTAGACTATAATTTTACTCACAAAAAATATCTTTTGGATAGTATGGTTCGGAATAATACTATGGTGTTATCTGTTTATTAATCGTCGATTTTGTACACTATCGTTTTTGTTTTATCAGTAGCCATTACTGTACTGACAAATGATTTTTATAGAATTACTGAATAAACGTCGCTAAGCGTGTCATAAGCACGCACACACAAGCATGTCAGGTATAAATCGAAAGTCGTTGAGAATAGTAGCATTAGCAGTGGTATTTTCAATCTTAATGGCCACCTCTTTGCTTGCACCAGCAGGTGCTGCAATGGGCGGCGAAGTGGAAACGACATCAGCAGATGAGTATGAGTCCCCTGTGCACGAATCAGCGCTATCGTCTATTGATGTCGACACCGCTGAACAAATAGAAAATACAGAACCGGAAATTGATGAAAACGTTACACAGGCTGATGGAACAATAGAGGTTCTCGTGCATGCAGATGATGTTGATGTGCCTATAGCAGCTGATGCAGACGTCGAGACGGCCCTTCAGACGACTGCGGAAGAAAGCCAGGAGCCAATAGTCGAATATGCGGAATCGACTGAAGGAATAGAGGTTTTGAACCAGTTCTGGATTACGAACGCGTTGCTACTTGAACTGGATAAAGACCAAGTTAGTGCAACCGAGATTGCTGCCCAAGAAGGGGTCGAGTCAATTGACTACAACGCCGATATTGAACTGGATGAACCAGTAGAGTATGACGACGACGTCAATACTACCTACGGACTTGATCAAATCAATGCACCCGATGTGTGGGATGACCACGACACAATGGGCGAAGGTGCAGAGATTGCAATCCTTGATACCGGTGTCGACCCCGACCATCCCGATATAGACATCGAAGATGAAAATTGGGCCGAATTTGACGAAGATGGCGAGCAGGTTGACAGCGACCCGTATGAATCTCACTCCAACGGGCACGGAACTCACGTTTCCGGTACTGCGACCGGCGGTAATGCATCAGGAGAGTACATTGGCGTTGCTCCTGAAGCTGATTTGATGCATGGTCTCGTGCTGGACGCTGGCAGTGGTAGTTTGGCCCAAATCATCGGAGGAATCGAATGGGCCGTTGAAGAAGATGCCGACGCTGTTTCGATGAGTCTCGGTGTATCCGCCTACGAAGAAGCGTTCATCGAGCCTCATATGAACGCGTTAGATGCTGGTACATTGGTGATCGCTTCTTCTGGTAACGATGGCGAAGGTAGCTCAAGCTCACCTGGCAATGATTACGATTCATTTGCGATTGGTGCCACTGACGAATCAGAAGATATCGCTCAGTTCTCAAGTGGTGAATGGATCGACACCCAAATTGCCTGGGGTTCTGACGCTCCTGACCACTGGCCTGAAGAGTACGTTGTGCCAGACATTGCAGCACCAGGAGTAGGTGTTAACAGTGCTCAACCCGATGGCGAGTACGATACGTTGTCTGGCACCTCCATGGCAGCGCCTCACGTTGCTGGAACTGTCGGACTGATGGCCGCAGCAAGTGAAGATGATCTCTCTCCGGAACAGTACGAAACTGCGATGACCGCTCACGCTTGGCAGCCTGATGATGACCAAGATGACCCCAATGATCGATTTGGCCAAGGCATTCTAGACGCAAGCCACTCGGTTGACCAGGTTGCAGCTGACCAAGGGGTTAACGGAACCATCACGGATAGCAATGGAGATCCAATAGAGGGTGTTGATGTCGAACTTGACAGCGGTTACTCGGTCTCAACTGATGAAAACGGGGAATACACCCTTCGAGGGACGGAAGACACATTTGAGTTTGAAGCTAGCGCCTTTGGGTATGAGTCCGTTACAGAGACTGTCGAGGTTTCCGAGGGTGAGTTTGAGCAGATAGACATCACGCTCGAAGACTTCGTTGATGCAGAACCAACAACATTGCCCACCGGGATCGTTTCTGGACAGAATAACTCCTTTGCGTTCGAAACTGCTCATCTCGAAGAGTTGTCCGTATCGATGGATGGGAACTACGATGAAGAGAATGCAACCCTCTACGTCGATGGACAAGAGATAGACTTCAACGAAGCATGGGAGGCTGAGGAACCATTCGACGAGGTAGAGATTGATCTCTACGCGGAAGATGGTACCTCCGGCGAGATGATGCTCGAGTTCGTTTTTGCCGATGGTGATGATGAATTCGTGTTCGAAACGGACGAACTCGAGGTCTTCGCTGAGGAAATCGATACCGCAGTTGTCGACGCCCCAGACGGTGAATTTGGCGCCTTGCTTGCCAGCGATCTCGATGACAACCTTGATGCGAATTATAACATCACAACCATTGACTCAGACGAGGTGGTAGACCGTGTCGACGATTTCGACACGTTCGTTGTTCAACGGTTCGCTGATTCAAACGAACAAGATGAGGATCTAGTGCGGGAGTTCTTCGAGGCCACTGACCGAGCGGATATTGGCGTTGTGTACCTCGATCAGTACGACGAGGCAGGGTCCTGGAGTGACAGTATCCATGAACTGTCTCGTGCGACCGGTGTACCTGGTTACACTGATCAAGACTTTGTTGGCGAAATTGAACCCGTAGAGTACGAGGCAACAGAAGAGCACCCCATTCTTGATGGCGTTGTTGAAGAAGGTGAGCGGGTTGAACTATATGACACACCAGACCACACCTGGTTCGGGGGCCATCACGGAAATGACATCGCCGATGTAGGTTGGAAAAACAACAGCGCTAGCGGTCATGGTCTAGCGACAGACGATGCACGAAACAATGTCTATGCCGCATCGCTGGGGTACTCCACGCTGGTTGGGGATGTAATTCCGTTCACTGAGGAAGCCGAGGAAGTGCTGACCAACTCCGTTGAACATGTTAGCGAGAGTCGTACTGCGACACTCGATGAGGATCAACCCGATCGTGTAGATCCCGGTGAAGCCATCTCCGCAGAGTTCAGTGTTGACGATATCGATGATGTCGAAATCACCGTTGAGTTAGATGACTACCACACTACAACTGCGGAAGAAAACCTGACACTGTACGTCCAAGAAACAGAATATGACTTCGGAGAACCTATCGAACCAGATGAGCCAATCGACCCAACCGATACACGGTTCAACGATGCAATTAACGTTACCGTGGTTCCGGACGATGGTGAAACGGGAATTGTAGCGCTCGAACATGATATCGACGTTGACGGAGAATTGGTCGACGGTTTCACTGGCCCAACGTCGGTTTATGAAGCACCAATCCAAGTAGGTGAGGAGGCTGATGCAGAGACGATACAGGATGCAGTTGACATGGCTATTCCTGAGGAGACTATCGTCGTTGAGGATGGCACCTACGAAGAGCAGGTGGAAATCTGGGCGAACGCGAATCACGACGTGACAATCGAAGCAGCTGAAGACGCAGAGCCATCGCTCGAGCTTCCTGATGATGCGGTCGAAATGCCCGCGTATAACTTACAGACTGACGATCAAACTCCAGTCGTATATGTACGACATAACGACGGAGTCACGATCGACGGATTCGACATTGACGCAGGTGGAGAGGTCGGCTCCTACGCGACCGAAGCGCACAACTACACGGTCAGTGATGTCACCGTAACAAATGCTTCGACTGGTTTGTGGTCTGATCTCAGTCACATTGGCCATGTTGTAGAAGATTCCTATATCGAAGCTGATGAGACAGGTGTCTTCTACTACTGGGCTGCCGACGATGGATTGATCCAGAATAACACCATTACCGGAGCTGATACGGGAATCATGACCGACCACGTCTCTTCGGGTCACGATGTGGTCGATAACGAGATTTACGATGTCGGAACCGGGATGCTAATCGACACCGATGATGGTGAGACCGATCGCAACGTCATCACAGACGCGGATGTTGGTATTCAGTTAGGCGTTTCAGGTAACGTTGAGTCTGTCGATGATAACCACATCGAAAACGCATCTGTCGGCCTTGATGAGGGATCGGTCAACATGCCTCCTGAAGTACATCACAACTACTTCGATTCGGAGGTCGGTGTCATCGATGGCGATTGGGCCGGTCCACCATCGTACTATCTAAACGATTTCTCCGAATCTGACACGGTCATAGAAACGGACCAATGGATCGATGTGCGCATGAACTACCTCGGCGAGCGCGATGGACAAGAACCCATCGCTGACGGCCCAGCCGACTACAGTCCTCACTTGACCAGCCCACCAAGCGTTGAAGAGGGCTTGGATACGACTGAGATTGGATACCATCTTCAGGTCGAAGCCAACGAATCCTACGGCATCGGGTTGCCTGGTCCAAGCGAACAGACAATTGGAGAGATCGTCCCAGCCAACTTCGAAGGTGCCATCTACGGATTTGACGCTGATGAACAAGAGTGGAAAATGAAGTCTGGTGACGACTCGGTAGATACGCTCGCGGCACTCGTGGTCGTATCTGAAAGCGACGCCAAATTGGACTTCAACTTCCAGTCAGACGATGATAATCCATCGGCACCAGGACAGCACGAATTCGAAGAGGGATGGAACTACGTGACCGCGCCAGCACACCTGGACGCAGAATCCGCCTTTGAAATTGGCTCATTTGAACCAGAGATGATAATGAGCCTCCAGGAAGCCCCTGGAAACCAGCTCGGGCCTGAAGGGGAATTAGATCGGACGCATATCTTCGGTGACGGTGATGCTGGGTATGTCAGTCCCTTTGAAGGGTACTTCGTCTACAGCGAGTCGGATGGCACGATGCCATCTCATGTCGCAGCCGACCCAACTGCCGAAGAGATGTTCGATGAGCTGAATATCTCTGCCCACGAAGACCATCCGGAAACCGCGACCATCGAGTCAGTCATCGAGACTGAAGGAGTCTCTGATAAGGAAACTGAAGAGGCCCTGATCGCGCTTATTAAAAATGATCTCATGGATGAAATTGAGGAAGCAGATAACTCAACAGAGCAATTCAAAGCGCTCGATGATGCCGCCGAGACTATTGTCTCGGATGCACCAGACGAGCATGAGACGAAAGTGCAGAATGCCACCTCTCAATCGATTGAACTAGTCATTCAGGCTGAGTTCGGGCAGAATATTGACGTAGAACATTTCGATCAGGTTGTTGATGATGAGGACGAGGGCGCTGCATCCTCAGTATCTTCACCATCCCTGGTAACTCCCTGAACACTACCATCTCATCATATCATGGAAAGGAATACTGACAGCCAACTCGGCGGACGCCCAGTTGTTGTTATGGGCACAGTCATGCTTGTGCTCGTACTTGCTGCTGGGATGATGGTCTTGCCCATTGCGGGTGGAGTGGCTACAGCCGATGATGGAC
Organism: Halovenus sp.; assembly: GCA_003551945.1. Lineage (GTDB taxonomy): Archaea > Halobacteriota > Halobacteria > Halobacteriales > Haloarculaceae > Halovenus. Next base: position 3,573 of record PUNZ01000138.1, on the reverse strand, counting down.
CACCCGAGGTACCGGCTGCTTACTACGGCTCGGTGACAATCGACGGTGAACCAGCACCCGAAGACACGATAATCACCGCGGTTGTTGATGGCGAAGAGCGCGACACCTTGGTCACCGACGAGCTTGGCCAGTATGGTGGGCCCAGTGTTGACGATGATAAACTCGAGGTTCCCGGCACCACTGGTGACGGGGAAGTTACGTTCCTCGTAAACGGTGTTGAGGCCGAAACCGACCCATCAAACGTGGAATGGGAATCCGGTGATATCGAGGAAGTCGATCTCGAGGTCGGTGATATCGGTGAGGCGTTCATCGACGTCGAGATTGATACGGACGCCTCAAACCTCTCTGTCGATCCGAACGAGACCGCTACCGTCGTCGCCGACCTCGAGAATACTGGGGAGGTTAAAGGCGTCTCCGACGCCACGTTTGAACTCGATGGCGAGACCCTTGCAACTGAGGACCAACAGGTCTTCGAAGCTGGCGAAACCGAGACTCTCGAGTACTCGGTTGAACTCGCTGATGAAGGCGAGTTTGAGGCGGTCATCTCGACGACCGATGCAAGCGACGCGGTCATTATAGGGGTTGGTGAAGATGACCCACCATCGGTCCCCCCGGCCCCACCAGACGATGAGCCGGCAAACATCACGGTGACTGAGGCCGATCTGAGCGCCACCACAATCGACGAGAACAAGTCCGTCGACGTGACCGCAGATATCGAGAACACTGGTGAGGAAGCCGGCGAGGTTGGGGTCAGTCTCGAGGTCGACGGCGAGGTCATCGACAGCCAGAAGGTTTCAGTCGGAGCAACCAGCTCGGAGACGGTGACCTTTACCGAGACTTTCACCGATCCTGGTGAATACAACATCTCGATCAACGGCCTCGAGGCCGGGACGCTAACCGTCGTCGAAGATGAGGTTACGCCCGCCGACATAGAAGTCGTTGACGCGAACGTCGAAACACCGGAAATCGAGGCGGGTGAGGAGGTCAGTGTGGACGCATCTCTTGAGAACACCGGCGAAGCCGAGGGGATTCACACAGCCACATTGACCATCAATGACGAAGTCGTCGCTGAGGAAGATGTTGAGGTCAGACCTGGAGAGACAGCGACCGTCACCCTAAGTGGTGCCGTCGACGACTCCGGGACTCACGACGTATTCATTGACAACGTCGAAGCTGGGACGGTGACAGTCACCGATGATGTCGATGATGACGTCCCCGAGGACGACACTGACGATGTCGATGATGATGGCATTCCCGGCTTTGGGGCCCTCGTCGCTCTTGCGGCCATTCTCGGAGCCTCGATTGTCTTCATGCGTCGTCGCTAACCTGAAATTACCTAACCCGATTTTTGCGCTCGTACTTACGCAGTCCCGCGCCCATACCAACGAATGAATGACAATGCAGTTGAACACTTACACGAACGTATAGTGGAGGTTGCCATAGGGCAGGCAGCAATAGTTCGATGCATGTCGGCAGATACTACGTCGGTACCGAGAAATTCCGTCGTCAACCTCGGGAATTGATGGAATAGTGTTTCGAGGAACGTTAAAGGTAGAATCGTAAGTGACTAATTAGGTTGAATACGCCTCGAGCGTCACGTCCCGATCGTCACGCAAATACCCCTCAATCTCTTCGCGTCGCCACCCGAGCGGTGAGAGAACGCTTTCAGTCGCGCGGATGGCCTCGCGTTCGTACCACCCGAAATCCAGGCGGTCAATATCCTCATGCGGGAGACGAACCCGCTGGCGACCGCGGGCCTGTTCGTCGGCCACGATATAGGAGACCTTCTCACCCGGGTGGTGCTCGAGCCCCAAGGACTTCGCCCGCTCGAGGGCAGCGACGGTGAGCGTCGATTGGGTGTATTCCTCGAGTCGTTTCGAGCTGCGGATGTTTACCTCGAGGTCGCCGATCGGGACTCGCCCCGCCCACAGGGTCTCGAGTTCGGCTTCAAGATGGGCACAAACAGCCTCGGGGTCAAGCCCGTCACCCAGTGTGTCGATCAATTCCCGCTGGAGGTCGGCTATCCAGGTGGGTGTCGAGCGTTGGCGACACTCTATCCCCCGGTATTTGTACTCGCCATCGGCTTTCGCGCCGAAGTACTTGGTGAGCGCCCCGGCTTCGCTGTCTCTCATGGGGACGAACGCCACCCAGTCGAAGGCAGCTTCATACTCGAGGCGGATACCGATATCGTCGGTCACCTCGCGGGCAATCGCCTGGAGGTCGCGTTGGTCGACGCCCTCGCGGGCTTGTACCCAGAGACTATCGACGATGCCGTGGACGACACGCCAGCCACCAGCCTCGAGTGCGTCCTTGGCATCCAGTAGGATTTGGCGAGCGTAGGCGTTGATAGCCTCATGGCACTCTATGCGCCCGAATTTGGCGTTCGAAAACCCCTGATAGCCGAAACACGAGACCAGGATCCATTTGATGGCCGCTGACTGTTGCTCGAGGGCGTCGCGTTCATCGGGATCGTCGGTCTCGCGGATCCGCTGTTTGATGGCGTCTCGGTCGCGGATGAGTGGCTCGAGTACGTCACAGAGATACCCCCGGTCATCGCACACGCTGTACTCGAGTTCGGGGACGTCTGCCCGGTCGGCGTGACAGTCACAACAGATCGTATCGGGGGAGACGTTGTACTCGACGATAATATTCGGGTAGAGCGAGGAAAAGTCGAGTTCGTGGACCTGCTCGTGCACGCCGACGTCGGGGGCGAAGGTGAACCCGCCGCGGTCGGCGTTGTGCAGCGTCCGCATGGGTTTGAAAAACTCGTTTCGCCAAGAGCGCCAGGGGGTGAGCACGCCTCGAGCACGAGCTTCCCCGATTTGGATAGCCGTGAGGACGTTTCTGATCGACGCCCACGCGAGTTCTTGGAGTGGCTTGCCCGAGCGTTCGGCAAGGTCGAGACAGCCCTCGAGCCCGCTTTGGTTGTAGAAAAACGTGTTCGATGTGTCGATAATCGCCCGTCCGGGGACGGAATACCGAGCCGGGGAGTGCCCGACCTGGCCGTAGCTTTCGAACGTCGACGCGCCAGCGAGCGTCTGATAGCCCTGATAGTCGCCCCGCCCGAAGTCGAACGTCGGGCCATACCCGATGGAATCCGCCGTCTCGTACAGTGCGGGGACGAGTTGGCTCGAGGAGAGCACCAACACATCGGGGTCTGCGGCCTCGAGCGTCTCCGTGACGGCGATGACAGCCCGCTCGGGGTCGTCCTCTGTCTCGAGGGTGGTCTCGCCGTGGCTGACCGTGAGCGTCCCCAGATGGTCGTCGGTAAAGGCGGTCGGCGGCGCGTCGATCTCCACGACCGAGAGGTCACGCTCGAGCGTTGGTGTCTGTCCGGTCTCGAGACAGTAGCGGAACTCACGGGAGAAATCGACGTTGTAGCAGGTGATTGACCCGGGTGTGCCCCGGCCACGGAGCCAGCGGGCGAGTTCGTCCACGCCATCGATATCGGTGACGTCGATGTTGATGACGAGTTCGGGCTCCTCGCGAAAGCCACGGCGAAGCCGCTCGAGGCTGGTCTCGACGGCAAGCGGGTGGCCCTCGAGTGCCGTGAGCAGGGATTCGAACGTCTCG
>PUNZ01000150.1 GCA_003551945.1 Halovenus sp. | reverse complement strand
GCGAGTCGCTGCTCGTCGGTCGCAAGCGCTGTGGCGAGCTCGTCCGGCGCGAGCGAGGCAAGCGATGAACGGTATTCTGCAGGAGACTCGCCACCGCGGACTGCGAGGAGATACTGCTCCGATTGCTGAACTGGCGATTCGGTCACTACCTAGAGATACGGCTGGCTGGTATTTGATGGTTCGGTCGACTGCTGGTCTCAAATCGCTACAATCGTTTTGTAATCTCCGCGTTGGCTTTGTGTGCGACCTGCTGTTCGGCATGGCGGAGTGCTCGGAGCGCTTCGTCGGTATATTCCACCGAAACGGTTGGAGTCCCAGGAAGTAATCCAAGCCCACCGAGTAGGGCAGACAGGTCGAGTGTGGTTGCGAGCCGAAACGCAGTGCGGTGTTCGCGTATCGGCTGTGAGAAGGCGAAATGCGTTTCAACCAACTCTTTTGACTCACTGACGGTCAACGTCTCTCGCACCGCATCCCAGAACGTCGGCTCAGCGGATTCGATGAGCGGCACGACCGCATCCCCGAGCCGTTCATGCTGGTCGATGAGCGCATCACGGGCAGCCTGCTGTTTGGTCGCGGAAATATCGGTCCGTATTTTACTTGCGAATGCGCCAGCATCGAGAAGCTCGTGCCTGTAGGCCTCGATCGGCTCGCTTGATTCAGCATAGTCGAGAATGACGCCGAACTGGTCGCACGTCTGCTCGCGATACGACCGTAACTCCGGCTGGACGACCTCTTGCTGGATGGTTGGTGTCTGTGCGACCAACTGGTCGACGACGCGACTCCCCGGACCATGAACCCCGTGGCGCAGCGCTCTGCTCACACTAAATTCAGCCATCGTCTCCGCAATCGCCTCGCTGATAAACTCCTCAAAGCCCTGGATGACTGCTTTACGAGTCACGTGTTACCATTACACTCTGCAATAATATAGCCTCGTTTTCAACTGAGGTGTCACCACCTAGTCTTCCGACACCAGCGTCTCGACACGAGTACGAGTGTCTGCATCTGCTGGCGATTTATCGTCTCTCACTCCGAGAAATCGCGGGAATCGAAGCGCATAACCTGATTCGTAGGTCGGTGACTGCTGTATCTCCTCGTAGCCGACCTCAAAGACAATCGCAGGAGCGATATCGACGACCGTTCCGGACTCCCCTTTGATATGTGACTCGAGCAGGTCTGACAACTCCGCTAGCTCTTCATCAGTGATTCCCGTTGCAACTTTCCCGATTGACCGATACGCTTCACCGTCGCGCACGGAGAGTTCGAACGTTCCGAGCACGTTGGCCCGTCGCCCCTCGCCCCATTCCGCTCCGGTTACAACACAATCAAGGGTTTCGACATCGGGCTTTCGTTTGAGCCACCGCTGGCCACGGTTGCCGGGTGTATACGTCGAGTTCGGGTCCTTAAGCATCAATCCCTCATGACCCGCAGCTAACGCCTCTTGCTCCAACTGCTCTATTTCTTTCGCATCCGCTGACAGCCAGAGCCGAGAGACGCCGTCTGGTGGGGTACGTTGACCTGTTTCAGCTTTTGCTTTGCTTTCTTCCTCATCCGCAAGCACAGCCACTAACCTGGCGTGTCGGTCGCGAAGTGACGAATCAAGGAGTGTTTCGCCGCCAGCGTACAGACAGTCAAACGCGTGGAGTTTCACTTGCACGTCCTCGCGGGCCATCTCGATATCGTGTTTTCGTCGAAAGCGGCGCAATACGGCTTGGAACGGTCGCGGCGCCCCATCTGCATCGACTGCGACAACCTCACCGTCAAGAATTGCTGGCTCGTCTACAGTGTCGGTGACAAACTCAACAACCTCCGGCAACGCATCGGTTACATCCTCCATGTTCCGTGAATACAGCGCAACATCCGTCCCGTCGGTATGTACCTGTATCCGTGCGCCATCGTATTTCCACTCGACGGCAACCTCATCCCACGAATCGAGGGCATCAGCCACTGTCCCTGTCTGTGCAAGCATTGCCTGCACCGGTCGACCGACTTCGAGTTGAATCTCTTCTACTCCAGCGGTTCCCTCCGTCCGTGCACTTTCCGCCACGAGGCCGTAGTCGTTCGACACCTGCAGTGCGCGCTCGACAGCATCAACAGGTACGTCAAACGCCATGGCTGTCCCATCCCGGATTGTCCCTTCACCGACGCCAATGCGCATCTCCGAGAGAACAAGTCGAGAGAGATACCGTGCTTCGATATCGCCTGCTCGATTGAACAACCCGAAGAGCATATCCACTTTGGTGTCTTGGCTGCCATCGCCCGTTGTCTCGGCGAGCTCTCGAAGCGTTGTTTCGACGCTTGTTACTGCTAGCGTTGTCTCGCCCCCTGAGCCAAAGGCTGCAAGCCCCTGCTGTCCGCCGAGGTCAAGCTGCTCGGCGACTGTGCCGATATCCCCTTCTTCGGCCAGATGTGCTTCGATATCCTCAACGGAGACGTTCTGCCCAGCAGCCCGTGCAAGCGCCTCGTAACACAGTTTTGGCCCGATATCCAGTTTCGTCGAATCGTGGGCCGGATAAACTCGGCCCAGCAAAAACCGGACGACCGTTTCTAACTCTGCCTCGGCCGCTGTCAGCAACTCCGCAACCAGCGACGTAATCTCTGTGTCCGCACTGGCGGCTTCTATCTCTTCACAGCGGGCAGCGAACGCGGCAAACTCCATACCCGTCGTATGGCCGATGGGATAAAAAGTGAGGGTGATGTTCGTCGATACCCTGCCATCGGGTCTAGCCCTGCTGGTTGTGTTCTTGCTCCGACTGCGCTCTCATCCCGCCTGTGAACATTTACATCATCGCCTTGAGAAGAACGAAGTACGCAGTTATGACACGAAATCTCTCGAGCCGATTCACTACTGGGACGGTCATTGTCTTTATCGGACTTCTTTTGTTGCTCTCGACGACCGGCGCTGTCGAGATGCAATCACTTTGGGGGTGGATACCCGCACTCTTCGTACTCATCGGTGTGTGGGCGCTGGTTCGGAGCGAGTTCCGGAACCTCGTCGGTCCAGTGATGATAATTGCGATTGCTGGCACATTTTTGCTCAGAAACATTGGCCCCCTTCCAGACGGCGTGATTGGGACGTGGTGGCCGCTGTTCATCGTGCTGTTCGGCTTGCTTATCATGGTAAATCGCTCTCGCCGTCGGCAGCGAACCAGACTTGAAGGGCATAGTTCGGGCGAGGTCACTGCTGTTGCGGTGTTTGGAACTGACGAACGACGTCCGGTTACGGAGCGGTTCACTGGCGGTGAACTTGTGGCTGTGTTCGGTGACGCGCGTCTGGACCTTCGTGATACCGATGTAAAGGCGGGCCCCGCGATGGTTGAGACAATGGCGGTATTCGGTGATGCTGAGGTCCGGGTCCCAGAGGAGTGGAACGTAAAATTGGAGACGCTCAATGTTTTTGGTGCGACAACTGACCGCCGCCGGGATTCAGACGACCGCACTACGACAGACGACCCGCACGTGGTCGTGACCGGTCTCTCCTTGTTTGGGGATATTGAGGTTCGAGATTGAGTGGTCTTGCCTTTACCCAACCTCAAGCGGGTCTTCAAGCCGGTAGCGAACCGTTGGCTCTCCGTCAAATTCTGGCCCTGCACCTGCTTGCTCGAACCCCGACGACGCCGCTGCCTCGCGGATTCCTTCCTTGTTCGTCGAAACGAGGAGTTCCGCCGCCATGCGCTCGGTTCTAGCGAATCGCAACGGCTCTTCAAGTAACCGCTCATACACTGGCCGTTCCCCTTCTAGTTGCGTAATGTACACCGTCTGCTCACGTGCATCATAGCTGACGAATCCTACGATTTCGCCGTCATCTTCCAGTACCCGAACCGTTCTGTCGTGGACAAGATTCCGCATGACATCCCGTGGAGTGTCAGTCAGCGACGCGAGTCTGCCAGCATCCGCCTCGATAGCATCCCGCAGTTTCATACGTGTGCTATTGCGACTCAACCGTGTTAAACTCTCACCATCGGTCTGGAACGGGCTGTCCGGTTCGTTGCTGGTGTATGAAAAGACCTCGCATACTCTCCCGCTTCTCGCTTTCGTCTTGCGGTTTTACTTTCACTCCGCATGGCTGAGGTATATACCCCATCGGAATAATAGTTGAAACAGAGGGAGTGCCCCTCACCTGGAGCGCGTCACACGCTCCATTCCCCTTTGTCACACTCACATCGACTCGGGAGCGGCGACACCGAGGATATCGAGTGCGTTTGCCACGGCATTCCGCGACGCAACCACGAGCGCAAGCCGTGCCTGACGGACCTCTTTCGGTGCATCAAGGACGGGACACTCTCGGTAGAAGGTGTTGAACGCGTCGGCGATGTCACGGGTGTAGGTCGCAACGGTGTGTGGCTGACACTCCTCGGCAGCTTCTTCGATGACTGCAGGGAACCGTGCGATTTCTCGGATAAGCTCGCGTTCAGCGTCCGTTTCGAGGAGCGTTGCATCGATTGTGTCGGCAGGTGGCTCTTCGTCTGCCTCAGCGAGAATGCCACACGCCCGTGCGTGAACGTACTGGACGTATGGGGCACTCTGTGCTTCGAAATCGAGTGCTTGGTCCCAATCGAACGTAATCGATTTCGTCGGTTGTTTTGCAACAATGTCGTACCGGACCGCGCCGATACCGACCTGTCTTGCAATTCGTTGGATATCCTCCTCGGTCAGGTCGTCGTCGCGGATGCGGTCGTCCAACCGACTCTCTACTTCTTGTCTGGCACGGTGGATTGCTTCATCGAGGAGGTCATCGAGCATAATGCCGGTTCCCTTACGGGTCGACATCGACTCCCCACCCGGGAGGTTAACCCACCCATAGAGCACCTGCTGGAGGTTGTCCGTGTCGGTACCGAGTAAATCCAGCGTGGCGCGCAACTGTTTTGCCTGAAGGCCGTGGTCCTCCCCGAGCACTGTCACCGCACGGTCGAAGTTATCGAATTTCCACTCGTGGTGTGCGAGGTCTCGCGTCGTGTACAGCGAGGTCCCATCCGAACGCAGGAAGACGAAGTTTTTGTCGATGCCCCAGTCGTCGAGTTCGAGTTGCCAGGCATCGTCTTCGTAGACTGCATACTCCGTTTCTTTCAGTCGCTCAGCAATTTCTTCGGTCGAACCATCCTGGATAAACTGTGTCTCCTTAACGAACTCATCGAATTCGGCTGGCAAGCGACCGAGACAGCTACGCATCCCACCGAGCACCTGGTCGACGACCGTACTCACCCGCTCGTAGGTTGCTTCGTTGCCTGCTTCCAGTCCCTGCATGATGGCCTGAATTTCCGATTCGGCCGCAGCAATGGTCTCTTCGTCACCGTCTTCGAGGACGGCGTTTCCTTTGCGGTAATAGCGGACGAGGTCGTACTCGATGCGGCTGCGCTCGGGTTGCTCGTCGAGGTCCGCCTCATCAAAGGTTTCGTAGGCCCAGGTGAACACCGCCAACTGTCGTCCGGCATCGTTGACGTAGTAGTGGCGCTCGACATCGTAGCCCGCGTACTCGATGGCATTTGCAAGCGCATCGCCGATAATCGGGTTGCGAACGCGTCCAACGTGAACTGGTCCTGTGGGGTTTGCGCTGGTGTGTTCGACCACGACGCTGGTGTCTTTCGAGTCGAGTTGTCCGTAGGTTTCTTCCTGAGCAGCAGCAACGGTGCTGGCAAAGTACTCCTCACTCGGGAGGAAGTTGATATACGGCCCCTGTGTCTCGACTGCGCTGATATGGGCGAGGGTCTCGCTGTCCAGTGCAGTTGCAATTTCGTCGGCGACGGCCGGTGGCGGGGCCTGTGCTTCGCCTGCCAGGCGGAAAGCAACGCTCGAAGCCAGCACGGCTTCGACATCCTCCGGCGGGCGTTCGATACCAAGGTCGTCAGTCGGATACTCAAGCGACGCAAGCGTCTCCGTGAGCGCCGACTCGACCGCTTCGCGCATCGCGAGGAACATACCTGCGCTATTTCGGCCCGAACTATAGGTATGTCGGGTCCGCGATTCCGTGGCAGTCCGTCACTGCCCGCTCGGTCGCTCGAAGACCAACCCGACTGTGGTCCCCTCACGCTCTAGTGTTTCAACCAACCGCCACCCTTCGTTTGCATATTCGTTAATCACCGATTCGAGATTTCTCACTTTTCCGCCTCTCACTTCGGTCGCGTGTGTCGTATAGACATAGCGCTGGTCGGCCATACAAAATGGATGGTTGCCAGAGTGAAAAGGTCCGGCTCTCTTTTGCCTCTCAGCTTGACTGCGTGGGTAGACCGGCATCCACATGTTTGACCCCCATTTCACGGAGTGCTGTCAAAACCGCCGGCGGGAGCGTTTCAAGCGTGTTGTCTAGCTGTGGGTTTACTGAAGTACCGTCAACCTGCAGTCCCACTAACTTCCCACGGCCACCGTATGCAGCAACCTCAAACTCAAATGTCCGGCTTCGTTCGTCAACGGCTGCTACCCAGACTTTTGAGAGCCCGTTTGCGCTCTCCCAGTGAGACCTCTCGGTGACGGTTAGCTCTCCTGCGGGGGGCACACATCGTGACCCGCATTCCTGACACTGAGCGGGATGGGGCGAGGCTCCAAGGTAGTCATATTCGGCTCCGCATCGGTAACATTGTAGCGTCACAATCATCGTCAGTAGTTTGATTGTTGGTGTTTCACTGGTCTTCGGTTACTATCTATCGTTTCGGTCGGGTTTCCCTTGGGTGGTGTCTCCAGCGATGGTTAGCAACCAACCTTCGTTACCCGAGGCTTCCCTCCATCTCCAGTTCGATGAGACGGTTCAGTTCGACCGCATACTCAATCGGCAGCTCTTCGGTGATTGGCTTGATGAAGCCGGCGACAATCATCTGCTTGGCGTCGTCATCATCCAACCCGCGGTTTTGCAGGTAGAAGACGTCCTCGTCGCCGATTTTCCCAACCGTTGCCTCGTGGGCAACGTCCACTTTGCTCTCTTGAATCTCCATGTAAGGCATCGTGTCGGAGGTGGATTCGTTATCGAACATCAGCGCGTCACATTCGACGGCAGTTGAGGAGTTCTCCGCTCCGTTTGCGATGTGCACGAGACCACGGTAATTCGTGCGGCCGCCATCTTTCGCGACGGATTTCGATTCGATTGTCGAGTGCGTGTTCGGCGCGTTATGGTAGGCTTTTGCGCCCGTGTCGATATCCTGCCCCTCGCCCGCGAACGCAATCGTAATATGTGTATCTGTCGCACCAGGACCTTTCAACACCGTTGATGGATACAACATTGTGGCTTTCGAGCCCATGCTGCCGGATATCCATTCCATCGTGCCGTCGGCTTCACAGATGGCGCGTTTCGTGTTCAGGTTGTAGGTGTTGCGCGACCAGTTCTGCACCGTAGAGTACTGCACGTGTGCCCCTTCTTTGACGAAGACTTCGACACCACCAGAGTGGAGGTTAAAGGCCGAGTATTTTGGTGCGGAACAGCCCTCGATATAGTGGACTTCGGAGTTCTCCTCTGCGATGATGAGCGTGTGCTCAAACTGACCCATTCCCTCGGAGTTCATCCGGAAGTACGCCTGCACCGGCATTTCAACGGTGGTGTCCTCAGGGACGTAGACAAACGACCCGCCGGACCAGATTGCGCCGTGAAGCGCGGCGAACTTGTTGTCGCTTGGTGGGACACAAGAGGTCATGAAGTGCTCACGAACCAGCTCGGGATGCTCTTGAACCGCCCTGTCCATGTTCATGAAGATGACGCCCTTTTCCTCCCATTGCTTTTTCATATTCTGGTAGACAACCTCGGACTCGTACTGGGCACCAACCCCTGAGAGGGCGTTTTTCTCGGCTTCTGGAATGCCGAGCTTGTCGAAGGTGTCTTTGATCTCCTCGGGGAGTTCCTCCCAGTCGTCGACGCCAGCGCGGACATCAACGTCCGGTCGGATGTACGGGACAATTTCGTCGATGTCGACTTCCGAGAGGTCGGGCATGCCCGGCCAGTCTTCCGGCATCGGCATTTCCTGCCAGAGTCTGAGCGCGCGAAGACGGCGCTCGAGCATCCACTCCGGTTCATCTTTGTCCTCGGAGATGAGTCGGATGGTCTCTTCTGTGAGGCCCTTGTCTGCTTTCAGCGCAGCGTTCTGTTCTTTTTTGAACTCAAATCGTGCTTCGGTGTTCGTCTCTTTGAGATGTTCTTCTGAGCTCATCGTCTAGCTTTACTTTCGTCTCTTTATGCTTAAGGCTTTCAGCAATATATTTTTAAATATACAAAATCATGTTTTCCTTGATTAAATGGAACTTATCATTATGATACATTCCTCTAACCAAGATTGTGAGTTTCATACCCGTCCCGCGGACAACCTGTGACTTCCTCCCCATCCTACTCGCTCACCGCTGACGCGGTTCGCTCCTTGAGGGTGGGGCTTCCTGCTTCCATGACGTTGTCAGACTGCGTCTGACAGCCCATCAGATTCCGCGGAATCTGATGAACGCGCTTTGCAGACACCGAATCGGTGTCCGTAGGGAGCGCAGTCTCCACAAGCGTTGATTCGGGACAGCCCGTCTCTACTTGTTCGAGACCGCGAGAAAGGATGGTCCACGACGCATTCGCGTCTCTGTCTGCCTCGAACCCACACGACGGACACGAATGCTCGCGTACCCACAACGGCTTGTCCGTCTCGACGCCACATGACGCGCACTCTTTGGTCGTGCCTCGGGGGTCCACGGCGACGAAGTGCGTTCCTTCTCGCTCGCACTTGTATTCGAGTATTCGCAGGAACGTCTTCCATGAGGCCCCGGCGCGGTTCCGAGAGTTGCTCGGAAGTTCGACCAGTCCCTTCGCTCCCTGCGTTGTCGTCTGAGAGACGCAGTCTCTCGTGATCACGAGAATCTTCGATTCTCGAACGACTCCTTGATGACGGGGCATTAGCGCCTGAATTTCAGGTAATCACAGAAACGCGAAGAAGGCGTACGGAATCAGAAAGACCATGACTGTCAGAACTGCGATGATGAGTCCGTAGCCGATAACTGTCCCGAACCCTGCCAGCCACGCCGGATGTGTGAAATCAACGGGGAGTTCCATGCTCAGGCGTTTGGGCAGCGAGTATATAATCGCCACGGTACTCCCTCCCACAACACTTAGGCATATGCGCGGACCACCACGAATCAACCGAATCACCGCATCTCGGCCTATGTCGGTAACACAGAGGAGTACTCATGCAAGAATCCGTGGCAACGCTCATCGTTTTTGGAACCTTTGGGCTCCTTTTCGTCCGGCGACTCGGTCGGTATCCGCTCTCACGGTCGGTCACCGCAGCGACTGGTGCGGTGTTGCTGGTTGCGCTTGGGATTGTTCCACCGGAACGAGCGCTCGAAGAAGTGAGCGTCCAGACACTGTTGTTGCTGTTTGGGATGCTGGTCCACGTTGCAGCGCTTGTCCAATCTGGCTTCTACGAATGGGTTGCTGCGAAACTTGTTCGTGTTGCGGAGACCCCACGACGTCTGACGCTCGGCGCACTGGGGTTGTCTGCTGTGTTGAGTGCTGTCGCGTTGAACGATGCAACGGTGCTCTTGCTCACGCCGGTGTTGATTGTCGCCGCCGACGATGGTGGTGTTGACCCAATTGCACCAATTCTTGCCGTTATTTTTGGCGCGAATATCGGCAGTGTTGCAACACCGCTCGGCAATCCGCAGAACGCGTTTATTCTCGCCGAAAGCGACCTCACGACCATCGAGTTTGTATCCGTCCTTACGCCGGTTGCCGTTGTCTCGCTCGTTATTGCCGCGCTCTTTTTGCTCCCGATTACGCCAGGGGATGGTTCGCTACAGATTCCTGAGCCACCCGAACTGGACCGCATGTGGGCAACAACCAGCCTCTCATTTATCATCCTCACGTTGGTGTTGCTGATTGCGTTTCCCGATGTCGGCGCTGGGACGATTGCGACCTCGGTCGGTATCATTCACCTTGCGTGGCTGCAGGCCTTTCGACGACTTCCGGGAAGCGAAGTTCTCTCCGAGGTTGATTGGTCTATCATTGTCCTGTTTGGGGGTTTGTTTGCGTTGATAGCTGGTCTCGACGGAACGGCTGCACGTGCTGCAATCGAGGCGGTTGGTGGCGGCCCGGCCCTTGGCGTTGCGGTATTCGTTCTCTCAAATTTGGTGAGTAACGTCCCCGCTGTGGTGTTACTCTCGACCGGAATTCCAGCGGCTGCCGTTGAAGACTGGCTGCTGTTGGCCGCTATCAGTACGCTTGCCGGAAATGCAACACCAATTGCCTCCGCAGCGACGCTTATTGCGCTTGAAGCGGCCTCCGGTCGCAACGTTCACGTCCCGATACGCCGCCTCATTTTGCTCGGACTCCCACTTTCGATTCTCACGTCAGCAGTTGCTGCTGGGTTGTTATTCGTAATATTTGCTTATGTCGGATGAACAGTCCGGTCTGGTTTCTCTGTCACCGCTGCTCTACGAACTCCCGTGTCCGACCGAGCAGCACATAGTCCGTCTCTTGCAGTTCAGCAACCGACCCTGACCCGGTGACAAACATTGCAGTCCGTAACTCCGCAAGCAGGTCTTGGATAAACTCTACGACGGCTTCGGTTCCCTGTGCCGCTGGTTCGAGAAACGGCTTTGCAAGGCCGCCTGC
>PUNZ01000164.1 GCA_003551945.1 Halovenus sp. | reverse complement strand
GGTTGTGCGGCGTCCGTGGTGAGACGAGCAGGTAGTTTTCACCCTCCTCAGCCAGTCGAGTACCTTCGAGATACCGCACGACAAAGTCCGCATCGCCGCTGGTGTGCGTTCCAAGGTCCTGCCCGGGATACTCCTCCGCGGGCGGGAGGGATGGTGATGGGATCTCGTGGTCGCTGTGGTCATGGCTATCGTCTCCGTGGTCATGGCCATCATCATCATGGTTGTGTCCATCATCGTGTCCGTCACCATGGTCATGGTCGCCGTGGTCAGTGGGTTCAAGTGCCCCTGGTTGTCCCCACTCTTCTTGGTCAAGAAATTCAGTATTTGCCAGCAGTTCCTGTCGCTGTTCGTCGGAATAGTCGAGCTCGAACGTCGCAGTGACTGTCTCTTCAAACCGTCCTTCAAACGCCCCTGTTTTTCTGACATCAATCGGATTCATCGTCACTTCGACAGTGTAGCTCCCATCGCCGGGTACAGCCACGTTGTCCCCGAAATGAAAGCCCATCTCCTGTGCAATCATCGGCCACGGAGCGACCGGCTCGTCGACTGGCTCTCCATCTTGGATTATGACCAACTCGGCACCGGCATCAACGGGGAGTATCTTACCGCTCTCCCGGTCCCAGAACGCCACCATCAGATGCATGCTGTCGTCAATATCCGGTCGCTCTTCAACCGTCTCCGCACCGCTCATCAGCCAGAACTGGTGTGGGTAGGTGAAATGTGGCAACAACACATACTCGCCCGCTTCGACCATATCCAGGTGGATGAACGGTTCTCGATGGGTCGGCTTATACACTTCATCCGGTGGGTCCTCAACGACGGGCAGTTCGTCGAACGTCTGGACATCATCCGCTGTCTCATCGCCGTCTCTGTCGTCATCAGTCGCCTCCTCGTTATCGTCGTCACCGTTTCCAAGGCAGCCAGCGAGTGAGATTATCGCTGTTGCACTCACACCCAGTAGGGCACGCCGCGAAAGCGCATCCATGGGCTGTTCTGTCGTCGGTTCGCCATCGTCGCTGGGGTATTTATGATTCATCTGTTGTGACGGGTTGTTGTTCGCTATGTCGTTTCGGTCGGTAGGGCACGAAGCGCGCGAGGCGGCGTGAGGTAGTTCCCTCGGCTCCTCACGAAAATATACTGCAAGATACCGTTATTTAGCCGTCGTCCGAGCGACAGGTCTTCACCGGCCATCGCTTCTCTGACTCGAACAAAGTCGTCTATGGTCCGTTGGTGAGAGAGGAAGTGTATCCCCGCTGAGCCACCGTCGAGGGTATTAAAATCACGGCGCAAGAGTGGTGGCGTCCCATCCGCATCACGTGCCCGCGCTGCCTTCTGCGCGTGGCCGACAATTCCTTCCGTTCGGGCATCATCGACTGTCCGGTCAGCGATGTCGCCAAAGACGCCGGTCGATTGGGTGAGTCGCTCGCCAATCTCCCCGACGAGTTTTTCCTGTGCGTGTTCCGGGCTGAACATTTGGGCCACCCGCAGGAAGTGGTCGTCCTGTTCGAACCACTGACGGAGGTTCAACTCAAGTGATTCAACGTGCATCGTTGACCCACCCTCGTACGCCCCTTCTTCGATAGTGACACGAGATTCGGGCGCCTGCGCCTCTGCAAAGCCGGAACGAAAGCCCATCAAAAAGGGGGCATCCTCATGGAGTTCATCCGGGAGGTCAACTCCCTCCTCACGAGCCATCTCGACTGGCAGTCCATCGCCGACGAAGCCGGTTCGGCGCGGCCCGCCCGGCGTAAAAACCCCGCTTACGTCTGCTTCCATTGCAACGCCGTTTGGTTCGGATTCGTTCCCCAGCAGTGCCTGTTCGGCTTCGAGGACTGCTTGTGGGGAATCGCTGGCGAGATGGACGAGTGCATCTGCGGTGTCAAGGTCGATATTACCTTCAATGCTTGTCAGTGGCTCCGGCTGTGGCAATGGGGCTGAGTCGCCAACTGTTTCGAAATACGTAGGTGAGTAGTTGACTGTAAACAGTACTCCTTCGGGGCTAAACTCGTAGGCCCTTTCGAGCGAGCGGAAGGCTGTTTCTACCTGTTCACGCGACGACTCATCGGGGCTTTCTTCGAGGTCAAGCGGCAGCAAGATGTGGTGTTCCGGTGTAAGGAGATTTCCGTCCGTATCCTCGGAGAGCACATCGTTCCAGGCGTGCTGACTGGTCGGTCGATTCGTGGGGTCGCCGGTCGGCACCGGGTCGTCTCCCGGCTCCAACTCGACGCAGGCCGCAAGTGCCGCTGTTCCGCCGACGGCGACGAGCTGTTTGAGATACCTGCGACGCGTATACCCTTCACGAGCAGGCAACGTCATCACCAGCATATAGTGCCTCTGTCCGTTTTCATGCTCCGGTTTGGCCCTTCCTTGCCGATTTCTACGACATGGCGGTCATCGTTCGTGTTGACGCAGCGAGTTCGCCTCGTAGCCAACCCAGAGACCACCATACAGAAAGACCAACAACCCAGCGAGCTGCAGCGGTGAGTCAAGAGGTGAACCATGGTCGTCGTGGTCATGGTCGTGACCGTCATCGTGGTCGTGTTCGTCGTCTTCGTGACTGTGCTCATTTTCTCCGTGCTCGTTGTCACCACCGTGGTCACCGTGAGAGAGGACCCGGTTCTCGATATCGGGCATCACGTATGCCTCAAACCAGACCGTTTCGAGCGAGTCTGTAGGCTCGCCCGTCAATCGAAGTTCCCAGTCACCGTATGTCGGAAACGCTTGCATCGTACTGTACGTTCCGTCATCCTCACTGAGTTCGACCGTAAACTGTGTCTCACCGTCTGTAGTTGTTGCTAACAGCTCAACTGGCCGCTCCGAGGGGACTGGCTCACCATCGTCTGTGTAGCTCGCTTCCAAGAGGATAACGTCGGTTTCATCGAACGTAAATCGGTCGTCAGTGACGTTGTGAGCTGGGAGTGCAGTCAACTCGACGGTGATACCGTTCTCAAGCTCTTCGGTAACGGTCTGCAACTCGACTTCCTCTCCCTGCTGGTCGACGACAACAGCTGCGGTGGCCGCCGAGGTAAGCAGCGCTGACAACACAAGCACCGTAAGGAGTATCCCTAGCTCCAGCCGAACGCTTTTTTCAAGCACCGTCACCGCACGTCCCTCCCCGTTTACATCCTCCCCACCGTCGGTTTTCGCTGGTGGACTTCGAAAGACGAGGTCAAGCAATCCAGTTGCGCTTGGGTCAAGTCGACGGCGCAATAGCAGGTGATTATACCCACCTAACGCAAGCGCAATCCCGATGAACAGCAGCTTGAGCGAGAGCAGCAATCCGTACTGGGTTTCAGTCAGCGCTGTCCCGCTGCCGACGTGCCAGTCTGCAAGCACCAAGCCGGTCGAAACAGAGAGCGTGACACCAATGATTGCGATGAGTGAGAACCGCCGGACCACTCCCCCAACCAGCGGAACGCGCATCGATTCGTTTTCGACCTCGCTGGTCACCGTTGCAATGAATAGATAGAGCGTTACCAGTCCGCCCACCCAGAGGCTTGCCCCGAGGAGGTGGATGAAGCTAACGCCCAGTCCCTGTCCAAAATCAATCGCTGTTGCTGAGTGACTGTTCCACGCGAGGCCGAACGCAATCAGGGGCCCACCACCGACGGCCGCGGTCAACCAGATAAACTGAGTGACCACTCCACGGAGAGCAAGCATGGACACGATGAAGATAATCGCTGCGACGACACCCTGTGCAATCCAGATTTCGCCGACAGTGGTGCCAAGAAATTCGCCGACAGCTTCGGTCGAAAGGCCGCCGTGCTGTGCAGTCCGTGCCCCGCCGAATACGCCCCAGCCAGCGAGTAACAGCAGTGAACTGCCCGCGACTGCTTGCCGTAAGCGGTAGTCAAATGCCTCTCCTAACCGTGATCGGCCGTGACGGTCTATCACCGGAAAGGCAACCGCAGTTGCAACCCCGCCGATACCGATTACGCCGACAAGTCCGACAAGCAACAGTGCCTTTCCACCGGCCTCTATCCAGGCAATCCCTTCGTCTGCATCAGCCTCGTATGCAGCAATCACCGCATCGCGGTCAGCAGGGCCATCACCGACCGTGAAAAAGAACGAGCCGGAGGTGGTGTGGCCATCATCGGCGAGCACTTCCCACTCGACGACGTACATGCCTTCAGCGTCATCCGCAGCCATCCCAACAGTCACAAGCCGTGAATCTGCCTCGTCGACTTCCGCGTCGTCACTTTTATCGGTTCCATCAGGACCGGTTACGGACACCTCTGCACGCTCGACGCCATCGCCGCTATACCTGAGTTCTATTTCATCCGGTGGGTCGTCAAGTTGCTCACCGTTTGCCGGGTTTGATTCTTCAAGATATGCGTGGGCGCTGACGAGCGGAACCGCTACTGAGACTATCAGAAGACAGAGCACCACAACCAGTACGACCTGTGCCTTGCTGTCTCTCATCGGTCACCCTTCGTGCGTCGGAATATAGCGTATTGCATCGATGGTGTCATCCAGTGTGACCTCGTTGAGCACCTCTTTGGCTTCGGTGGAGATGACTGCAAGGGTTGTTTCCGTCGCTGCAGCGAAATAATACCCCTCGCCGCTGTCGACAGCCCTGTCATCGACTGGTTCGCCGACGGAAATTTCGTCGACGACGGTTCCATCAGGTTCAACGATGGTGACTGAACCGGTTTCCGAGCCTGTAACGTACGCGCGCTGTTGGTCCTCGTCCACGAACTCGATGCTATTTGGACTGACTCCCTCAAGCGTGGCCGTTCCAAGCGTCCCGGAATCGCTGTCCGTGCCATCAATAAACTGTATGTTGTCATTCTCCCAGACTGCAAGCAGTTCTCGGTCCGCGTTGGTGGCCATCCCACCAACGATGTCGAGGCTGTCGACGACATCGCTTGCATCCGGGTCAACCACTGTCGTTTCGATACCCTGATACTCGACATATAACCGGTCGGCCTCTGCAGTATATTCGATGTAGTGGGTTCCACCGACTTGGTCAATCTCGATTTCGTCGACCCGTTCGCGCTCCTCTAGGTCAAGAACCAGTACGGCTGGGTCGTTTACGTTCGTCGCGTAGGCGTACGGCCAGAGAGAGTCGTGATGAACTAACTTTCCATGTCCAGAGCCCCCGAGACCAGCATCGACTTCGGCAACTACGTCTAACGTGTCGGTTTCGATGACGTAGAACCGGCCCTCGTCGTCGGCATGCACCCACAACTCGCCATCGGTGGCTAAGTACGCATGCGTGGGACTGCCGCCGACATCGACGGGTTCGTGGAGCTCACGGGTATCGAGGTCGACTGGGAGGACCTGGTCAAGCGAGCTATCGACCGCAAAGAGCGTGTTTGTCTCCGAACAGACGCGAGTATCACCCCAATCGCGGCCACCAGGCTGCACAGGGAGTTCCATTGCTATCTCGCCATCAGCAGTGTCGATGGCAGCAATCGTATCCGGCATGAATGCGTAGACAAGCCCATTACTTCCTTCCCCTTCACCATCCGTCTCGGAACCTTCGTCACTGCTGTCATCGCCGTTCTCCTCCGGCGGTAACTCCTCGTCATCGTCGTCACCGAGACAGCCGGCTAGCCCGACAATTGCACCGGCACCAAGGAGTTGCAACGTTTTCCTGCGCGTCGCTGGGGTCGTCATACCACTGCGTAGTTACTACCGGACTTTTTGGTTTCTGGTGCAGTTCTCGAATGAACGAAGTGAATCAACAGCCCGGCTCTCCGGAGCGAATATACAACTGATGTCAAGTCAAAAGCCGCTATTCCACGTAGTCGATATCGTCGCCCATCTGTTTGGCGGCGCGCTCTTGCTCAACTTCGCTTTTGCCGTAAATCTGTGGACTCTCGACACCGGTGACGACAATCATGGTTTCCATGCGGCCTTCGAACTCATCGTTGACGGAGGCACCCCAGATGATTCGAGCGTCGGGGTCGATGCGGTCGTGGATTTCTTCGACGACACCCTCGGCTTCTTCGATGCTCATGTCCGGGCCACCGACGACGTTGACGAGCGCGGAGTTTGCGCCATCGAACTCGACATCAAGCAGCGGAGAGCGCAGGGCAGAGCGAATCGAGTCCTGTGCTTTGTTCTCGCTGTCGGATTCACCGAGGCCAATCATTGCGACGCCACCGTTTTCCATGATGGTTCGAACGTCGGCAAAGTCCACGTTGACGAGGCCGGGTTTCGTAATTAGCTCGGTCATCCCCTTTACGGAGCGCATGAGGACGCGGTCACAGATTTTGAAGGCATCTTGCAGCGGCATGGACGGGGCGTAATCGAGCAGGCGGTCGTTCGGGACGACGATGACGGTATCGGAAACCGAACGGAGTCGTTCGAGGCCAGCATCTGCATTCGCACGACGGCGCTCACCCTCCGCGGTAAATGGTATTGTTACGATGGAAATCGTGAGTGCGCCAGCATCCTGTGCGGCCTGGGCAACAACGGGTGCGGCTCCCGTTCCCGTTCCACCACCGAGTCCCGCCGTCACGAAGACCATATCGGAGCCATCGATAGACTGTTGAATGTCTTCGAGGTTCTCCTGTGCTGCTTCCTCACCGATTTTTGGGACGGAACCGGCACCGCGACCACCGGTTCGTTTCTTGCCGATGAGGATTTTCGTATCGGAGTCAACTTCATCAACAAGGTGCTGTGCGTCGGTATTTGCCGCGACAAGCTTTGCACCGTGGATTCCCTCCGCCATCATTCGCGTGACGGTATTTCCACCAGCACCTCCGCAGCCGACGACGGTAATTTTCGTTTCAAGGTCTTTGACAATCGAGGCCAGTTCCTCGTCGGTCATCGTTCCCGATGTCGCTGGCTCTTCGGTTGTTGAACCTGTCTCACCCTGTTGTTGCTCCCGTTCCTCCTCGGCCTCGTCGATGGCGTCGTCAATTAGCGAGTCCATAATTTACGCACTTTTAACAGCGGCCGTCTTATATGTTTTCCCCATCGTCTGACAGCCGTCTGACGGCTGTTTCGACCTCCCTACGAGGAACTGGTGAAATCCAGTCATCTGCAATCCACCGGTAGGCGACCTGCTGGTCGCTATTTATGACGAAAATAGCACGCAGCGGTGTCGAGGTTCCATCCATTGCTTCGCGCGCGGTGAGTAACCCGAACGCTTCGCTTGCCTCGGCGTCGGTATCCGAAAACATCGAAAACGGACTGTCAAGATACCGAATGAATGCGTTCTGTGCGTATGGCCCATCACGACTGATGCCATAGACTGGTACCGGAAACTCGTCCCATCCCGCGCGGTCGTATTGTTTCCACCAATTCTCCGCAATTGCACTGAACGCAAACCCGAAAAAGACCAATACACAACCGTCCTCACAGACGTCTTCTATCGCTGTTGACCTGAACGTTTCCCCCGTACACAACACCGTCTTGAACGGCGGCACTGTGTCCCCAATTTCTGGTGGCATATCGGACGTGTGGAGTGGGGGAAAGAAAAGGATGCGCACGAGAGCATATATTACCTTTGAAGGAACATTACCTCCAATCAATTCCTACAAAGGTATTATTGCTTTTCGGTCCCGATGCGGCGGGCAAGGAAGTCATCGAGCAGTCGGAACATCCGGAGTTTCTGGTCCTGGTCAGTCGAGGCGTGGCCTTCCTCACCCAGCTCTTCGTACTCGTACGCTGTTCCCTTCTCGTAACCGGCTTCATCGAGTGCGTCGCGGAACAAGCGGGCCTGTGAGACGGGAACTCGCCGGTCATTGACGCCGTGTACCATGAGCAGCGGGGCGGAAAGATTCTCAAGATGCGTTATCGGCGACCGCTCTTCGTATAGTTCTGGGTTCTCGCCCGGTGTGCCGAGATACTTCTCCATCAACTCGGTTCGGAAATGCGGCATGGTGTTTTCGTACTGGTCTTCCAAATCGGTCAGGCCAATCCAGGCGATACCTGCATCGTAGAAGTCGGGATACTGAACCAGTTGCCAGTAGGCAGAGTAGCCACCATACGACCCACCAAAGACGATGATTCGGTCGTCATCAAGCCAATCGTACTCTTCCAGTGCGTGTTCGGCAGCGACGACAACATCTCCCTGTTCGGCCCCGCCCCAGTCATCGATGAGCGTTTCAACGAACTCCCGACCCTTCCCAGTTGAACCACGATAGTTCACCTGTAGGACGGAGTACCCTCGGGCAGCGAGCACCTGTGAGTAGAGGTTGAATCGTTTCGTGTCGCGTGCTCGCGGGCCACCGTGTGGATTCACGATGAGCGGCGAGGGTCGCTGTCCCGAATCGTAGAGCATCGCTTCGATTTCTAACTCCTCATATGGCTCGTGCTCGACCGCAGCCTGCCGGGTTTCTGGAACGCCCGTTGAGTCGATGGTGAAGTACTCAACGTCAGCGAAATCGGCGGGCTCGAATGGGCCGTACTCTGCTTCGAGTAACACGTCATACTCATCCGTCGAAAGGTCGTATTCGAGCAGTTCCGGCCGAGTTGTTGTCGTCGTCTGCGTGATGAGCACGCGGTTCTCATCGAGTATTGGGTTCCCCCACATTCCGAAACTCGCAACCCCTGCTGGTAGCTCAAGCTCTCGTCCTTCACCCGTTTCAACGTCGTAGATAACCGGGATGCTTTCGGCTGCACGCGAACGGATTCCGAGGACTCGCTCTCCATCTGGTAAGAATGTTTCACCGCCCTCTTCGTAGGTACCGTCACCGAGCCACTGGATTTCGTCGCTTGCGAGGTCATAGATGCCAAGACGGCCGAGGTCTTCGGTGTTATCGGTCACCAGCAGGCGCTCTCCGTCGGGTCCCCAGTCGTTCGGAACGGCCTCTGCGCCAACCTCACCAATTTCGAGATTCCGTGGGTTTGAGCCATCTGCATCCGCGATGTAGACGTCTTTGTTGTCGAAATCGTCCGTTTCGTTCGTTGAGTAGGCGATGTGGTCTTCGGTCGGTGCGAGTTCCCCACCCCAGACGGCCCGCTCGTACTCGGTGAGCTTTTCGGGCTCATCGGCGTCGAAAGCCTGTCGATAGAGGTTCATCTGGCCGTCGCGACTGGAAGCGAAATAGACGTACTCCTCGGTTGCATCGCTCAGTACGGCCTGCCCGTCGATTTTGACGACGGCTTCCGTTGCTCCTGTCTCGTCGATAACGTGGATATCGTTCTGTTCGTTTCCATCATCGTCGAGATGAAAGAGGACGCGTTCGCCGTCCGCGGTCCAGTCGACAAACCAGCGGGCGTTTCGTGGCACTTCGCCATCTGACCACTGTTCGAGGTCGCCCGATTCGACATCGAGAACGTGGAGTTCGTTCCGACCACTGATATCGTAATAGAGTGCTACCCGGTCACCCTCTGGAGAGGCAACCGGATGTGCCATCGTCGGTAAGTTCGCCAGCGCTTCGAGAATATCGAGTTCTTCTGACTCGGACATAGATTTTCGTTAGGATGGAATTGACTAAACTGACGGGGGTTCGTCTCCGGCAGGTCTGGGGCTGCTGTGGGCCAATTTTAAGACGGTTCTCACCCATCATATGGGTATGTCACTCACACTCTATCGGCTTGAAGGCTGTCCGTTCTGTGAGTTCGTTGTCGACAAACTCGACGAACTCGAACTCGACTTTGAAAGCGTCTGGGTTGAAGGATTGCATTCCCGCCGAAACGAGGTTAAACGCGTCTCCGGTCAGCGAGGTGTCCCGGTGCTCATCGACGAGAGTTATGGGGTGACGATGGCCGAATCTGCACAGATTATTGAGTTTCTTGAGAAGAATTACGGAGAAGAGCGCAACTCAGCTTCCTCCTAGATACCGGGACCCGCCCCGGTTCGTGAGCAAGGTAGTGACCGTTGAGACGTCCGACTCAGTCTGCGTTCGGTGTCGGGGCCTCGATATCGATTTCCCCGGCATCCAGCTCTGCTTCGATTTCGCGGGCGGCTGTAACCATATTCTCCATCTTGCCGTAGGCCACATCACGTGGCAGGAGCTTCAGCCCGCAGTCCGGGCTGACGGTGAGCCGTTCCGGTGGCACGATTTCGAGCGCTTTCTTGATGTTTTCTTTAATCTCTTCGACTGGCTCGACTTCGGCGATGTGGACGTCAACGACACCCATTGCGAGGTCTTTCGTGAACGCCGGCTCCTTGAACACGTCGAGTTGTTCGTAGCCGCCGTTACAGAGTTCAACATCGTACTCCTCAACCGGGTACTCAAGCATCTCCGGGTAGATACGCGAGTAGTCGCCGTAACAGACGTGCAGAGCGAGGCGGACATCATCTGGCACGTCGGCAACGATTCGTTCGAGACACTCGCCGACGATGGCGTGGTCATCCGGGGTGGTTGCAAGCGCCGGCTCGTCAATCTGGATGTAGCGAGCACCGGCTTCGACGAGTCCAGCAATCTCCTCGTTGACGAGGTCAGCCAGTTTGTATGCGAGTTCGGCATCGTCCTCATAGACCTCGTTGAACGACCAGCTGGCAAGCGTATATGGACCGGTAATCGGCACTTTCACTGGGCGGGTTGCCACTGACGAATTGTACTCGTACTCGGAGATGAGCCACTCCTCCGCGTAGGAGACGTCTTCCGTGACGCTTGGTTTGTCGAAGTAGTTGTGGCCCCAGACCTTCACTGGGCCGTTAAATTCGTAGCCGTCGATGCGGTGGGCGAAGTATTCGACCATCTCGTTGCGTCGCATCTCGCCGTCGACGACGACATCGAGGCCACAGCGTTCGTG
>PUNZ01000168.1 GCA_003551945.1 Halovenus sp. | reverse complement strand
TGGTCGACGTGGCCGACCAACCCGATGTTTACCTCCGGTTGTTTGTTCGCTGTCATCTCGGGAGTAATATGGATTGAGGTATCCTCCTGCGGGTCATAAACCTACTGTTTTGCAAGCGCAGTGCGGAGACACTGCTCGCTTTCGTGCGCAGTGCATGGCTCCGCTAACCGACAGATTCAGGATGATTTCGGTATGACTCGCCAACTGGATAGATGCAACAGACAGTCCAGTCGGCTGATGGGACGACCATCTCCTACCAACGCGTCGGTGAGGGACCACCGGTCGTCTGTCTCCACGGGACCGGCGTTACCAGTGAGATATGGCAGGGAATTATTCGCGAGTTACGTGAGCAAGCGACAGTGTTCGCTGTTGACCGTCGCGGCCGGGGGAACAGTGGGGATACCGAACCGTATGCGTTCGAGCGCGAACGCGAAGACATTGAGGCACTCATCGATACCCTCGATGAGGAGCCAATCGTTGTTGGAAGTTCGTTCGGTGGGTTGCTTGCGCTTGCGGTCGCTCAGACACGGTCACTCAGGTCGCTCGCGCTGTATGAACCGCCGCTGCCAGCGCTCACCATCGGCGACGGTGAATCACTCGCCACGCGCATGGCAGCCTTCCTTGAGCAAGGCGAGCGAGAGGCCGCGGTGAAACACTTCTTCACTGAAGCGGCGGGCGCAACACACGTTGAGAGCTGGCCTATCTGGCCGGCGTGTGTCGACCTTGCGGAGACGATGGCCAGGGAGTGCCGTGTCGTCGAATCGTTTACTCTCGATGGCCTCGATATCTCGGTTCCAGCGCTGCTGTTTACTGGCGAACACAGCCCCGACTATCTGCAAGACGGAATCAAGCTTCTCGATGAACGAATTACGGACTCGCGCGTCGCCACCATCGAGGGGGCCGGCCACGCTGGCGTTGCGACCGCGTCAGCGCAGGTTGCGAATGCACTCTCTCTAGAACTGCTCTAAATGCATTCCCTCACCCTCGCCAGTTACCGTCGATAAGTTTCCCAAGTATACCACTTGGCAGCCCAAGACGGACGAGCCGGTCGAACCACGGCGATGGAAGGAGCCACTGTACTCTTGGGAGCCAGCGAGCGCGCCGACCGACTCGGTAGCGAGCGTTCGGTGACGGCGCTTGGGTTGCTTCAACCACCGTACGGGCAACCGTTTCGACGCCAGTCGAACGTGGACGGTAGCCGTCGAATGAGCGGTACTCCTTTCGGTAGGGGCTGTCGACCTTCTCAGCGAGGTTCTCCGCTGCACGTTCGTTGAGGCCTGTCCGCACCGGCCCTGGTTCGACGAGTGAGACCGAGACTCCATAGGGATGCATTTCTCTGCGGAGGGCGTCTGCATAGCCTGCCAATCCTGCTTTTGCTGTGCTGTATGCACCGTGGTAGGGCAACGGCACTGCACCCACCATGGACCCGACGAGGACGACCTTCCCCTCCCGTTGGCGGAGCGCTGGCAGCGTGGCATGAACGAGTGTGTGGACTGCAACGACATTTGTCTCAAGATGGCGGGATAACTCTGCCGGTGAACACTCCTCCAACGCGCTGAGTTGATACCAACCAACACAACTGATGACCGCATCGGGTGCAACCCCTTCGATTGCCTCCTGTACGGCAACGCTATCTCGCAGGTCAACCTGTTTCGTCTCGATGGCTGGTGGCAGTTCATCCAGCGCATCGCCGTCGATATCGAGGCCAACCACGTCGATATCGCGGTCGTGCAGTTGGGTTACGACCGCACGGCCAATTCCACCGCCAGCCCCTGCGACGATGACACACATATTCGGCTATTGCCGCTCCCGGTACAAAGGTGGCTGTGTCTGGTCGTTGCCGAGCACAATTCGACAATTGTTGAAATAACCTTTAAGCATTGACGAACCATTCGTACTGTTGAACATGCCAGTACCATACCGAAAATCGACTGCTGCTCACAGCGACCGCTACGGGCAGACATACTCCTGTCCCAACTGCCACGAGACAATTGCTGTTACTCATTCCCAACTCGTCTGCGTCTCCTGCGGTCATGTTGCTCGACGAGGCGCAGACTAACGAGTGAGACGACGGCATCAAATACACACAGCGTGAGCTACGGGTATGGGTTTGTTGCAGCGGCTATTCGGCGCGGAGCAGTCGGCGGAGCAGCCGATTCCTCCGACGCAAGTCGGGTTATTTGTGGATGGACCGAACGTCTTCCGGGATGAGTTCGACGTCGACCTTGATGAGCTACGAGAACTGGCGGCCGAGGAGGGTGACCTTTCGGTGACGCGGCTCTATCTCAACGAGCATGCGACACCCGCGCTCATTCAGGCGGCGGAAGCACGGGGATTCAGGGTTATCACCACCAGTGGCGACGTTGACGTTCGACTCGCAGTTGACGCCACGGCGGCCGTCGTCGACAGGACAGTCGATGTCCTCATAATCGTCTCTCGTGATACGGATTTCAAGCCGGTGCTCGAACGCGCCGCAGAGCGTGGCATCCGGACGGTTGCAATCGCCCCTGGTGAGTTTGGGCGCTCGGACGCGCTGCAGAATGCGGCACATACGGCGATGACGCTCGACTAGTGCCTCTACAGAATGATATTTGAGAATATGATTATTGAGAGTATCATAATTTGAGGTACGATTATCCAAAGTATTTTCTGTTGGACTACCGAGAGAGTACTTATGGAGACGTTCGTGAACCGAACAGAGGAACTCAGGCGACTTCGAGAGCTGTATGACTCGGATGAGGCTGAGCTTGCGGTGATATTCGGTCGGCGTCGGCTCGGGAAAACGGAGTTGGTCAAACAGTCGCTCCACGGGTACGACAACGCAGTTATTTATCAGGCAAAGCAAAAGACAGGCGAACTTCAGCTGCAACAATTTTTCGACCGTGCAGCGGAGCACTATCCTGACATTGTCCGCCTCCGAGAGGAGTGGGATGAGGCGCTCAGTTACCTCGCAGAGCAGGATGCGATTGTTGTCCTTGACGAATTTCCCTATCTCGTTGAGCAAACGAACAGCCTGCCATCCGTGTTTCAAGCGATGTTTGACCACGAACTCGACGATTCGGAAGCGACCTTCGTTCTCGTTGGCTCTTCAATCAGCATGATGGAAGAGGCTGCATTGCTTGGAAATAGTCCATTATACGGTCGTTCGTCACTCAAACTCGATATCGGACAACTTCCGTTTCACGCAGCGATGGAATTTTTCGGTGAGGGATACACACCCGCAAAACAGGTCATAACGTGGGGTATTTTTGGCGGTGTCCCGTATTATTTGGAGGAGATTTCACCTGATGCGACGTTGGCAACGAATATTTACCAAACGATTCTCTCACGCCACGGCTCGCTCCATAACGAACCGGACTACGTTCTCCGGATGGAACTGACTGAGCCAACTCGATACTTCTCGATTTTGGAAGCAATCGCTGGCGGGAACACCAGTCGAAATGAGATCGCCGGTGCGACAGGAATCGACTACAACCAGCTTTCTACGTATCTCAACCGCCTTTCCCGACTCCGATTAATCGACCAGCACGTTCCCATCACTGAACAGAAAGAGCGCAGCAAACGGAGTCGCTATCGAATCCGCGACTCATTCTTTCGTTTCTGGTTTAATTTTATTTATGGCACTGGTGACGAGTATGATGAACTTGGTGAAGAAGCGTTTGACGTACTCATTGAACCGAAATTAGCTGACTTTGTCAGCGGTGCGTTTGAGGAACTCTGTTGTTCTGCACTCCGTCCTCTGTATCCAGGACATACCATCACACAAACAGGACAATGGTGGTATGGTGAACATGAAATTGATGTTGTTGGACTTACCGCAGGGGACACGATTCTCGTCGGTGAGTGTAAATTTCAGCAATCGCCGCTGGGTTACGATGCGTTCGCTAAGCTGCAAGAACATGCCGAAGAACTCCGTTGGACGCCACAAGGCGGTGGTGAACGCGTTACAAAATACTTGCTTTTTTCACGGAGTGGATTCACCCCCGCAGTTAAAGAGGTCGCTTCGGAACGCGAAGTTGTCGACCTATTTACCGTCGAAGATGCTGTCGGTGCACTGCGGTAGCGGGCTTGTGAGCTTTTTATTGTCCCTCACACATAACAATCTTTTTCGGCCGTAGCGCTCGTAGATGTGTCCATGACTGAACTGGACCCAGCACAACTCCGCGAGCGCCTCACCGCAGTTGAGGACCCGGACCTCGGGGATGATATCGTCTCACTCGGGCTTATCAACGCTATCGATGTGGACCACGATGAGGAAATCGTGTACATCGACCTTGTCCTTGGTGCGCCCTATTCACCAACTGAAACGGGTATCGCGGGGCGAGTACGAGAGGAGCTCTCCGACCTTTCGTATGAGCTTGAGCTTTCGGCGACTATCGACCGCGATGTCGACCCGGAGGAGGATATTCTGCCCTACGTTAAGAATATCATCGCCGTTTCCTCCGGAAAAGGCGGTGTTGGAAAAAGCACACTTGCCGTAAATCTCGCCGCTGGGCTGGCTGCGATGGGTGCACGGGTTGGGCTCTTTGATGCGGATATCTACGGCCCGAACGTCCCACGGATGGTTGCTTCTGATGAGGTTCCGCAGGCGACAGCGAACGAGACAATCATCCCGCCGGAAGCCTACGGTATGAAGCTGATGAGCATGGATTTCCTCCTTGGGGAAGAAGACCCTGTTATCTGGCGTGGGCCGATGGTCCATAAAGTCCTCACACAGCTTTGGGAGGATGTTGAGTGGGGTGCGCTCGATTATATGATAGTTGACTTACCACCGGGAACGGGGGACACGCAACTGACGCTATTGCAGACGGTTCCGGTGAGTGGTGCAGTTATCGTTACGACACCACAGGAGGTTGCACTGGATGATGCCCGGAAAGGACTCCAGATGTTTGCTGAACACGAAACCCCCGTACTGGGAATCGTCGAAAACATGTCGTCGTTTACCTGCCCTGACTGTGGTGGGACACACGATATTTTCGACAGCGGTGGCGGCAGGGAGTTCGCTGACCAGGTTGAAATGCCATTCCTCGGTGAAATTCCGCTCGATACCGCTATCCGAGAGGGTGGAGATGGGGGGAAGCCGCTGGTGCTTGAAGAAGGAGAGACGAGCGACGCTTTGCGGTCGTTTACCGAGACAACGGCCAACATGCAGGGAATCGTCCACCGGAACACGCATCGCAATCGGGAGTGAAACAAACGAACGTCCAGTAATTAGTCCATTCATTCTTCCTCTTTCACATTGGGCCGCTACTTGCCAATCACTCGTTTGACAAGAGTGGCGACCAATCGATAACGAAATCATTTTGCTCGGAACCCTCGGAGCAAGTTGCAACGAGAGCGCATGCAGTACAACGAACGAAACACGACATGGAGGTGCAAGAACGGTGTCGGATAACCGGACCCTGGTCCCACTTTCGGCATCGTCGACGAATC
This sequence comes from Halovenus sp., assembly GCA_003551945.1. Lineage (GTDB taxonomy): Archaea > Halobacteriota > Halobacteria > Halobacteriales > Haloarculaceae > Halovenus. The sequence goes on along the minus strand of PUNZ01000168.1, from coordinate 5,310 downwards.
GCAATACGATTGAATACGCGGTCAGGACCGCCCTTGCTGATGGTCCTGCCACGCTTCGCCTTGTTTACGTTCACCCACCAGAGGTACACGCTGATGACTCGCGTGAACAGGCTGCAACCGACCTGCTCAAGCGGGCCAGCGTCTGGGCAAACGAGGATGGCGAACAATTCGACGCTGAACTCACTATCGAAACGGCACAACTCGGCACGGACGAGTATCTGTTCAGCCCGTCGGATATCGCTGATACGATTGCGCGCGATGCAATCCAAACCGGCGCGAATCGGGTGTTGTTTGACCCCAGCTACGACCCCGGCATCGGCGCGCCATTGCTTCGGCCGCTTGAGTACGAACTGGCACGGTTCGATGCGTTCACGGTCGAAGAAGCGCCGGCTGGTCGGAGCGCACGGCGAACGCCCTTCCTTGCACGAACGAGTCTCCCCCAGATTGGGGCAATATTCGTCATTTCGTTCGTGTTCTATCAGATTCTGGCGGCGGACCCGACCTACTGGTTCGAAATCGTGACCGGCGTCGTCTCCGCTGCAATTGTTGCAATCGGGCTGTCACAGGTAACGTTCACCCGTAATCCAACATGGCAGACACCTGCTCGACTGGTACGTCACACCATTTACATTCCGTATCTGCTCAAAGAGATTATCAAATCGAACATCCTGATTGCCGCGGTTATCCTGCATCCAAAACTTCCGATCGACCCGCGGATGACGCGAATCCGCCCAGCGGTCTGGGGAAGCCTGCCGATGACCGCACTTTCAAATAGTATCACGCTCACGCCGGGAACGCTTGCTGTCCGAATTGATGGGCGAACGCTCACTGTCCATACGCTGGTGCCGGCCGCCCGAGAAGGGCTGTTTGCTGGTGACCTTGAGCGAGCAATTCGGTTTGTCTTCTACGGACGCGAAGCGGCGGAAATCACCAGCCCCGAACAGCGTGGTGAAGCCGAGCTTATCGACTCAACTGATGAACCAAGCTCGTGGGAACAAGATGACGGTGCTCCCACTGACGCTGCTGAGGAGGAGCGCACCGATACTGAACCACCAACCATGAACGAGACTGACGAAGGTGACGACACATGAGTACGACTATTTCTCAGGCACTCCAGCCAGCGTTCGCCACCGGGGAGTTCATCACACAGGTGTTCCTCGTCTCTGCTGCGCTGTTTATGCTGCTTGCCATTGCCATGTTCTACCGGGCGGTCAAAGGACCGACGACACAGGACCGCGTTCTGGCAGTGAACGTCCTTGGAACGAACACAGTCGTTGTCCTTGCGCTGCTTGGGGCAGGGCTTGGCGAGCCATCGCTGCTCGACATTGCACTCGTCTATGCACTGCTTAACTTCCTGATGGCCGTCGCCATCTCGAAGTTCACCGTCGAGCGAGGTGGTGTGCTATGATAGAGACCATTCGAACGGTTGCTATCGTCGGATTCATCCTCGTCGGGCTGTTTTTCACCCTCGTTTCAGCGACGGGAGTTATTCGCCTGCCGGATGTGTACTCACGCGCACACACGGCATCGCAGGCTGACACGCTCGGTGCAGGGTTTGCCCTCGCCGGTGTTGCCCTCGCGCTTGGATTCAGTACCACGAGTTTCAAGACGGTCTTGCTGTTGTTCTTTATCTTTATCACCAACCCGACGGCTGCACACGCGATTGCACGGGCGGCAGACGAAGAAGGTATCAAACCGTGGACCACTGATGATGACCGCACTGACGCTGACCTGTACGAGGAGGCGATGGCCGATGAGTAAAGTGACTGTCCCGACTACGGAGGTGAAACGATGAGCGAACTCTTCGCGGGCGTGCTGTTTGCGTTCGTGCTTGCCGCGGCACTGGCGACCGCTGCATTCCGTGATACGCTGACGGTTATCGTCGTGTTTGCGGCGTACAGTCTCGGCATGGCGCTGTTCTACGCTTTCTTGTTGGCTCCCGATGTGGCGATGACCGAAGCCGCAATCGGTGCCGGCGTGACAACGCTGTTGTTGCTTTTGACGCTCGCCAAAACCGTCAGAGAGGATACGGATCGCTTGGTTGAGCGGGTGAATATTCCAGCGGTGGTCGTCTTTGGTGGCTTGCTTGTCGTCATGCTCGCCACGCTTGGCGAGTTCCCAGCCGTTGGTGCGGATGACGCGATGGCCTGGTACAATCCTGAAGTGACTCAACACTACATCGCTAACGCCTATGACGATACGGGCGTGAAAAACGCCGTCACTGCCGTCCTTGCCGGCTATCGTGGATTCGATACCTTCGGTGAGGCAGTGGTGGTCTTCTCGGCTGGCGTTGCCACCCTTATCGTCCTGAACAAGGAGGTGTTCACCCGTGAGTAACGCCGTCGATGACCAATCGGAGTCGCCGGAGAAGATGCGCCTCGATGCGGAGTCGGATACCTACACTGAGAGCCAGATTATCATGACGACGGTGCGTATCGTGGCTCCGTTTGCGCTCACCTACGGGCTCTTTTTGACGTTCCACGGGGCGGATACCCCCGGTGGGAGCTTTCAGGGTGGCGCGATTATCGGCTCAACTATCCTGATGATTGCCTTCGCGTTCGGCATTGAACCGACTCGTGACTGGCTTGCGAACCGAACCGTCGTTGCGCTTGCCGCAGGCGGAACGGCTGTCTTTACCATCGTTGGATTGATTCCGATGCTCTATGGAGATAATTTCCTTGCACACCCGTTTTTCGAAGAACAGTGGGGTATTGACACCAAATGGGGGCTTGAAGCCATCGAAATCGGTGGCGTTGCGCCCATTGTTGCCGGCGTCGTGATGGGGATGTTCTTCGTCATCGCCGCCGGGTTCGTTGTCGAGGAGGTGGACGTCGATGATTGAGATTCTCACCAGCCGGTACACCTACCTGCTGTTTGCCATCTTGCTCGTTATCGGCCTCTATATGGTCGTGGCGAGTTCGAATCTCGTCAAAAAGGTTATCGGGTTAAACCTGTTCCAGACGGCCATCTTCCTGTTTTTCGTCACGACGGCTTACGTGGCTGAAAGTGGCGGTGAGCAGGGGAGTGCGCCGGTCATCCCACAGGATGCACAGGCGTATGACCCGTATGCCAGCCCGCTCCCACACGTTATCGTCCTGACGGCGATTGTGGTTGGGGTTGCGCTGACGGCGGTTGCGCTGGCGCTGATTGTCCGCATCTACAGCGAGTACGGGACGCTTGATGAGGCGACGCTGAAGGAGGTGCGTGCCGATGAATGAGAGTCTCCTTCCGGGATTCATCATTGCAATTCCGATTCTGGGCGCGGCACTCCCGCTTGCGCTTGGGCTGTTCCGCCAGCAAGTAGGGTGGGCAGTCGCTGCTGTCGTTCTTGCGCTTGAGACGGCCGTTGCAACGGTGCTTGCCTACTTCATCTACGTTGACGGCCAGCGAGTCGTTCATGCGCTGGGTGGTGAAAACTACGGTCGACGCGAGGGAGCCGCTGGCGGCTACGAGAGCGAAGGCTTTGCGGTCGGTATCGAACTGGTCGCTGATGCGCTCTCCGGTGCGATGATTCTGCTGATTGCAACGGTCGCACTGATTGTGCTTGCCTTCTCCCGTCGCTCTGGGCCGCGCGGCAACGCCTTTTACAGCGGCTATCTCCTGCTCACTGGTGGATTGATGGGTGTTGCGATGACTGGTGACCTGTTCAACCTGTTCGTCTTCCTCGAAATCGTCGGGCTTGCAACGTATGCGATGGTCGCAAGTGGCCGACACGCCTCCGCTGCCGTTGCTGCTCTCAAATACCTCATTATCGGGACGGCAGGGGCGTCGCTGTATCTCGTCGGCGTCGGCTATCTCTACGTGGTGACGGGGACGCTGAATATGGTCGATGTCTCGCATTCGCTCGCTGGGAATCCCGAATGGATTGATGGGCCGCTGTATAGCGACCCACTCGTTCTCGGTGCGTTTGCGTTCATCGCAGTTGGTCTGGCAACCAAAGCCGCCATCTATCCGCTGCATACGTGGCAGCCGGATGCCTACGCGGAGTCGCCTGATTCGGTGACAATCTACATCTCTGCGCTGGTCTCGACGCTGAGCGCCTATGCGCTTGCACGCATCACGTGGAACGTCTTTACGCCGGAGTTCTTCGCGGCGACGGCAAACGCCGAGTGGATGTTGAACGGCCTGCTGGTGCTTGCCGGGCTGTCGGTGCTTGTCGGGAGTGCGCTGGCCGCGATGCAACGGCGTGTCAAACGGATGTTTGCCTACTCGTCGGTCGCCCAGTTCGGGCTTATCGTCATCGCCATTGGCGTGGCGGTCCATCCCGCAGCAGGCGAGACCGCGACACAGTTTGCGGTCTACGGCGTTGTCATCCACCTGATTGCCCACGCCATCATCAAAGGTGGGCTGTTTGCGTCCGCTGGTGCGTTCCGTGCCGGGAGTCATGCAACGACGGTGAGCGATTATGCGGGGCTGGCGAAACAGCGCCCATTCCTCTCCGGAGCGGTTGCAATTCTTGGCTTCGGTATCGTCGGTGTTCCACCAACCGTTGGCTTCATCGGCAAATGGTATATCGGTGTTGGAGCGGTCCAAGCGGGTCTTTGGGCCGTTGTTTTTGTTATCTTCGCCAGTACGCTGTTGACGCTGGTCTACATTGCACGCATTCTCGAAAAGCTGTATTTCGATTACCAGCCCGAAGATGCGCCCCCACACGCAGAAGCGAGCGATGCGATTGCGACTGATGGCGGTAATGCTGCTGAAGAGACTACGCAAACCGGCTTCCTCGGCACGACGCCATCCCTCTCGGTTGGGATGCTCGCCGTCGTGGCGATTGCAACACTGCTGTCGGTCGTGCTCGGATTCATGGGGAGCGAGTTGACCGACGCAGTCCAGCCGATTGCCGATGCGGTTATCGAGAACTCCCCGGAGGTTGGTTCCAATGACTGAGATTCCTGGTGGTGACTGGCAGCCGATTGCAGCAGTACTGGTTTCGACGATTGCGGTGGCACTGATTGTCGCCTCCTACCGACGCCCGAACGTCCGCGAGTCCTGGTCGGTGCTCGCCGCGCTCGTCAAATTCGCAATCGTGGCGAGTATGGTCCCCGGCGTACTTGCTGGCGAGACCTACCGCTGGTCGATGGGCGAGTTCGTCCTCGGCATTGAACTCGCACTCCGTGTCGACCAGCTGGGGATGATATTCGGTCTGCTTGCGAGTTTCCTCTGGATATTCACGGCCTTTTACTGTGCAGGCTATATGCGAGGGCTCGGCGAACCGAATCAGACACGGTTCTTTGCGGCGTTCGCAGCCTCGCTGTCGACGGCGCTCGGTATCGCGTTTGCCGAGAACCTCGTCGTGATGTTTCTGTTCTA
>PUNZ01000240.1 GCA_003551945.1 Halovenus sp. | reverse complement strand
GACAACAGCTTTCTCGGGGCCGATGGTGTCGGTGAACAAACCGAGAGACGACTCTGGGAGCAGGGAATAACCCACTGGAGTGAGTTTACACCGAACTGTGACGGTATTGGGACAACGAGGGCGGACAATATTACGTCATTTATCGATGCCGGCGAAGCTGCGCTTCAATCGACGGATATCCACTTTTTCGCTGACCGCTTTCCGAGCAGCCATCGCTGGCGGTTGTACGAATCTTTCCGTGAACATGCGTGCTTTTTCGACATCGAGACCACTGGACTTGACCCGCAATCAAGCGTCGTCACGACGGTTACGTTGTTTCAGGACGGAACCACTCGCACGCTCGTCCGCGGCGATGACCTTTCGACAGATGGGCTTCGTGAGGCCTTTTCGGATGCCGGATTGCTTGTGACGTTCAACGGTGCCCGGTTTGATATTCCGTTTCTTGAACAGTCATTTGACATTGCCCTTGACCGGCCACATATCGACCTGATGCCAACGTGTCGGCAAATTGGCCTTTCGGGTGGGCTGAGTGCAGTCGAGGATGCCCTTGGCATTGAGCGAGACCTCCCTGATGTCGATGGACTTGAAGCAGTCAGATTATGGCATGAGCATGAGCGCGGCGTCGACGGCGCACTTGACCGACTCATCGCGTACAACCGTGAGGATACAGAAAACATGGTTCCTGTCCTTGAACAAACGGTTGAGCGACTTGACGAGCAACTGTTGCCAACAACTCCTTGAGGGAGACGCCCAGCAGACTCAGCCATCGTCGACCGCAATACAACGGTGGTAAAAACGTGGCATCTAAGTATACCGGGACTAACCTGCTTGTATGAATATCCGCAGGCCCAGCCTCGGGACGACGACGTTGCTGACTGCGGCAACGTTTGGCGTCTATTTGCTCGTCGTTGTTGGGGCGACAGCATCTCTTTCTAACGCTGCCGAGGCCTGTTCTTCGTGGCCCGTCTGTACGAACGCACCGGATAGCACGGCAGCAGTTGTTGCCTTGGGACATCACCTCATGGCTGCCGTTGTTGGTCTCATCGTCGTCGCCGCCGCAATCGCTGTGTTCCGTGACCAAACGACGCGGAAAGTCAAAGCGACGGTTGCCCTTGCTCTGTTTTTGTACCCGGCACAGATTGGGATTGGTGCGTTGATTGCAACGGCGACAACCGTTCCCGGTGGCGTTCACCTGCTCACGGGAGTCTCTATCTTTGGGCTGTTGCTCGTTGCCCTCGCATGGCATCTCGAGACTGTCACTGGTGGTGCTGATGAACCACTTACGAGTGAGGCTGTTGACCCGATTGAACCTACACAGCCATCGGCTGCTGCTGTTCAACCTCTTTCAGAACAACCGATTGGGACGCAACTCCGGGCTCGGGCATTTGCGTATTTCAAACTCATGAAGCCACGGCTCATGTGGCTGCTTTCGCTCGTTGCTGCAGCGGCGATGGCGCTTGCTGCTGGCACATCGTTGACTGTTGATGTCATCGTGCTCACCCTCGGTGGTGGTGTGCTCGCTATCGGTGCGAGCGGGACATTCAACCACGTTCTTGAGCGCGATATTGATAAGAAAATGTCGCGAACCAACGACCGGCCGCTTGTGACGCACGAAGTCCCGGCGCGCAATGCGCTTGTGTTTGGGGTTGTTCTTACAGTCCTGTCGCTGGCACTGTTCTTGCAACTTAATCCACTCGCGGCGGCACTCGGACTTGTCGCCATCATCTTTTACAGCATCGTCTACACACTCATTCTCAAGCCCAATACCGTCCAGAATACGGTTATCGGCGGCGCTGCCGGCTCCCTTCCAGCGCTTATCGGCTGGGCGGCTGTCACCGGCCGCATCGATGTGGCAGGATTGTTGCTTGCGTCGCTCATCTTTGTGTGGACACCGGCTCACTTCTACAATCTCGCGCTGGCTTACAAGGAGGATTATGCACGGGGCGGATTCCCGATGATGCCAAACGTCCGTGGTGAGACAACGACACGAAAACACATCCTCCTTTGGCTGGGCTCAACACTGGTCTTTGCGAGCGCACTCATTTGGGTCACTGACCTAGGGTGGGTGACTGCGATGACAAGCGCGGTTCTCGGCGCCGTCTTTTTGCTTGCTGTCGTGAACCTCCACTATCAACAGACAGAACAGGCCGCATTCCGTGCCTTTCACGCCTCTAACGCGTATCTCGGTCTGGTATTGATTGCTATCGTCGTTGATGCCCTCGCCTTTTAAGTGGGTCTTTTGACCGTGGCACAATCATCGATAACCGGTAGCCACAAGCCCTGTCAGCAAGTATCGAGTGATATGATTCGAAATCTTGCCCAAGGACAACGTACCATGACGAGTAACGTGTTTCTCGTAGAGGGAGAACGGACCGTCCTTGTCGATGTCGGGACTGACTTCGATGTCGTATCTGAGGCCCGAAACCACGTGGATGATATTGATGCAGTTGTCCTTACTCACACCCATTATGACCACGTCGGCAACCTCGAGAGCGTGAAATCGGCGTTTGATGTCGATGTGTGGGGCTATGATACGGACCAAGCAGGAGTCGACCATGAAATTACTGACGGGGAGACAGTCCAACTCGGCGACCACGAGTATCTGGCTGTGCATACGCCAGGTCACAAAGACGACCACCTTTGTTTCTACGCAGCGGACTCTGGCGTCCTCTTTGCTGGCGACCTCATCTTTGCGAACGGTGGCTTTGGGCGGACGGATTTGGCAGAAGGAGACAGAGCAACGCTTGTTTCCAGTATCCAACAGCTTCTTGATCTCGTTGATGGTGTAACCGAACTACACTGTGGGCATGGTCCGAGCGTGACAACGAATCCGCAACACGATATCGAAATTGCGGCGCAGGCCGCACAGATGGGACTCTGATTTGACCGGTCGTTACTCTGCTAATCCATAGTGTCCCGGCTCTGTGTCGGACTCAGGATCAGCGAACACCAACTCGTCTGCATGTTTTATCATCCACGGAATAGCCCAATCAAGCAGGACGTTTTCGGTCTCGACATCCAGTTCTGTATCGTAGTCCAGTCCTTGAAGCAGTCGAGCAATTTCGTAGACCGTATAGAGCTTATCAGGGTCTAGCACCTCAGCCGGTTCTCGGAACGCAAGCGGTCGAAGCGTCTCGGCGTCTGATTTTTGAATTGGCATACACAATGATTGGGCTGTCCACCTTCAAAACAGTATGGAGTTCTGTTGTCTCGATACCTAACTCTGTGTGGTGTACATATATCCGTCTTGGTCACATAATCTGTCTCAATGGAAACACTCGTTCTGTCTGTGGTAGTCGTCATTCTAGCGCTCCTTTCGGTTGGGTTAGCTGGAACGCTCTATCACCTCACACGACGCAGGCAGGGCGAAGCCGTTGTCACGCCTGAAACCATTGTCAGTGCAGTCGACGATGCTGTTGCGGTGGTTGATGAGACTGACACTATCGTTCTTGCGAATGCCGCATTTAGGAACCTCAGCAATGGCCAACCCGAAGGACGAACGCTTGCTGAGGTGCTCGCATATTCATCGCTCAAAGAAGCCTTGGCCGACGAGTGTGAAATCGCAGAACTCGAAACGGAGACAGGCACCAGTCACCTCCAATGTGAGCAGTTTGATACAACCACTGACGCGGGAGATGAACTGACGGTCATCTTATTTCATGATGTGACCGACCACTGTGAGAGTCAGCACGAACTTCAGCGACAAAACGAGCGGCTTGATGAGTTTGCGACCCTCATCACACACGATATTAGAAATCCACTTGATGTGGCAATTGGTCGGACAAATGCGGCAGTTGAGATGACCTCTGAGTCTGACATTGCCGAGTTACTGACGGGCGTTCAGGACTCACACGACCGGATATTGCGAATTATCAATAATGTCCTCACTCTCGCACGCGAGGGGGATACCATTGACTATCTCGAACCGACCGACGTTGCTGACACCGCACACACAGCCTGGTCACACGTCGAGACAGAAGACGGAACGCTGCGTGTCAAATATGAGGGACAAATTCTGGCGGAGCGGACTCGACTTGAGCGTTTGTTCGAGAACCTCTTTCGAAATGCGGTCGAACATGGTGGTCCTGCTGTCCGTGTTACTGTTTTTCCACTCGAAGGCGGACTGGATTTTGCCGTCGCGGACGATGGTCCTGGTATCCCGGAATCGGAACGCCGTTCGGTCTTCGAAGCAGGGTACTCAAAAGGCAGCAGCGGCACCGGATTGGGGTTAGCAATCGTCTCAAGGATTGCACAGGCACACGGCTGGGAAGTAACAGTAACTGACTCAGCCAGCGGTGGAGTACAGTTTGAGTTCCGTGGTATCGAATCGCCAGCAGGCGCTAAATCGGAGCAAGGTGTCGATGTCGCTGCAGCAGAGACCGAGAACTGACGCTGGGCGACACGCTTTTTCACGTTGCCCTCGCATCACCCAGTATGACAGATTCTCCCGAACAGGATGAGGTCCCCAGTGAAGAACAACTGGACATTCCAGCCGATGTCCAGTCATACGATAAGTTCTCGAAAATCGATGGTAGTACGTACGACCGGGCAAACCAGTTTTTGCGCGACCGAACATATATCACTGCACGGGAGTGGGCGATGGCACGACTTTGTGCCGACTTCCGGACAGAAACGGGAGTTGAAATGACGAAAATTGGGGACAATCTTCCACATCTCGTCCCATTCATGACTGACACATACTCCCCGCAGGCGGTCAATCAGGCCCGCAGTTCGTTCGAAGATAAAGTGCGCAAGGCCGGGGCGACGTTTCTCTACGGGGCGATGTCCGATTTCTTTACCGCCGAGGAACTGGATGATGTGATGTATGAGGCCACAGAGGTTGCGAAGTTCTTGCTTGAGGTAGAGGGTGTCGACCTCTCGGTTGAACAGGAACTCAAAGCTGAAGAAAATATTACTGAAGTTATGCGAGAAGTTCGTGAACACAGTGCTGCACTTCGTCACGATGAGGTCTCCTGTCCAGAATGTGGGCATCAGTTTGATGCAGATGATTCCTGATTAGTAGCTGAACAGGCCCAAAACCTCGCGCTTCAGCGTGGGGAGGCTATCAACCGACAGCTGCCTTGTCCTACAGCATTCGTTCAGCCCAATTAAGCGACCGTGTAATATCCGTTCGACCCGGTGAACAGGTAAACGAGCGGCAGGCGTAGACGGTTGGTTTCTCACTCAACTGGTCACGCCCTTCCCAGATAGGGGGGACTTCTGTCAGTCCGAGTCGCTCAATTTGTGCTTTGAGTTCTTCCTCGGTCGGAGGGCGCCATGCAAGAATCCGCGCACCATGATATCGGTCCGCGAGTTCAGTTCGCCAGTCGTCGGGAACGTCATCTGCAACGAGCGTGACTTCCAAGACGCCGTTTGTCACGGCATCTGCAGCCATTACAAGCGATGCATGCTGCAGTGGGCTGGCAGTGATTCGGTTCCCATGGGTTTCGACAACGTGTTCGGCAATGTCGGCGAACCTATCGTCAGGTTTGAAATGATTCAACATGTCGAGCAACTCTGCAGCGACACCGGCGCTTGACGGTGTTGACTGGTCCATCAGCTGTTGTGGGCGGGTAATCAACTCTTCGCCGTCCTCCGGTGTGAAATAGAGTGTCTTCTGGGAGTCGTCCCAAAAGTGGTCTTCGATAGCAGTTGCAAGGTCAAGTGCAAACGCCAGGTGCTCGATATCGCGGGTTGCTTGAAAGAGGTCAAACGCCCCGCGGGCGAGAAATGCATAATCTTCGAGATACCCATCGACCTTTGCAACGCCATCTTTGTACCGTCGCTGTAGCTTCTCGCCGTCCCAGAGCTGTTCCCGAACGAAGGTGAGCGCTGCAGTGGCTGGCTCAGCAAACGATTCATCAAGTACAATTGCGGCCTGTGCAAACGCCGAAATCATCAGGCCGTTCCAACTTGCGAGGACCTTTTCATCACGCGGTGGTCGTGGTCGCTGCTCTCGAACTGCCGCAACTTGTTCGGTTGCGGTCTTGAGCAACGTTTCGACTGTTTCGGGCGACTGGTCAGCGGCTTCGGCGAGTTCGTCGACCGTCTTCTCAATGGTAAGAACGGTCTTCCCTTCGAAGTTACCGCGCTTGGTGACGCCAAACCGGTCACAGAACAGCTCTGCTGCCGTTTCATCTTCCACCGCTTCATAGATTTCTTCCGGTGTCCAGAGGAAATAGGCACCTTCCGTTCGCTGGCCGCTGGCATCTTCGCTCTGGGCATCAAGCGTGCTGAAAAAGCCACCGTCCTCATGCGTGAGTTCACGCTCAACGAACGCCAGTGTCTCTTCAGATACCGTTGCGTACCGTTCATCGTCTGTAACTTGATACGCCGCGAGATACGTTCGCGGAAGCTGTGCATTATCGTACAGCATTTTTTCGAAATGGGGAACGGTCCAGTCGCGGTCAGTCGCATATCGGTGAAACCCACCGCCAATGTGGTCGTACATCCCACCGTTGGCCATTACGTCGAGCGTTTCGGTGACGACGTCGAGATAGACTTCGCTCCCGGTCTGCTCGTAAGCGCGCAAGAGGAGTTCGAGCCGTGTTGTCTGTGGGAACTTTGGGCCAGTTCCCCAGCCACCGTGCTGTCGATCAGCACCGCGAACTGCGGCGTTCGCAGCGGATTCAAGCACATCTTCTGCTGGCTCTGTTGCTGTCTCCGGCACCGCCTCGAGTTCACGACTGACTGCGCCTGTCCACTGTGTGGCCCGTTCTTCTATCTTTGTTCGTTCATCAGGGTCGTCCCAAGCCGCCGAAATGTTTTTTAGTACTTCTTTGAATCCTGGCATCCCTCGACTCGGTTCTTTCGGAAAGTAGGTTCCAACCTGGAATGGCTTGCCGTCGGGTGTGAGCCAGACCGAAAGCGGCCACCCGCCGCGACCGCTCACCTGTTGACAGATAGTCTGATAGATGCTATCGACGTCGGGGCGCTCCTCGCGGTCGACTTTGATAGGGACAAAGTGTTGGTTCAACAGGGAGGCTACAGCCTCATCATCGAAACTTTCGTCGGCCATGACGTGACACCAATGACAGGCAGCGTAGCCGACCGAGAGAAAGATGGGGACATCGTGTTCTTGTGCCGCTTCGAGGGCCTCGTTATCCCACGGTTGCCAATTGACCAGGTTATCGGCGTGGTCTAAGAGATATGGACTCTCCTCATCAGCGAGGCGGTTGTGAACGACTGGAGAACTCATAGCTTTTGATTCGGCCTGTTACTGCTAAAGGCTTCATGTTGGAGAAGGGTAAGTTGCCCCGGTGTGCGCAACTCCTTTCTTACGGGGGGTGATAGTGCACTGTATGACTCAGTTTCAGGGTGAGGATAGTGTTACGTCCATTTCTTATGAGCCGGTGAGCGTCAAGGACTTGCTTATCGAAATGAAAGATACCGCCGAACTTCTGATTGACCTGTCGTATTCCGCAGTCTTGCTTTCAAACGCCGAGCTGGCAAACGAGGTCGTTCGGCTCGAAGAACGCATGGATGTACTGGAGATGCGTGCTCGGATGGCATTGATGATGGCTGTACGGAGCCCATCAGATGCAGAACAGTTGGCTCCAGTGTTGGGTATCGTCGGGGCGACGGATACCATCAGCGACGCGGCCGGCGATATCGCAAAGGTAGTGCTTGACGATATTGGCTTACCGGACGCGATGCGTGCTGCACTCCCAGAAGCCGTCGAAACGCTCGTTCGTGCTGTTGTCGCGACTGACTCACCGTACGCTGGGCGAGAACTGGGTGATATCGACCTCGAATCACAGACCGGTGTGCGTGCCATCGCTATCCGACGTGGGGATGAGTGGTTGCTCAATCCTGGTCCGGAAACCACGTTTGAAACTGAGGATGTTGTGTTGCTTCGTGGTCCCGACGTTGCTATCGAGGATGTCTATGAGCTGGCGACAGGAACGTCATTTGAACGGCTCGAGCCAGAGCCTCCGCAAATTGCTGACCTTGAGCGAGCAGTCGATACCATCGTTCACATGAAAAATCTCTCGGAGCTAGCAGTTGACCTTGCATACAGTGCAGTGCTATTCGACAGTGAACCACTTGCGGAGGAAGTTAGCAATCTGGAGATTGAGGTTGATGCGCTTGAATCTCGATTTGAGGCGTGGACGTTACAGGCGGCAGCCGATGCACCGGACCCTGTTATGTTGCGCGGGTTGATTCATCTTGGCCGTGCAACCGAAGTTATTAGCGATGCTGCTGTCGAATTGAGCGAAGGCGTGCTACGGGATATGGACGTTCACCCGGTCGTCCAGTTGGCCGTCGAAGAGAGCGACGAGATTATCGTCCGTGTTGAGGTGAGTCAAGGCGGGACGCTTGCGGGAGCAGAAATAACGAGCGGCATACCGAGTGTTGATCCGAGTGTGACCGTTCTTGCCATTCGTCGACCCGACGAAGGGTGGTTGCTTATCGGCGGCGCTGATGCAGTAATTCAGCCTGGTGACGTTCTTATCGCTAAAGGGTCTCAGGCATCGACAACAGCTTTTGAAGCACTCGCGTAACTCTCGGTGTCGGATTATAATCCAAGTACCAGCGCTGAGACGCCGATAAAGATAATCATTCCACAGACATCGACGACGTTCGTTACGACGGGGATGGTTGTATCATCGGGGTCGATTCCAAGGCGGTAGGAGACGTATGTTGTCACAAAGCTAAAGATAATCGCGATAACTGCTACTGACATTCCGCTGACCAACGAAATGACGAGCAACGTCGAGAGTGGGAGGCCGAACCCAAAGATAACGCCGAGAGCGTAGGCGCCGACGGCGAGCGCGGTAAAGATACTAAATGCAAGTGCAAGAATCGCTGCAACGTTCTCCCACAGAACTCGGTCGCGTGGGTTGAGTTCGGTTGTCCCGAGGTGAAAGCGAGTCGAGAGGCGCGAACTCAAAATCGCTCCGAGGTTCCCACCCATATCGACCATTGTCGGAACCATCACAGCCAAAATGCCGTATTCGTTGAGCATCTCCTCTGCATCCTCAAGCGTAATCCCAGCAGCGAGGACGATAATTGAGAGGACAATGAGCAATGGAAACATATTCAGGACGATCTGCTTTGCGTCCCATGTCCCGAGCGAACCCTGTGGGGTAATCATCCGACAAGCACCTCAACGAGTCCGATAGAAAAGAGGAGGAATAACATCCCAAAGATATCACCAAGTGTCGTCACAATCGGGCCAACAAGGTTGTCAGGGTCATAGCCGCGCTTGTAGCCGGCAAAAATAATCGCCAGCAGACCGACAATCATGACAACTGATGTCAACAACCCGGCGATGAGCATGATGCCGACGAACTCATACAGCGCCGCGGAATCCCACCCAATGATGAACAGTGCAAGCCAGGTGATGACACCGATAACGATGGAAATCCCAATTCCATTGACAAACGAGGCGACAACAGCATTGATGAGACGGTCGTTTCGTTCGAACCGTGGAGAAATCAGTCCCTGGTGGAGGCCGCTTGAAATTCTCCCACCCAGCGCTCCATAGACGTTCCCTCTCGTTGCAAGAAAGACAGGAACCATCACCAACAATCCAGGAAACCGTTCAACGCTTTCGAGAATCCCTTCGAGTACGAGCCCTGCAAATAATCCGCCACCGAGCGCAATAACAAGGATTGGAAGCGCCTCTCGATATATCGACCAAAATTCGTCCCCAGTGGCCATACACACACCACGGGTAGTTTCTTGTTAAAACTACCTTTGTAAGATAGCTTCAGCTCCTGCTAAGCTATCGATAAAGTATCATATTGCACATCTCTCCGAATTTTACACAATCGTTCGTATGATATCTTTCGTTATCAACATGTACCGACACAATTAACGCAGAACGTATCATTTTTTATACTGTGTTGTGTGTTGCATACTATCACTTGGTACACCATGCTCCCGGACTTTGTACCAATAGAATAAACTATCTAATTGAGAGTTATGAGTGTGATAGCTGAGTTCCAAACACCGTCGACGGCTTTTGAGTTGGGACAGATTCTTCGCGTGGAGCAGCAGTCGTCAATCGAGCTTGAAACACTCGTACCATTGGGGGAGGGAACAGTTCCGTTTTTTTGGGTGTATGATTCCTCGGCCGAACCGTTTATGGAATCCGTCAATGAACACAGTTCGGTGGCCGATGCGACGCCGGTTGATGAGTTTGAAGATAGGACACTATTTAAACTTGAGTGGGATTCACAGCAGGATATCCTTTTTTCGGGCTTGAAAGCATCTGGCGCACAGATGTTGAGTGCAACCGGAACCGCAACGGTCTGGGAATTCGAAGTACGGTTCCCGACTCACCGTGCCCTGAGCGACTTCAAATCCCACTGCCGAGAAGCCGATATTTCAATGGAGTTAATTCGGGTTTTCAACCCGACAAAACCAGGCGGCAGACGGTGGTATGGACTGAGCGAACCACAACGAGAGGCACTCGAACTCGCTATCGAGATGGGGTATTACGATATCCCACGGCGGTGCACGACCAAAGAACTTGGCGACGAACTCGGGATTTCTGACCAAGCCGTCACTGAGCGGCTTCGACGTGCTATTGTATCGTTCATCAATCATACTGTCTTGCATCAAGATAGCGCTCGCCGAAACTAATCTCTCTCACGCTCTATTATTTGCTTTGTGCAGCGCTGATTCACAGCGCTGCACAACCAACGTTTGTTGCTGCTAGGTTTGCCACTATATGTATTCAACCCCAACGGTGAGTTGCAATGAAAGCTGCACAAGTGCAGGAATATGGTGACGGTGATGTTCTTGAAGTTATCGAGACCGATAAGCCGGAACCCGGCAAGGGGGAAGTTCGTATTGAGGTGAAAGCAGCAGGTATCAACTTTGCTGACATCATGCAACGG
>PUNZ01000098.1 GCA_003551945.1 Halovenus sp. | reverse complement strand
CTATGTCTCGTCGGTGGGTTCGCGTGTGGTCCTTTCAACTGGACTCCTTTTCGCTCGGCCCGCTCTTTGATATCGGTTGCAACGGATTCAAGCAGGTCGCTATCGCCGCTTTTGAGGGTGAGGCGAGTGACGAATGGCATATCCCACTCTTCGGCTACCCGCTGTTAAATCCATTCGCATCTGTGGTCCAACCATTGTTTCACCTTACTGATGGCATGGCGAACGCAATCGTCAATTACCCCGGCAGCAAAGCCTCAAAAGTCACGTGCAAGGAGTCGATTCGGTCCGGACAGGACTGTCCCATCATATCCGCGACGACCGATTACCAATTTTTATCGCTATCTCTGCCGGCTGGTTCCTCTCCATTGGGATTCGGATGGCGTATCCGGTATTGTTACCATCGCTCCGTGCCTATTATGACCTCTCGTTGACCGTCGCTGGATTTCTCCTGACGGTCCTCTGGCTGGCGTATGCCCTTGGGCAAATCCCTGGGGGAATGATGGGCGACCGCTTCGGCGAAAAGATAACGCTCGCCGCGAGTATGGCGATTGCTGCCGGGACGATTGCGTTAATAGTTCTCGGACAGTCACCGATTCTCCTCTTCGTCGGGACCGCACTGCTTGGCTTTGCGATTGCGTTATTTGGAGTCGTCAGATTAACCGCGTTGGCAGATGTCTATCCCGACCAAGTCGGGACTGTCCACGGATTTTTGGGTGCAATCGGCGATGTTGGCAATACCATTTTACCGCCCGTCGTTGGCTTCATTGCCGCGGCGACAGCCTGGCAACTCGGGCTGGGTGTTCTGATGCCAGTGTTTGTTATCGTTGCTGTGGCACTTTGGGTCGTCGTTCCGCGTCACACTGCGCCGGAGCAACCCTCCTCGGATGGGTTGACGAAAGAGCGACTCACAGATATCTACCGGGCGATGCGTTCGCCGCCGTTACTCCTTGGAACGGTTATCATGACGTTCGTCCTTGCGATTAGTCAGGCGTTTGTTGGCTTTTACCCGACATACCTTATCGAGATAAAGGGGCTTTCTCCTGGGATAGCCAACACGCTGTTTGCGCTGTTTTTTGCCTTCGGAATTGTTTTCAGACCGCTTTCAGGTAACGCCTATGACCGGGTTGGAGTTAGAACGACGTTGTTCGTTATCACCGTAGTCTCCGGCGCCGGATTCGCCTTGTTGCCGCTTGTCGATGGTGCTATTTCGCTGCTCATTGTGACCGCAATTATTTCGTTCAAAGCTGGACAAGGGACCGTCGTGTTGGCGTATATGACGGTCGCGCTCGACCCAGCCGTACAAAACACTGGCCTTGGGATTTCTCGTACCACTTTTTTCCTCCTTGCCGCTGGGAGTCCGGTCGCGTTTGGCTGGATTGCTGATGCAGGCTATTTCAACGAGGCATTTTATATTCTCGCTGCGCTCTCGGCGGTTGCGGCGCTCATTGTCCTCCGGTTGCCCAGAGCGACCACGTAATTGCCAATAAGCAACTCTAACAAACGCACTGTACGTTTCCAAATACGGCCGCATGCAGCGATTTCTCGGGGTTTTATGCAATTCTGGCCCAAACTGCAGCTAGATGTTCACGTTCACTGATTCGGAGCGGGCACTGGAACTTGCTGAGCGGGCAGAGCGGTTGATGGACGAAGTCGTCATCCCGCGCGAGCGAGAACTTGCTGGCGGGACAACGGCGTCAGCATCGACTATCAAGGAACTCCAGCAAGCGGCGCGCGAGTACGGTATCTACGCACCGCAGATTGCCGAAGAGCACGGGGGAATGGGTGTCGATTTCGATGACCTCTTACCGACGTTTGAACAAGCAGGGCGGTCGATTCTTGGCCCTGCTGCGATGCGCGTCGACGCGCCGGATGAAGGCAATATGCATTTGCTTGAAATGCACGGCAGTGACCTCCAAAAAGAGGAGTATCTTGAACCGCTCGTTGACGGAGAGATTCACTCCGGCTTTTCGATGACCGAGCCGATGCAGGGGGCCGGTTCGGACCCGAAGATGATACAGACGACGGCAGAAAAAGACGGCGACGAGTGGGTCATCAACGGACATAAGTGGTGGACGACAAACGGCATTCGCGCGGATATTCTGCTGGTCTTTGCCCGCACGAATCAAGATGTTCACCCGTATCAGGGATGTTCGGTTTTCCTCGTCCCGGCGGAGGCACCTGGCGTCGAAATTATTCGGGACGTTCCACATATGGGGAGCGAACTCCACGGTGCGGGACACGCCGAAATTAAGTACAATAACGTGCGAGTCCCTGAAGAACACCTCCTTGGACAGGAAGGGGCAGGATTCATGCACGTTCAAGAACGCCTCGGCCCTGCCCGACTGACTCACTGCATGCGTTTTTCCGGGATGGCGATGCGCGCGCTCAAAGTCGCACGAACGTACATTAGCGAACGGGAAGCGTTCGGCTCCTCCATTTCGGAAAAACAGCACGCGAGATTCGAGATTGCTCAGCGTGAAACCGAAGTGCAGGCCGCCCGCGCGCTGGTTCGTCAGGCAGCAGAGCAGATTGCGGCGGGCGAACAGGCGCGACTGGAAGTCTCGATGAGCAAAGTGTTTGCTGCACAGGTGACTCAGGACGCTATCGACACCGCATTGCAATACTGTGGCGGCAACGGGATTGGCAAGGACCTTCCCATTGCTGATTTCTACGAGAGTATTCGGGCGTTCCGCATCGTCGACGGGGCTGATGAGGTCCACTTACGAACGATTGCACGTGAGGCGTTCGAGGATATCGACCCGGACGAATTAGAACCGGTGTTGCGCTTCGACGGATATTGAATCTCGTGTCTGTCCCTTCAGACGACTGTGAACCGAGACCGCTGGTGTTATGTGAGCGTCAGCCACACGAACGGGTAGATTACGATGAGTGAGACCATCTTAGACCGGATTCGGCAACCGCCGCTGGTTCGGTACGTGATTGTTCTTCTCGTTGGGGGGATGCTCGGGCTTGCCGCTGGCCACCAATATCTCGTTGCGGAGTGGACGGAACTCTCTCTGGGCCTGCCGGCGTGGCTCTGGGCGCAACTGGGTGTCATTGCGGTGATGTTCGTCATTGCGTGGCTGGCCGTCGGTTTGTACGCTGGAGCAACGGAGGACCGATAAGATGCCGATAACCATCGCGCAGGCGGTCTTTTTCACCTACCTGTTTCTGGTCTTTTTGATTGGCGTGTATGCCGCTAGATTCACCAAATACACACCGGCAGATTTCTATCTCGCCGACCGTGGCGTCGGAACGCTCGTGCTTGGCCTCACGCTTGCAGCGACGGTCCTGAGTGCCTTTACCGTGTTCGGCATCGGTGCTGACACCTCACAGGGCGGGCTCGGCCCGTTCTCGTTTCTGAGCATTGCCGCCGTCTTTTACACCCTCTTTTTCGCCTCCGTTGGGGTTGCACTCTATCGCATCGGAAACGAACACGATATCGTCACACCGGCGGAGTATATCCGGGTTCGGTACGAGAGCCCAGTGCTTGGCGTCATCTACCTGTCCGTCACCGGTATTTTCATGCTGGCGATGCTCGCTGGACAGCTTTTTGGCGGCGGTGTTGCACTTGATGCGCTTATCGACATTCCGTTCACTTGGGCTGTTTTGCTGATGGCGGTGTTCATGATTCTGTACATCCACATTGCGGGCTATCGCGGCGTTATCTGGTCGGATGCCGTGCAGTCGACCGTTCTGTTTGGTGTGTTGGCCGCTGTCGTCGCCTACGTCATGTTCATCCGCGATAGTACGGAGATTGCGGAGTCAGCCTCTCAGGAAATCCCAGGGCTATTCGATATCGTTGGACCGGCAGAACTCTGGACGCCGCTGTTTGTGATGACTGCTGCGCTGGCATTCGCTGTCGGCGTTCCCGGGTACCCGCATACAATCCAACGATACTTCTCGGCAGGCAACGCCAAAATCATGCGTGATTCTGGCTTTTTGTTCGCCATCGTTGCTGTTCCGATTTACTTCTTCGGCGCTGTTCTTGGTGTCTGGTCGGTCGGCGTCATTCCCGAACCGCCTGAGCCCGATTACGTCATCCCGTTGCTGGTCGAGACGTTGACTCACCCGATTGTCTTCGGTATCGTCATGGCGGGTGCAACGGCCGCAATTATGTCGACGGCGGACTCCGTCGCGTTGACGATGAGTTCGATGCTGAGTCGGGATGTCTATCGAGAGTTCATCCATCCAGATGCAACCGCTCGTGAGGAAGTACGTGCAACTCAGACATTGGTTTTTGTGCTTGTCGTCCTCGCCGTTTTGTTGGCACTCGTTCAGCCAGCGGGTATCTTCCCGCTCATTGAGTTTGCGGTCGTTGGGTTTGCCACCACAACCGCCCCAATTTTCCTCGGGGTCTACTGGACACAGGCGACAAAGACGGGAGCGATTGCCTCGCTTATCTTTGGTCCCGGCGTGACGATTTTGCTGTTCCCAGAGATTGGCGTTATCCCTGCAGCGTTCACGTTTGGAATGCACTACGGTTTTGTGGGGGTACTTGTCGCTTACAGCACATTTATCCTTGTCAGTTTACTCTCACGTGCGCCAAACGGAACTGCAGTCTCGTTGTATTCTCGCTCCTTTTGGGAACGACACAGGAACTGAATGCGTGTTAGGATGCACAGTCTTTCCGAGAAAGGAGAGAATATACGTTACCAGTCCGTAGACTGTTCCATGAGCGAACAGGAGAGGATTCCTGAGTCTGATGAAGAATGGCGAGAGATACTAACAGAAGAGGAGTACCGCATCCTCAGAGAAGCGGATACGGAACCGCGATTCAGTGGTGAACTGCTCGATACGAAAGAGGAGGGAACGTTCCGATGTGCTGGCTGTGGCAACGAACTCTTCCATTCGGAACAGAAGTTCGACTCCGGCTCCGGCTGGCCGAGCTTTTTCGATGTCTATGAGCAAGGAAACATCGACACACGAATCGATACCAGCCACGGAATGCGCCGTACGGAAGTTATCTGCGCTCGGTGTGAGGGTCATCTTGGACACGTCTTCGAGGATGGACCTAACCCGACCGGAAAACGGTACTGCATCAACTCTGCGTCGTTGGATTTTGACCCTGACGAGTAACGAACCGAGCGGTCAGAAATTACTTACCGTATCCACTAGTTGGTTGTGGCATGGAACGACGAGCGTTTTTGAAAGCTGGCCTCGGTGTTGGCGCACTCTCAGTCGTGGGGCTCTCTGGCTGTGTCGGCGCTCCACGGGCTGACGATTCTCGGTTTCGCTGGTTTGTCGAACCTGTTGCGCTCGGGGATGAACTTGCTCACTATCAGGCCTTTGCAACGCATCCTGCAAATCTCGGTGAGCATCGGGATGAGCTTCCCGATAGTACTTGGCAAGACTATCAACCCTTTTTGAACTGGCAAACGGCTGACCCAGAACCTGAGGATGTCGACCGGCTGACACTCATTCGAAATGGCGATGTCGAGGTGGATATCGCTGAACATGACCTCGAAACAGCAGCATTGAGCGAAACGCTCGAAGCGATTGGATACGAACCCACAGATGAATACGAGGGTTATACACTCTACAGCGACCCTGAGACGGAAAGCATCTGGGCGCTTACTGACGGTGTGTTCGTCGCTGTTGCGCTTGATACGGACGGCGACTCCGTTACCGGTGACCGAACCGCTCGGGATGGCGTCGAAGCGGTCATCGACGCTGAAGCGGGCAAGCGACGACGATACCACGATCCGCAGGTAGATACCGCCGTCAGAACGCTGCTTGACGAACTGGAGACTGAGTATAACTACCGCATCCGCGGAACGCCAGAGGTTTCCTTCGATAACCCGGCGTCAGGTAACTTTGTAGGCTCCGTTGGCCGTGGATTCAGCAGCACCATCAATGATGAGGACCTCAGCATAAAACGACTAGAGATTTTCACCGACGAAGCAAATGCAAGCGATGCCACGGAGGCCGCGGAGGCGTTCATCCAGAGCGACCCGATATTCACCGGTATCGAATCGACTGAGTCGGTTACACTCACTCACGACGGGAATCTCCTCGAACTGTCTTGGGACATACCGCTCTCCGAAGCCGAGATTCAGCCGCTGATTGGAAGCGTCTGATGACCCTTCTCACTCACTGTCTCAGAAAACAATAATATCCTTCCCTGTGAGGTATCTGCATGGCCAGTCTCTATGTGGGCAGTGGTGGGATACGGAGCATTGGTTTCAAACACGGTACATGATACGGCCATCTCTCTGGAATGACGATAACGCGGCCACACCAGTTGTTGGTATCATCCTGCTGGTCGCCATCACTGTTCTCCTTGCGGCAGTCATCACGACAATTGTGGTGGGCATTGGTGAAGATGTTGACGACCCTGCTCCCTCTGCGAGCATCTTGTTCGACACAACCGGTACCCATTCGGATAATATGACGGATAGCTGGGGGGAGGGGGCCGGTGGCCTTGGCTCACCGAGCGACCTCAAACAGCTTGAAATCACGCACGCTGGTGGAGATAATATCGATCCTGAGAATCTTTACGTTACGGGAACGGAATCAGACGGGTCTCTGTCGAATATCTCCAGGGAGGACCGTCCGTGGGTTGACGAGACGTTTTCGACAAGCGATACCATCGTCGTCTGGGTAGAGGCAGGGAAGCAGGTAGAGGTTATCTGGGATGGTGATGGCGCTTCGTACCGATTGGCGGCGTTTGAGACGTGACCGCTGTGTAAGAGCAGGTTGTTCGTTGAACCGACGGTATCAAGGGACCTGACACCCAGTCCCGTAGCATGGACCGGACAGTGACACAATCGACCGTTTCAGGGGAGACACAGGCCCCACCCTCGAAAAGTTACACCCACCGTGCTATTCTTGCCGCAGGCTATGCTGATGGTGCAACCATCGAGAGCCCGCTTATCAGTGCTGACACGCGCGCGACCATGCGGGCTGTCGAAGCATTCGGTGGAAGCGTCGAACAACAGGACGGGAAACTCGTCGTCGATGGCTTTGATGGCACGCCCGACGTCCCAGCGGATGTCATCGACTGTGCTAACAGCGGGACAACCATGCGACTGGTCACAGCAACGGCTGCACTCGCTGCTGGCCGCACTGTATTGACCGGTGACGAGTCGTTGCGCTCTCGGCCACAGGGGCCGCTGTTGCAGGCAATTGACCAACTCGGCGGTCGTGCAGAGAGTACGCGTGGAAACGGGCAAGCGCCGCTCATCATCGGTGGGCCAATAACCGGGGGAAGCGTCGCAATCCCCGGCGACGTTTCCTCGCAGTATATTACTGCGCTCTTGATGGCCGGAGCGGTGACGGATGCAGGTATCGATATTACGCTCCAGACCGAACTCAAATCCGCACCATACGTCGATATCACCATTGAAGTGTTGGATGACTTTGCCGTCACGGCCCGTCGCACTGGCCGTGGCTTTTCCGTTGCTGGATTCCAGCAGTATTCAACGGATTCCTATACTGTGCCTGGCGATTTCTCGTCACTTTCCTATCTTCTCGCTGCAGGCGCGCTCGCTGCTACTGACTCGTTGACTGTGACGGGCGTGTATCCGAGCGCACAGGGTGACCAGGCAATCGTCGATATCCTTTCGGAGATGGGTGCAACCCTCTCATGGGACAAGTCGGCTGGTGTTATCGAAATCTCGCAAAGTGACTTGCAGGGAATCGAGGTTAGCGTTGCTGATACGCCCGACTTGCTTCCAACGATTGCTGTGCTGGGTGCGGTTGCCGACGGCACAACCACAATCACCGATTGTGAACACGTCCGATATAAGGAAACGGACCGGGTTAGCGCGATGGCTGAGTCGTTGGCGGCCATGGGGGCGGACGTTGACGAAGCCGAAGAGACGCTCACCATCCATGGCGAGAACTCGACACTCAGCGGCGCGACTCTCAGCGGCCGACATGACCACCGCATCATTATGTCCCTCGCGATTGCCGGTCTTGTGGCGGAGGGCGAGACGACCATCGAAGGCACTGAACACGTGGATGTTTCTTTCCCCGACTTTTTCGAGGTTATCGAGTCGCTTGGTGCAAACGTTTCCTCGCCATAGCCACCCCTGGATTCTCAACTATTATAAGCGGTCAAAGACAATGCCGGGTAATGAATGGGAATCGGTTCGGTAGACTTTTTCAGGTGACGACGTTCGGTGAGTCCCACGGTGATGCGATGGGCTGTACGGTGTCGGGCTGTCCGGCAGGGGTAGAGCTCTCCGAAGAACAGATACAGGAGGAACTTGACCGGCGAAAGCCGGGCCAGTCGATGATTACCACCTCTCGCGGTGAACCAGATGAGGTGGTCATCAACTCCGGAATACAGGATGGGTATACCACCGGAACGCCACTTGGGATGGTTATCCAAAACAAGGACGCACGGTCAGGCAAGTATGAACCGTTTATTACGGCTCCTCGGCCGTCTCACGGCGACTATACCTACTCTGCGAAGTTCGGAACCCGTAACTGGGGCGGTGGCGGGCGCTCTTCTGCTCGCGAGACGGTCAACTGGGTGGCGGCGGGTGCCGTTGCCAAACAGGTCCTCGAACAGAGCGAATACGACGTCACGGTCAAAGCACACGTCAACCAGGTAGGCGATATTATCGCACCGGAGGTGACGTTTGAGGAGATGCTTGAACACACCGAAGAAAATGATGTGCGCTGTGCACACCCTGACACGGCTGAGAAGATGCGGGATGCCATTGACCAGTACCAGAAAGAGGGTGACTCGATTGGCGGCTCGGTCTATTTCGAGTGTCGGGGAGTTCCCCGTGGACTCGGCGCCCCACGGTTTGATTCGTTTGCAGCGCGACTCGGCAAGGGCATCTTTGCGATTCCGGCAGTCAGCTCATTTGACCTTGGGGCGGGTCGGGAAACGCGGGCGATGCGAGGGATAGAGCGAAACGAAGACTGGACGTTCGATGACGGAAGCTTCGACCACATCGAAAGCGAAGAAGGTGACCCTGTCCCGGTCGGCAACGACCACGGTGGGGTTCAGGGTGGCATTACGACCGGCCAACCAATTTTCGGCGAAGTGACCTGGCATGCTCCAACAAGCATTCCAAAAACACAGGAAACCGTCGATTGGGAAACCGGCGAACGAAAAGAAATTCAGGTTGTTGGTCGACATGACCCAGTCCTGATGCCCCGTGCCGTGCCAGTGCTTGAAGCGATGTTGCACATTATCATTCTCGACTTCATGCTTCTTGGCGGTCGGATTAATCCCGACCGGCTTGATGGACAGGTTGGCGAATACGATACGCCATACCATCCGTCAAGTCCGGTTAACGACCCAGCGGATGCTGAGACGAGCGCCGAGACAATCGACGAATGATGCCGTTTACGATGCTGACGGCTGCAAACTGGATTGCACAAGAAACCTACCGGGAGATTGGGCTGTTCCAGCCGAGTACCTCTGCGGCCGCGCTTGAGCGCACATACGCCAACGAACAATCGGAGTTTGTTCAGGTCGGCGATGCACGGGTTCATTACCGTGATGAGGGCAACCCAGACGGTGAGACACTCGTGTTGCTCCACGGGACATACTCGTCGTTGCACACGTGGGATGGCTGGCTTGCGGAACTTGGGGAGGACTTTCGACTTGTCCGGCTTGATATGCCGGGATTTGGACTAACGGGTCCGCGGAAGACTGACAGACAGACGGTGGAGGGGCTCGTTCGCACGGTTAGCGAATTCTGTGATACCCTCTCACTAACGGACGTGACCGTCGCTGGGAACTCCTTAGGTGGCGGTATCGCCTGGCGACTGGCCACGAAGCGTCCTGACCTCGTTTCAAAGCTCATTCTCATCAACGCAGGGGGTGCAACCCTGTTATCGACGCTTTCGACCAATCTGGTGATGTTCACCACCGAGTTTGCACAGCGGTATATGACGCCTCGGATGATTGTTCGTCTCATCCTCTACGATGCTTACTACGACAAAACCAAACTCTCGGAGTCGCTTATCCGGCGGTATCACGACCTGTTGTTGCGGCCAGGAAACCGCGGAGCTGTCGTCGAGATTGCGAGAAACTACAAGGATGACCACTTTGAGGACGGAGTATACGCATTTGACCAGTCGTTTCCCCGTCTGCCGTCAGGATATGCACCGGAACCGCAAGTCTGGGATGACTATGATATCGCCGAGGTGTCGGTTCCAACGCTGTTTCAGTGGGGGTGTGAGGATGAGTGGTTGCCATGTGCGTTCGGCAGAGAGCTCGCCGACCCCGTGGCTGATTCGGAGTTTGTGGTCTACGACAGAGTAGGACACATTGCAATGGAAGAAGACCCGGTACGGACTGCAGCAGATGCCGCAGCATTTATGACCGGTGAGCCGATGCCGTACGGCGCTGATGACTGTGACTGTACGTAGATATCCCTGTTTGTACTCAGAATCCAAACACCGGTCGCCTTTGCTCACTACTTGATAGAAACGTCTTACAACGTGCCGTCTATTGATTTACAATGCTCTACTCTTATAGACAATTCGTTCTGAAACGCTCCTGGTTATCGGAATAGAACTCGCCACTTGTTCAATAATAGTTGGATATTGCGTATATTGCTGTAAAATTTTCTGCATCACTCTCTTTCCATCCACTTATGTGGTAATTCCGCTGTCAAAAAGCGAAGGATTCAAATCCCTATACCGGATAGAGTTGGTATTAGATGACACGGAACAATGACCAGGGTCGACTGTGCGCTGATGTGTGTGTCACATATTATCAATATCCTTTGGTAGGGGTTCCTAAAGGAAGGTCCGGTGGGCAGCCCTCGCATACTGCTGGTGAGGTGAACTGATATGCCGCTGTTTCCGCTCACTGCAGGGCTTACTATTGCCAATTCGGTTGTCTCCGATACGTTTACTGAGCTCGTCCCGTTCCAACCCGATAAACCGGGATCGTCGCTCGAACGAGAGTACACCAATGAACAGTCCGCGTTCGTAGACGTAAACGGTGCTCGCGTCCATTACCGCGATGAGGGGCCAACGAACGCAGAGGCCACTGATGCGCCCACGTTGCTGATGTTGCATGGGACGTACTCGTCACTCCATACCTGGGATAGCTGGGCCGAGCAGCTCACGGATGAGATCCGATTCATTCGGCTCGATATGCCTGGGTTTGGGTTGACCGGTCCGCGCCGTGACGGTGACCATTCGCTGGAAGTGCTCATTGAGACGGTTGAGGCATTTTGTGACGAACTGGGTCTCCGTGATATTGCCGTCGGCGGAAACTCGCTTGGTGGGGCTGTAGCGTGGCGGTTTGCCACTGACCGTCCAGATATCGTCTCCAAACTCATTCTCGTTGATGCCGGTGGGGCAACGTTGCTTTCCAACCTCGCTGAAAATTACCGCGCGCTCGGGACAGATGTCTTCCCTCGCTATCTCACGCCACGTGTGGTCATCCGACTTGCGCTCAAAGATGCCTACAGCGATACGGCAGCGGTCACACCAGAGCTCGTAAACCGGTATCACGACCTG
>PUNZ01000046.1 GCA_003551945.1 Halovenus sp. | reverse complement strand
CCGACGCCTACGGTTCAGCCAACGGTGACTGGGACGAGCACCTCGAACGCGGCCGCCTCTACGCCGATGCTGGCGTCGACCTCGTCTGGCCAGAGATGCCCGACCCATCACGTGAGGATGCTGTCAACTACGCGGAAACCATCCACGAGACCCACCCAGACCTGAAGCTGGCGTTCAACTACTCCAGTTCGTTCGCATGGAGCCAGGAAGATGACCCGCTTACGTTCCAGGAACTGGGCGACCTCGGCTACAAATACCTCTTCATCACCCTCTATGCGCTTCACAGTGGCGCACACGCTGTCTACGAGGACATGGTCAACATCGCCGAAAACGACGAGCAGGCACAGTTCGACCTCGAAGACCGCTACCTTGGTCACCCAACCGAGAGCCACCACGAGCTCTCGTTCGTCCCACGGTACCAGGAAATCGAAGCCAAATACGACCCAGAAGCCAAAGAGCGCCAGGAGAAATCCGCTGGCTTCAGCGAGGACGAAGAGCAGGCAGTCATCACCAGCGACCAGGACTGATTGCCACGCCTAGGGCATCAAAGCTGTCTGCGTGTTTCTAGATTGGAGTGGGCCGGCTTGGGGGAGTTGGCCAATCACGCAGCTATTCGGGAGAGACAGTTTCTGGGTGTGGGGTGTACGAAGCGGACAACGGTGGCATCCACATATTCTTTTCAGGGAACTAACTCACGAAGGACAGTTACACCGTCGTCCATCCCAGCGAGCAATTCCTCGCCGAGCCCTGCGAGTCCACCGACATCGGCGGCAATGAATGGGAGGATAACGGCGACAAAGACGACGCTTGCCGTAAAGCTCGCAAGGTTTGCAACGGTCATAATGAACAACAGCCGAAACAGACCAATCTCGCGGTGCATTCGCGTGAGACGCGCCCGGGCCGTCCGCTCACGCTGTTGCATGAGCGCTTTCATTTGCCAGATATCGGAGAGTTTGACCTTCGTATACTGCAACTCGACATAGGCGATGAACAGGCCAGGCGTAATGAGTGGGTTGACCGACGTCAGCCACGCAACCGCCCCACCGACGCTGGCGCTTGTCCAGTGTGCTCCCGCCAGAAAGGCAACGCCTGCCGCAGCGACGAAATTGACGATGAACCACGCGGCAAACAGTTGTAACAGCAGTCCATCCTGAGTCCCACCAAGCGCGACGAGCAGAAAGAGCGCGACAAGAATGAGCGTCACACCGTAGCCAATCGCCCGGTAGACAAGCGAGCGGTACCGACCGGTTTCGACTGGACCAGCAACTGCCTCCAGTGGCGGACGAGTCTGGGGGTCCGTCAGGTACGTTTCAATCGTGTTGCGCCGGCCACACCCCACCACCGCCGTTACGTCGTAGCCGGCATCACGTAACTCAGCAAGTCGGTGAGCAATCAACGCGTCACGGTCATCACGGAGTTGTGTCGCTGCTGCTTTTGATGGTGCAAAGGTTTCGAGCACTGCCGTCACCGGGTCCACATCAGTTAGCGACTCGAACGGAATGTGTGCCCGCTCGAAGGTTCGCGTCCCAAACGCGAGAAACAGCGAAAACGGAATCCCAAACAACAGCCCGAACAGCCCAATAACGATGAAGGCATCAAGCGTCGAGACGAGCGGGCCCGCTAACGTATCGAGCGTGGCGCTTCCAAGCGTCGGCGCGGCTGGTAAGATGAGCGGCTCGACAAGCAGCCGTAAAATCGCCCCAAAGAGGAGTCCCCAAAAGAGACCGACAGCCATGCCGACTTTCCATGGGCCGCCAAAATCCGACGTCAGCGCCGCAGTTATCGAGAGCTTGTCGCGGAGGCGAAGGCGCATCCACAGTCGCTGTGTCGTGTCGTTGAGGTCGCGGTCGAGCAACGCAACGGCAGCCGATCGCTCGTCTGCGCTGTCGAGTGCGGTCTTAACAGACTGTTCTGGTGCGTGCTCATAGGCATCATCATGTCGGTGCTGTAGCGCATTCGTCAGCCAGTGGCCGAGAAATTGATAGCCAGTTTTCCCCGACAGAACATCGCTCGCATCGACTTCCTCCTCCGTATCGGCATCCGCGAGTTCCCGGTATCGCAGGTCATCGAGTTCGACGGCGACAATGTCAGGGTCGGTCCCTGCAATCCGGTTTTCCACCCCCGCAGCCTCTCCCGTGGCACCATAGGACGTCTCGACAAAGGTGACCGAACCCTCCGAGCCAGCATCGCGGTCGTCCCTCGGTGCCAGTCTGTCATACCGCCTGAGATACCGTGGGAGCCGGCCACCGGATGATGACTCTGTCCCGACAGACTCGTTTCCCTTGGTGTTCCCTGAGCCCATTATCGAAAAATACCACGGAGGGGACCTAAAAGTAGGAGGTACAAAGCCAAACCATCGGCGGGGTTCGACAAGTGCGGGAGCTATTCACCGGGTGAAAAGTATAAAAGTATCGGGAGGTCTGCATAATGACGACTGGAACAACCTGCAGTGACCGCGACGTTTTTGACTCCGTGTCAAGTAAGCGCGAGCATGCAAGCACTCACGCTGGGGCCCGCAGGTACCTACTCGCATCGTGCCGCGCGCGCCGTTGCTGCTGAGGAGGATATCGCCTTCACCGAATCCGTCACCGCAATCATCGAAGCGATTGCAAGCGGCCGCTACGAACGAGGAGTCGTTCCGGTTGAAAATAGCATCGAAGGGTCGGTCACAGAATCGCTTGATGCATTTGCCGAGTACGATGTGTCTGTGGTCAAAGAGATTATCACGCCAATCCGCCACGCACTATTGGCCCAGCGGGAGAGCTTTGACCTCGTTGCCAGCCATGCACAGGCACTTGCCCAGTGTCGATCGTATTTGGAGACACAGTACCCGGACGCCGATGTCGAGGCGGTTGCCAGTACCGCTCGGGGTGTCGAGCGCGCTCGGGAAGACCCAGCAGTCGCCGCAATTGGGCATCCCGCAAACGCACAGAACGGAGACTCGCTGATGGTTCTGGGCGAGGACATTCAGGATAGAGACTCCAACGCAACTCGGTTTTTGGTCGTTGCACCGGCCAAAAGTCGCTCCGAAGCAGGCAGCAAGACCTCCATTATCGTC
This sequence comes from Halovenus sp., assembly GCA_003551945.1. Taxonomy (GTDB): domain Archaea; phylum Halobacteriota; class Halobacteria; order Halobacteriales; family Haloarculaceae; genus Halovenus. Next base: position 8,476 of record PUNZ01000046.1, on the reverse strand, counting down.
TATCCGAACGTCGACTATCCCGGCTTGTTGCTTCGCCTGCTCGAACCGTTTGCGGATAACGATATCAACCTCACCCGCGTCGAATCAAGGCCTAGTGGCGAACGTCTCGGGGATTACGTCTTTCACTTTGACGTTGCCGCCGGCTTGTATGAAGACCGGACACAGAAGGCACTCGACGTTGTCGGCGAGATCGCTGAAGATGGCTGGGTCCGGACGCTCGGTTCGTACGATAGCAAAACGGTCCTGTAACGGGTGATACCGGTCGAAACTCATCGAGAAAGGAACGAAAACGAATACCCCAGAGTACGGCAGTTTCAGGCACGCTATTCAGCAAATAGCGACCTTGTCGGACCATCACATAGCACCCACATATACGAAATATTTATATAGAACCACATTCAATCTTTCCTTGATTATGGCTCAGCAGATGGGTAACCAGCCACTTATTGTACTCTCGGACGACAGTCAGCGAACATCCGGGAAGGACGCACAGTCGATGAACATTACGGCAGGCAAGGCGGTTGCCGAGGCTGTACGAACGACGCTCGGCCCAAAAGGAATGGACAAAATGCTCGTCGATTCCTCGGGCAGCGTCGTTGTGACGAACGATGGTGTCACCATCCTTGACGAGATGGACATCGAGCACCCGGCCGCGAACATGGTCGTTGAGGTCGCACAGACCCAAGAGGATGAAGTTGGTGACGGAACCACGACCGCCGTCGTCATCGCCGGTGAACTCCTCTCGAAAGCGGAGGACCTTCTCGACCAGGATATCCACGCAACGATTCTCGCACAGGGATACCGACAGGCCGCAGAGGAAGCAAAGTCCATCGTCGAGGACGCTGCGTACGAAGTCGACGCAGACGACACCGAGACGCTCGAAAGCGTCGCCAGCACGGCGATGACCGGTAAAGGTGCCGAAAGCGCCAAAGAGCACCTCGCCGAACTCGTCGTTCGCGCCGTCCAGGCCGTCGCAGAAGAAGACCAGGTCGATACGGACAACATTCAGATTGAGACCGTCGTTGGCGGCTCCATCGACGAATCCAGCCTCGTCGAAGGTGTTATCGTCGGCAAAGAGCGCGTCCACGACAACATGCCACACTTCAAAGAGGACGCAAACATCGCGCTCCTCGACACCGCTATCGAGGTTCCAGAGACGGAACTCGATGCTGAAGTGAACGTCACCGACCCGGAGCAACTGCAGGAATTCCTCGACCAGGAAGAAGCCCAACTGCGTGAGTACGTCGACGCACTCGTCGACGCCGGTGTCGATGTTGTGTTCTGTCAGAAAGGCATCGACGACATGGCACAGCACTACCTCGCTGAAGCGGGTATCCTCGCAGTCCGCCGTGCGAAAAAGTCAGACATTCAGGCACTCTCCCGCTCCACGGGTGCACGCATCATCTCCAACATCCCGGACATCACCGCAGACGACCTCGGATTCGCCGGCTCCGTTGCAGAGAAAGAGCTTGCTGGCGACGAGAAAATCTTCGTCGAGGATGTCGAAGACGCAAAAGCTGTCACGCTCATCCTCCGAGGCGGCACCGAACACGTCGTTGACGAAGTCGAGCGCGCCATCGAGGACTCCCTCGGTGTCGTTGCCGCAACCCTCGAGGACGGTAAGGTCCTCCCTGGTGGCGGTTCCCCAGAAACCGAACTGACCCTGCAGCTGCGTGACTTCGCCGACAGCGTCGGCGGCCGCGAACAGCTCGCAATCGAGGCATTCGCTGACGCCATCGATGTAATTCCACGCACGCTCGCCGAAAACGCCGGTCTCGACCCAATCGACTCGCTAGTCAAACTCCGCAGCGAGCACGATGCTGGGAACTCGACGTTCGGCCTCAACGCCTACACGGGCGAGGTTGAAGCAATGGACGACCAGGCTGTCGAGCCACTCCGTGTGAAAACGCAGGCAATCGAAAGCGCCACTGAAGCCGCAGTCATGCTGCTGCGCATCGACGACGTCATCGCTGCTGGTGACCTCGTTGGCGGCAAAGGCGACGACGATGGCGATGACGAGATGCCACCAGGCGGCGGTATGGGCGGCGGCATGGGTGGCATGGGCGGTATGGGCGGCATGGGCGGCGCGATGTAAACGCCTCCAGAGGCCAAATCCACTCTACGACCCGAACTGTACCGCTCTCAGCAACCAATCATTTTCACTGTTATTTCTGGTCCCAGTAGCCGCCGCTTCGTCGGTTTTGCTCATCTTTAGGCGGTTCCGAATCCATCCCCTGTTCTTTCTGTGTGGCAGAGCGGGAGCGCTCGGAAGCCTCGAGTGCTGAGCCATCTTCGTCTTCATCTTCACGCACTTCGTTGAGCTGCCCAATCGCATATTTCAGAAGGCGACGCAACCGCTGGACCTGTGGAAGTTTGATGACGGTGATAATCAGCGACGACACGCCGAGCAACCCCATGAAAAAGAGAATGGATGCAAGGATGAATTCGCCATCAAGCCAGCGATTGATACCGAACAGAAAAAAGCCGACGGTAAATCCAGCCTCGATTTTCGCTTCGAGCAACGAGATGGTTTCGTCGAATTTCTCCAACCGGTAATCGACAGCGTTGAGCGCTTGGTTTGCCTCCTGGACGGCCTGTTCAGCGTCTCCCTCAATTTGCTCAACGCGGTTGAGCGTTCCCTCAACGTCTTCGACCACCTTCTCAACATTCTTTAGCGCATCGACGAACCCATCATCCCCAAGCAGGTTCATCATTTTCAGCATATTGCTGATATCCGAACTCATAGGCAAATACAACGAGAGGAGTCGTATTTAGCTTGGGGTCGCAAGGCCCTTTGGCAACCACAACGGTAAAATCTGTGCGGAGTAATCAGCAGGTATGATTCGCCGCTTCCTCCTTGGCTGTACGATGGTTGCGGCCATTGCCACCGTGGGGAGCCTCTATTTCAGCGAAGTCGCTGGCTTTTTTCCCTGTGAGCTGTGCTGGTATCAGCGGGTGTTGATGTATCCGCTCGTGCCGGTGCTTGGCATTGCTGCCTACGAGAACTACACCGGCGTCTGGAAAATGGGGCTACCACTGTCCGTGCTGGGAATTGGTGTGGCCGCCTATCACTCCGTCATTCAGGCCTCACCGGAAGGAGTGTGTCCCGTCGGCGGCGGGTGTTCCGCAGTCAACTGGGAAGCGTTGGGTATCCTGACGATTCCACGGCTCTCGCTGGGTGCATTCGTCATTATCACGGTCGGACTTGTTGTTGTGGCGTGGCTCGACCGCCAGTAAAACCGCTAATTATCCCCCCTATTGCGCCGTTCCGGGTTGTATTGGGCCCCGACAGCAACAATCAACAAAAAGAGGAGAACAATGAGGATGACAGCGGCAAGCATCAAAAGAGGACTCAGGGGGTCATGCTCGACAGCAGTCATCGGGTCCGCAACAAACGCGGCAGCGAACTCGGGGACGCTCACGCGGTAAAACGCATACATCATACCGATGCTGGCGGCACCGAGGCCGACGACTGACGCAAGGTACAGCGATATTGACGGCAAGTCGTCGGTCATTGTCTGGCTTACTGGCCAGCCGTGCAAAAGGTCATCGGCTGCTTGGAAACCCGAACAGGGGTGGGTTAACACACTTGTAACTGCCGCCCAAATGCGGAATATGGAACGTATTGAGGCCAACGACTATCATGATATTGTACAAGTTGAATCGCCACAGGTTGCACCTAGCGGAGAACAGGTTGCGTTCGTCCGAAAGGTTCCAAAAGACGAGGAATCCTATGAAGCGACAATCTATCTAGTTTCAACGGGTGGGGAAGAGCCACGGCGATTCAGTATTAGCGAAGGAGTTGACAGCCAGCCACGGTTCAGCCCAAGCGGTGACCGACTTGCGTTTGTGTCGACGCGAGGGGCGGACGATGACCGACCACAACTCTGGGTTGTCCCGACTGATGGCGGCGAAGGGCGGCAAGTCACGACCGTCGTCGGTGGGGTGAACGGAATTGCGTGGCGACCCGATGGTGAAGCAATTGCCTTCACCCAGCACGCAAGCGCCGAAGACCGCGAGGAAGAACGGGATATCGAGGTGCCCGACGATTTCGAACCGGAGACCCCGGACCCACGCGTCATCGAGCGGACGACCTATCGGTCGATGCAACAGTATTTCGACGGGAAACGCGGACATATCTACCAGGTCGAGCTCGATGACGACGAAATAACCCGGTTGACTGACGGCGACAGCGATTTCGGCGGGCCAGCATGGGGGGATGAGACGACGCTCTATTACACCGAGAGCGTTGGCGACCCTGACCCGGATGACTCGCTTGCGTATGATATCATCGCCCACGATATCGAAGCGGATACACAGGAGGTCGTCCACACGACGACAGGATGGGGGATCCACCTTGCTGCGACCGAAGATGGGCGCGTAGCACATCTCCACACGGATCCTGAGCAGTCAACGCTGAAACAGACCGAAGTCCAGGTTATTGACACCGAATCCGGTGAACTCACAGCGCCGATGGCCGACCTCGACAGAACACTCGGCCACGGAACCGCCCCACAGTGGGGACCAAAAGAAGAGACGCTCTATTTCACAACCCCGGACGAGGGAGCAGTCTCATTGTGGGCCGGTCACTGGGAAGCGACCGAACCAGAGCGTGTCTTGCGCGAGGATGGGGCAAGTATCGATGGCGTCGATGTTGGGACGGATATCGTTGCGGTAGTCAAAAGCGAGTGGGACCATCCCGGTGACGTGTTTGTGACGACGCCGCGTGGCGCAGAACAACACCGACTGACACGCGTGAACGCCGGCTATCTGGATGACCGTGCGGTCTCGCAACCGGAGGAACTCAGCTACGAAAGCCCTGGTGGCGACGAATTACAGGGGTGGCTGTTGACGCCACCGGATTTCGACCCTGAGAAGCAGTATCCGCTTGCGGTTGAGGTGCACGGTGGCCCGCATGCGATGTGGACGACCAGCGGGACGATGTTTCATGAGTTCCAGACGCTCGCCGCCCGCGGCTACGTTGTCTTCTGGTCGAACCCCCGTGGGTCGGCAGGCTACGGCGAGGAGTTCATGAGCGCAATCGAGCGGGACTGGGGAGCGGTGACTATGGCTGATGTGATGGCCGGGGTCGAGCACGTCACCGAACGGGAGTATATCGACGAGTCACAGGCATTCCTGACCGGTGGGAGCTTTGGCGGCTTCATGACTGGTTGGATAGTCGGACAAACCCAGTATTTCGAGGCTGCAGTCGCTCAGCGCGGTGTGTATGACCTGACCGGTTTTTATGGCTCGACCGATGGGGCCTACAAACTCGTGGAGGGTGATTTCGACACGACCCCATGGGAAGAGCCAGAGTTCCTCTGGAACCGCTCTCCGACGGGACACGCACATACCGTCGAAACCCCAACGCTGCTCATCCATAGCGAGGACGACTATCGGACGCCAATGTGTACCGCAGAACTGTTCTACCGTATCCTGAAAAAACACAACGTCGATACCCGGTTTGTCAGGTATCCAAACGAAGGACACGAGCTCTCACGGAGCGGACAACCCGGACATGTTGTAGACCGTATCGAGCGTATCGTCCGCTGGTTCGACGGCTATTCCGAATATCACGATGTTCCACCCGCACTCGAACGTGCTGATGACGCTGGACTGTCGGCCGCCGAAAGTGAGGACGACCAAGATGAGGAAGACGGAGCGGAATAGATACTACCGGGAAGCGAAATAGCAAAAAGGATTGTTTCCTTCAAAGGTATCAGTTCAAATTCCTTCGAGTGAAGAAATAACAAGTAGTCAGAAACCGCGTTCGTACTGTGGCGGGAGCGATGTCTGTTCGTCGGCACCAAGTTCCTGTGCAGCATGCAGCCCAAAGTAGGGGTCACGGAGGAACTTTCGGCCGACAATCGCCAGGTCAGCCCGGTCGTTTCGAACGAGTGCGTCAGCCTGCTCGGCAGTCGTAATGCCACCGACCGCACCGATAGCGATGTCCGATTCCGTGTTTGCTCGGATATGTTCGGCAAGGGGAACCTGATAGTTTGGCCCGACTGATTCCGGGTACGATTGAGGTGCGATGCCGCCGCTTGAGACATCAATCAAGTCCGCACCCACGGCGGCGAGTTCATCGGCCAACCGTGCCGATTGCTCAACGGTCCACGAGTCACGCTCCGGGAACCAGTCAGTCCCCGAAATACGGACAAAAACAGGTTTGTCGGCTGGCCACACCTCGCGAACCGCTTCGGTTACCTCGCGGGTCAGCCGAATCCGGTTCTCGAAGCTCCCTCCGTACGCATCAGTTCGGTCATTGGTTACCGGCGAGAGAAACTGATGGAGTAAATAGCCGTGGGCGGCGTGTACCTCTGCGACGTCGAAGCCGGCAGCAGCGGCACGCACAGCACCATCCCGGAACGCCTCGATAATATCGCCAATCTCAGCAGTAGAGAGTCGTTCCGTCTCGCGGACGCTCCCGTCGTCTGCTGGCGGCCACGATTCGGCTGTCGGGCCGACAACAGTCCATCCGCCGTCTTCGGGTGCAAGCGGACCGCCACCCTCCCACGGACGGACGCTGGAGGCCTTTCGACCAGCGTGTGCCAATTGAATCGCAGGAACAGAGCCCTGCTGACGAATGAACTCGGTCGTCCGTTCGAGAGCAGCCCCGTGGGCGTCCGACCAGATACCGAGGTCCTCAGCCGAAATTCGCCCGCGGGGTTCAACAGCCGTCGCTTCCGCCATCACGATTCCGGCCCCGCCGACCGCGCGCGAACCGAGATGGACGTGATGCCACTCCGTTGCGATGCCGTCTCGTTTCTCGACCGAATACTGGCACATCGGCGAGACCATCAGACGGTTTGGAATGTCAGTTCCGCGAATCGACAGCGGCGTAAAGAGGTCAACCATCAACAAAAATTACGGCGGGCGGCGAAAACGGCTGTCGGTTTTCCGTTGCCTTAGTCACTCCCCACCGCCACATCATCTGGCCCCTCGACCCGAATCGGTGCTCGGCAGCGACTACAGATTTGCGTTCCCTTTTGTGCTCGGTCAACCACCGCGCTAAAGCGGTGTCGACCAGCGATAAAGCCACAGTCCTCGCTACAATAGAGCCGGTATCGATACTCATCGGGACTGCGTTCGTAATGTGTGCTACAGCGACCGGAAAGTGAAAGCGGTTCAATCCATCGCTTAAACGACTCTCCATGGCCTGCGGAAAGTTCGTCATGTTGGTGTTGGTAGACGTGAACCAGTTCATGACGAATCGTTTCCTGGGTTGCGTTCATGCCGCCGCGCTCGTCTGTTTCCGCAGAGAGACGGATGGTACAGATGCTGCCATCGTACGAGCAGATGCCGTGCTGGCGTTTCATCCGCGTGCTGGTTTCAAACCGAACGGCGGAGAGGTCGACATGCGATGGCGTCAGCGGCCATCGCTCCCCAAAAATGACCTCATTTGCGTACTGGCGTGCTCGCCGAGAAAGCTCGTGTGCATCCCCAAGTTGGCCGACGAGTGTCATACGCTATGGTTCTCCGCAATCACGTTTGTACTCTCGGGTCGTCCAATCCAACACAGAGCGAGAGAAACCTGTATCGAGTAAGCGTTGTCCGGTCCCGCTCAGTACAGTTCGTCAAGTTCCTCAACCGTATGGCTGTGTTCTTCGGCCGGAAACTCCCCGGAGTCGACCGCATCAACGTACCTAGAGAGCGCTGATTGCATTTCACCGCGGACATCACCAAACGCTTCAGCAAACGGCGGGAGCCAGTCACCGAGGCCGACCGCGTCGTTGATAACGAGTACCTGCCCGTCACAATCCGGCCCTGCTCCGATGCCAATTGTCGGAATCTCGAGTTCGTCGGTTATCTGTGCCGCCAAGTTTGCCGGAATATGCTCAAGAACACAGGCAAACGCGCCCGCTTTTTCGTGGGCCTTTGCCAACTCAACAATCGACGTTGCTTCTTCGGGAGACGCACCCTGTTGGACATAGCCAGTCTGGTTGACGCTCTGTGGCGTGAGGCCGACGTGTGCCATGACCGGAATGCCTACCTGGTCGAGGCGCTCGGTCAATTCAATGGTGTGTTCGCCGCTTTCGATTTTGACGCCATTCGCGTTCGCCTCCTTCAGCATGCGTCCACAGTTTTCCACCCCTGTTTGAAGGTCAGTCCCGAAAGAGAGAAACGGCATATCGGCGATAACGAGCGCATCATCTGTCCCCCGAACGACGGATGCTGTTCTGGAGATGACCTCGTCCATCGTTACCGGAAGCGTTGAGTCGTAACCAAGCACGGCATTCCCCATGCTATCGCCGACCAGAATCATATCAACACCGGCCTCCTCAACGAGACCGGCGGTGACAGCATCGTAGGCAGTCAGCATCGTGATCGGCTCGGAACCGGTAGCCTCCTGAATTTCTCGAACTGAGGGCATACTGCGGTGGTGGGACCCGCGACGTAAAACACATTCTGGTTGACTGGTCCTGAGCGACCGAATCGCCAGGTGCTTAATCCTGCCACCCAAAACCAGCGTTGT
>PUNZ01000057.1 GCA_003551945.1 Halovenus sp. | reverse complement strand
CACCTATGGTGATACCACCCTCATCTTCCTCGTAATCACCGAGCTCTTCTTCCTGCTCGATTTCTTTCATGGAGAGTCCGATCTTCTGCTCCTCTTCATTCACGCTGATCACTTTGACTTTGACCTCATCTCCCACAGAAACGACTTCCTCGGGCTTGTCTATATGGCGCTGTGCCAGCTGGGAGATGTGTATGAGGCCCTCAATGCCCTCCTCGATGCGTGCAAAGGCACCGAAGCTAACCAGCTTCGTGATCTCAGCCTCGATGACATCCCCTACATCATAGCGGTCGGAGATACCGACCCAGGGGTTCGGCTGTACCTGCTTGAGGCCGAGAGAGATTCGTTCGTCCTCAATATTGACATCGAGAACCATCACTTCGATTTCATCGCCTTCGGAAAGTATATCGGATGGATGCTGGATACGGCTCCAGGACATCTCGGAGATGTGCAGGAGTCCCTCAATACCACCGATATCCACAAAAGCTCCGAAATCAACGAGTTTGGTGACAACGCCTTCCCGAATCTGTCCTTCCTCCAGCTCCTCCAGGGTTTTTTCCTTCTCTTCAGCACGTTCCTCCTCGAGAACCTGTTTGCGGGAGAGGACAATATTATTCTGGTCTCGTTCAACTTCAATGATTTTAAAGTCGAGGGTTTCACCAATAAACTGGTCAAAATCTTCTATATAGCGGATGTCCACATGAGAACCCGGTACAAACCCGCGCAACCCAAAAAGATCTACAATCAGGCCGCCCTTTACACTCCTGGTTACCTTGGTTTCTACAGTCTCATTCTTTTCGTGCTTAGCGAAAACCTTACTCCAGGCCCGGTTAAAATCGATCTCGCGTTTCGACAGGTCGATCCTTTCCTCTTCGTCATCAATGTGGACAATTTCGGCCTCCACCTGATCATCAACACCGAGCACTTCCTCAGGAGAATCCACGGGCTTTATGCTCAACTCGTTTAAAGGGATTATCCCTTCAAAGTTGTGTCCGAAGTCAACCAAGACCTCATTATCCGTAACCTTAACCACCGTCCCTGTAACCTTTTCGCCTGTCACGAAGGTTGGTAGGTCTTCGTACGGTTTTTCTTCGTCTGCTTCAGGTGTTTCTTCAGCGGCTTCCTTTCCTACCGTCCTCCCTATTTCTTGTGCACTCTCCGTAGCTTCTTTTTGCTGCTCCTCTCCAGTATCTTTTTCTTCTTTCGAAGGTTCTCGCTTCTCAACTTCTTCTATACTCACATCACACTTCTTTTCTTCGGTGTTAAGTTCTTGTTCTTCCTCTTTCTTTTCCATCTTTTTAGCCTCCCAAATTATCCACACCGGGGCAGAAGCACCGGTAGCAATGCTGACTCTTCTTGCCTGCAAGGCAACCGAACATCCAATCTCCCTGTTGGATACTGTTGATATTGGCACCGGAAGCTCGAAACACTGTTAGTCTTCTTTCGTAACCTCAAAGTAAACATTATTTCCCCAACCGCGTTTCTTTGCCTCTTCGATAAGTTCTTCAGCTCTCTCTAAGGAAGGAATACGTGCCCCTCCTCGGGCAGCTTGAAGATGGCCGTTTGGCCGTCGATAGATGAATCGGAAACCTTTCTCGGGTTCACCCTCATCATACACATAAAGCACCTCTTGCAAGCACAGATCCCAATCCTGAGGTTCAGCTAGGATCTCACTGGTTTTCACTTCATTGAATACTTTCACACGGGCCACAGTATCACTCCCCTCATGTGGTCAATATGGCTTATGTGTCATATATGCTATCATACTAGTCGTATGGTGTCAAAGAGGCGCGTTTTGTTGGTTAGGGTACCGCGCCGATTGGTGCGAAAATGTACGCTAAGGATTTTGGCATTGTGCTCGAGGCTTGCGAGAGTTAGACTTACACGAATATCATTGTTAAGTTGAAACTATAAAGGTATACTGTAGATGAGATTACTCAAAAGAATTGCCATTCACAATAAGTTATTCCGGTGGTTCTTTTGGTTTTTAATTTTTTCTTTTTTTTATCTCCCAGAAGTGAGATTCTAGGACTTCAAGCGTCTTAAATTTCTCCCAGAAGTATAACATTTGGGACAATTAACGCCTATTTTTTATCTCCGAAAAGGTGGTTTCATGCAGTATAACCAGTTTCTTAAGTTTCTCCGAGAACAAGAGCGTTCTAAACTTACCATCCAGACCTATGCCCGAGACCTGGAAATCTTTATTGAGTGGTTTAAACAAGAAACAGGAAGGATTCCGGAACCAGATACGGTTACCCCGTTGGATATTCGTGATTTCAAGGGCCAGCTTGAAACCATGGAATTAAAGCCAGCTACCATCAATCGCAAGCTTTCCGCTCTCAGATCTTATTTCAAGTGGGCACAGCAGGTAAAGTTCACTGCCATCAATCCCATGATCGGAATACGAGATAAACCCCAATCCCAGCAAGCTCCTCGATGGTTGGAACGCAAGGGGTGCCACGCTCTCATTCGTGCAGCTGAAGAGCGGGTTCAGCTTGCTGATAGTAAGAGGATACCGGTAAAAAT
>PUNZ01000001.1 GCA_003551945.1 Halovenus sp. | reverse complement strand
TGGACAATCCGGAACCGACGAAAGTTGCGATTATGGAGGCCACGTATGAGGCCTTAAACAAACACGGCTACAGCTCGCTGACAATCCAGGATATCGCTGATGAGTTTGACCGCAGCAAGTCATTGCTGTATTACCATTATGAGAGCAAAGAAACGCTGTTAGCGGATTTTCTCGAATATACGCTTCAGGAGTTCATTTCCGAGTTTGAGGTAGAGCAAGAAGAACCAGCAATCCGGCTTGAACGATTGCTTGACCGGCTCGTTCCGGAATCGGTCGATACCGACTCGTATCCGATACAGATTGCGCTGTTAGAGCTACGGGCGCAGGCCCCGCACACGGAGGTGTACCGGGAGCGCTACTCGGAAGTTGACAGGGTGCTGACCGAGACAATCGAAGAGATTCTCCGGCAGGGTATCGAACAGGGAGAGTTCAAAGCGGTCGATGCAGAACGAGAGGCACAACTCCTCGTGACGATGATTTATGGGACGCGCGTCCGCCGGTTTACCACGAACGAATTTCCGGTGGCACAGACTCGAGCGATGTTGTTTGAACACGTAGACCGACAGCTGCGGGCGTGACTGAATGAGTGCTGTCCTATTCGAAGGAGCGTTCGGCGAGCGAGAAAGGTAGATTATTATCGGCGCAACTGCGAGTGGTTCGTATGAGCTACGATACGGTACGGGACGTTGACCCGGCCGTCGCAGATGCACTGGAAGGCGAGCGAACACGACAAAATGAGACGCTTGCGATGATTGCGAGCGAAAATCACGTCAGTACGGCTGTGTTGGAGGCCCAAAGCTCCGAACTGACGAATAAATACGCCGAAGGATATCCAGGGGAACGATATTACGGTGGCTGTACGTACGCCGACAAAATCGAGGAGTTGGCAATCGAACGGGCGAAAGAGCTCTGGGGTGCAGAACACGTCAACGTCCAGCCACACTCTGGCACGCAGGCAAACATGGGCGTCTATCTCGCCATGCTCGATGCAGGAGATAAGATTCTCTCGCTGGAACTCGAACACGGCGGCCACCTTTCACACGGCCACCCAGCGAACTTCACCGGGAAGACTTACGAAGTTGAACAGTACCAGGTCGACGCGGAGACCGGATACATCGATTATGACGGTCTTGCCGAAAAAGCAGCTAGCTTCGAACCAGATATTATCGTCTCCGGCTACTCTGCCTATCCACGAGATATCGACTGGGAAGCAATCCAGGACGTGGCCGACGATGTTGGCGCCTATCACCTCGCAGATATCGCACACATCACAGGCCTTGTCGCGGCTGGCGTCCACTCATCGCCAGTCGGCATTGCAGATTTCGTGACGGGAAGTACGCACAAAACCATCCGTGCTGGTCGCGGTGGTCTCATCATGTGTAAAGAGGAATACGCAGACAAGGTTGACGCTGCAGTGTTCCCAGGTTCACAGGGCGGTCCATTGATGCACAACGTTGCCGGGAAGGCAGTCGGATTTGGTGAAGCGCTTGAACCAGCGTTCAAAGAGTATGCCCAACAGGTCGTGGATAACGCCAAAGCACTCGCTGACCAACTGCAAGAACACGGCTTTTCGCTGGTTTCCGATGGAACCGATAACCACCTCGTGTTGGTTGACCTCAGAGAATCCCATCCGGATACGACCGGAAAGGATGCAGAAGAGGCACTCGAAGAGACAGGAATCGTCCTGAACGCAAACACCGTTCCAGGTGAGACGCGCTCTGCGTTCAACCCATCCGGTATTCGGGCCGGGACGCCAGGGTTGACCACGCGTGGCTTCGATGAAGAGGCAACGCGAGAGGTGGCCGACCTTATCGCGCGCGTCGTCGAAAACTACGACGACGAGGCCGTCAAAACAGCGGTTAGCGAGCGTGTTGCAGAGCTAACAGACGAGTTCTCACTGTACGACTGACGGCTCAGAGCCCAAGAAGGGCTCCGAGAAGAAACCCAACGACAAGCAAGACACCGAGCAAGACAAAAGCAGCATTTTCGAGGTTGATTTCTTGCGGTTCGAGCGGCTCCAATCGGTCCAGCGAGCCGGCCACGTTGCTTTTTGTCTCTTCATTTATCTCCGCAGACGCATCGTCGCTCTCAGCATAATCGAAAGAGAAAGGTTCATCTGTTGTCTGTTTTGGATGTGGATATTCGTGAGCGGGGAGTTCGGTTGCTGTATCCGAGGTGTCGCTCTGGTCGGCTTCTCCGGCAACTGAGTCGCTGTGTGATTCCGTTCTGTCGTCCGTCTCGTCCATTAGTTGTCCAGTGGGCACGCACGCACAAAAGGCTGGCCAGAAAACAACCACCGACGCTAATCGCTCGGAACAGGACAGGATTGAGGGCGAAGAACGCAACTTGGTGTAAATTTCAGGATGATTCAGCCCGCTTTCCTTAGAAGGTAGGAACCACAGATTGGTTCAGGTGAGCGAAATACCACCAATGTCCTTCGAAGGCAACAATACAATTAAAACGAGATTCCTTCGTGTGACGAGATATCGCTTCGCCACGAATCCGGGACGGGGAGTGCTGTTTG
>PUNZ01000015.1 GCA_003551945.1 Halovenus sp. | reverse complement strand
TGAACTCCCTCGGATGAACAGCTACGGCGTCACCCTCGAGGCCCATTCATTACAGCCATATCCTCCTCGAGTGTGACTGCTGGTTCACACGCATCAAGCGTTACTCCAAGCACAGAGGGGGGCAGCGAAAAGCGAAAACGGACTCGAGTCCTCAGTCAACCTCGACGCCGTCGATGTCGACGGTGATATCCGGTCCGTGCTCATCCTCGTCCCGATCCGAGGACCCTGGACCACCACTGTATTCACTTGGTGATGAATCCCCGGAAAGCCCATCGCCGAATAATGGATCACCGGGATTCCCAATACCATCCTCGCTCTCGTCGGGTTCACGGATATCGATCGACTCGCTATCTTCCTGTTCTTCGACCGTGACCGTGATCTCGCCCTCGCCGTGGTCATCCGGATCGGTTTGCCAGATCAACGTGCGCTCGGTGGATTCCACATCACCTGGAGTGCTGGGAAGGGTAACGGCTTGCGTATCGACGGTGTTACCATCGGGGTCCTCGAGGACGATATTCCGAGTGACGTTCTCCGCGTCACCATCCTGGTAGTTGCTCGTGACGTCGACGTCCACCTCGAGCAGTTCACCACCGGCGATATCGTCATCGACGTCGATGATCTCGATATCGAACTGGCCTTCAGCCTCGAGTTCCCAGGCGAATCGTGGGTAGTCGTCGGGGATGGCGACCCAATCACCACCATCTTCCTCAAACTCGAGGTTCCCAAGTTTATGATCTTTGTTTGCATCAACACCTCGCATATTTTCATCACTGCGCTCTAACATTTCGTCGATAAAATTAGCCCCAGATTCTTGAGAGCCCCACCCTCTATCCGCAGCGTTGGATTCCCAGTACACACTTGAGTCGAACACATCCACACCACCGTCCCCACCGGGAGGCGACTCAATTAGTCCAGTCACTGCACCCGCTGTCTCAGGGTTCTGGTTTGCTGTAACTTCACCCACAAAATACATTTCATAGAATTCAGATGCATACCGTGAAGAGGTACCCATCAAACCACCCACATTTTCAGGTCCTGTCACGTCTGCACGTGCATATCCAGTGTCGAGTGTGGTATACCAGGACGGTCTTCCAACGATCGCACCAATGCCTCTGTCAACGGGTTCAGCGGTTTGACCACCCGAAACCTCTCCAATAGCAACAATCCTATTTGAAAGATCGGCATTATTCGCTCGCCCAATCACAATGGCAGCTCGCTGCTCTTCGGCCGCAACCTTTCCAGCCACGGAAACATTTTCAACTGTCCCGCCATAATTTCCTCCAAGACCACCCACTTCTTTATTTCCATACACTTCAATATCAACTAACCGAAGCTGGTCGACGTACGCACCATCACCAATAGTTTCCTCTGTCTGTTGGTTGTCTCGACCAGCTACCCCGATCAAGCCCACCCCATCTTCACCTGGTCTATCAATGGTTAAGCCCTCGATTTTATGACCATTTCCGTATAAATTGCCACTGAAGTCCGAACCTGGAGATCCAGATCCGATTGGCTCAAACCCTTCGGGGTCACCATCCTCTCTGTCGATAGCTCGATAATCGAATCTCAACTCGGACCAGTCATTACCAAACGATGGATTATCTGTTATCCTTACAATGCCCTCCTCTGCATCAACCAACTCAAATTCTGGGTCACCTTGCAACCAGGAATTTCGTGTGGCCTCGACTTCTACGCTGTCCTTAATTATCGGTGTCTCAGATAATTGTATTTCGTCTCCCTGGCTGAATTCTCCTTCTGGGGCTGTTTTCGTATCTGATGAGTGTTTAGTGGGGTTCCAATGCTCGGTCCCTTGGGCGTCGATATCATCAACGAGTTCGTAATGATCCTCGAGCGTCTGTCCACTCTCTCCATCTTCACCGATACACTGCAATTGATCCACGTTACTGATTTGGTATGGATCCGCTTCAGAGCCGTCACCCTCGTACTCGACATCGCTACAAACCGGTCCATCACGCTCGAGGACGACTAACCCATCTTCTTCACCGTCGTCTGTTGCGGTAGTAACCGTCACCCGGTGGGTGCGTTCGGCTCCGGTGGCATCGTACTCGAAGGTGACGTTCGTTGTACCCTCTGCATCGATTGCGACGTCTTGCTCATCGTCGACGCCATCACCCTCGAGAGAAACTTCATCAATGATGTCCCCGCCGAGACTCTCGAGTTCGGCTTCGACTTCAACCGAACCACTTTCGCCTTCTGGGACCGGGCCGCCGCTGGTCGACACGTCAGTCACGACTGCCCGCGGTTCGACCTCGAGGGTAAGGTTTTCGTGGTCCGTGCCGGTTCGAACCGTCACATCCGTTTCGTCCAACGCTGTGGGTTCGTCCATGTCGGTCCACTCGAGGGTAACATGGTCACCATCTTCATCTGGGTGGTAGTCGGAAACGGCGACGATATCCCCGTCGAAGCCTTCGAGCCAGACGACAGTTTCTTCCTCGAAGCCAGTATCCTCGAGTTCGACATCGATATCGACATTGTCCCCGGGTCGGACCGGCTCCATCCCGTCTGCGA
>PUNZ01000182.1 GCA_003551945.1 Halovenus sp. | reverse complement strand
GGTTAGGGGGTTAGGGGTTGAGTCCCCCTCCCGAGGGAGGGGGAAATTTTTCCAAATTAAGTTTTTTCTTCCGAAATTTTAGGTCGTCTAGCCATTGCTTGTTCTAAACGCATGCTAGGACCGGAAAACGCAAGTATGTGTGCATGATGAACAATCCTATCAATCAAGGCTGCAGTGAGTCGATCATCTCCAAATACCTCTGTCCAGCGGCCAAAATCCAAGTTTGTTGTTATGATTATACTTTGATGTTCGTAACTGTTGGAGATCACGGAAAACAGAAGCTCTGATGCCCTTTTGTTAAACGGCACATATCCAATTTCGTCCAAAACCAAAATTTCTGCTTTACTGATTTTCTTCATAAGCCCGCTGAGTTTTCCTTTGTCATATTGCTCCACTAGCTCATTAGCAAGATCTATGGTACGATAGAATCGCACTGTTTTTCCTTGAGCACAAGCTTTGATCCCTAATGCAATAGCCAGGCTAGTTTTACCAGTCCCGCAGCTACCTAACATACATATGTTCTCTCTTCGTTCTACAAAATCTAACGACACAATACTCTCTTGATCAATGCTCAGGGGGAATGTTATTTTCGTGAAGTCATATTCTTCTAATGTCTTGAGAGTAGGGAACTTTGCCTGTTTGATCAGCCGCTGAACCCGATTTGTATTGCGCTTATCTAAAACCAATTCCATCAATTCTGTTACATACTGTCTTTCCTCTTTGAAGGGTACCTCTGAGAGCAGGGAATCAAGGTCAGCTATTTTTAATTCCTTGCATATCTCTGTCAATCTACTCATGATGTACCCTCCCTGGTGACAAGTAATCATACGCTGTAAGATCAGGGTTCCATCCAACTACAGAAAAAGGCGTCCATGGATCCGTCAGAGGTTTTGGAGTTTCAGAGTGCTTGGAATATCCAGCCAGCATAACTAGGCTAGCCAGATCTAGGGTGTTATAATCCATACCTTTCTGAATCGCTTTTGCCACCTCTGATATGGTATGGTTCTCCAGCAGAGATAGAACATTGCGTACTCGCTCTCGACGCTCGTTTAAAGTACTAGGCAGTAAATACTCTCTTACTATGGCTGGTAGAGCCTTGAGATAGGTCGCTTGTTCAATAGCTCTTGGTTTATACCGGTATATTTCTAACTCTCCAGCCCAGTCTATATCGTCAGCTTTGAGCACGTAAGTCCTTGGACTCTTGCACAATTGTACCTCGCAGTACTTATCGAAGACTTCAATTGTATCCCAGCGGAGTTTTATGAACACCTGCTGCTTAGGGTGCGCTTTAGGGACGTGGTACACCTCGCCCCTCACTTTGACCTCTCCATACTTGTTGACTACCGCTGTAGCCCCGCTGACGGCCTCATAGGGCGTCTCAGGAAGGTCTAATAAGGTTGATGCATCTTCCAGCCAGAGTTCTTCAATGGGTTTCTTTTTCTTGTAGTGCAATTGTTTTCTGTCTTCACTCAGTCCTTTAGACAGGCTTTTATTGAATTCCATAAAATCATCAATTAAGGGTATAGGTGTCAAATGATTACGCCGAATATATCCAACACTTCCCTCTGTATGCCCTTTTTCCCAACCGCTTCCGGGATTACAAAATTTATAGGTGAATCGATACTTCTGAGCAAAATCTAGAAAAGCATCTGTTAAATCTCGTTTTGTCTTGCTTACAATTTTCTTTACCACAGGCCTTAAATTGTCAAATAGGATATAAGGGGGAACACCCCCAATTTCTTCAAACATCATTGTGAGACCAGTAAACAGGCATTCGCTATTTTGAGCAGGGAAAACACAGCAGTACCTGCTGTTGCTGTGCGGGAATGACATAACCAAGTGGTACCGTCTGATCTCTTTGTTACTGTACGAATCAAGAGCATAGAATTCTCCAAAATCTACCTGTGCTTCACCACATGGATGCTCTAATCGGATAAATTGCTCATGCCTTTTTCTCATTTTTTCTTCCAGCTTTTTTCGCATCTTAGCTACATAAACGCGAACTGTTCTTTCTGAGCCTGCATAGCCAATACCACGCAATTGCTTGTAAATCTTTTGGGCCGTTCGTCGCTGATTCCTTCTTTTTCGTTCATCCTCTTCCAACCAGGCCATTATAAATTCTTCGTACGAGTCCATTACAGGACGGCTTTGTGAACGTCTTGGTGCCGGATACACTTCGATGTTTCCGTCGGCATACTTTTTTGCCGTTTGCCAGCTGATATTCAGCCTTCTTGCGATTTCTGAAATACTGGCCCCTTCCTTCTCGCGGAGTTCTTTGATATAATTTGCTTGAGCCACTGACATCATTCCTTTCGTACCCCCTTATTTTTGGCTTAAGGAGGTTATTATAGGATGTACTCAGTGGCTCCTCTTTTTTGGAAGCCAAGCCTCTAGAATTTCGACTGCCGTTCTCCTAGATTCTATTATGCCAAAAACAAAGATGAATGATCTTATGCTGATTTTTATTAGCCATAAATATACCGCATAATGAATAGCAAGTGTTCATAAAAAATCGCTGCTGCTTTATGGTATAATGACCTTTAT
>PUNZ01000030.1 GCA_003551945.1 Halovenus sp. | reverse complement strand
GACTGTACGCGGTCGGCGAGTGCGCTCGGACAGGAGTGCACGGGGCCAATCGGTTGGCAAGTACCTCACTGCTCGAAGGGCTCGTCTGGGGACTCCGAGCGGGCGAGGATGCGGTCGGGAACCCAGTTGAAACAATTGCCCCGCCAGAGTTGCTCCAGCGCGACCCAGCCCTTCCCGAGCGGTTTGCCCGCGAAAAGTTCCATCGACTGCGTCACGTGATGGACGAGCAGGTCGGCATCAAGCGGACACCGGACGGATTACGCCGAGCGCAGGCACTGTTGCGACGATTGAAAGGTGAAGTTGATGCCTATGCGCGGACGCGAACATCGCGTTCGCTGTATGAACTCCGGTCGGCGGCGGTCGTCTCCTTGCTCATCGCACGGGCGGCTGCGAAGAATGACGAGTCCATCGGCTGCCATTATTTGGTCGAAGAGGTATCTACGGAGCCAGCAGTACCGGAGACACAGTAACGATGGTCGTCACGAACACCCAAATTGAACAGTGGCTCAAAGAAGACCTCGGCCACCATGACGTGACGAACGAGGTTCCCGGCGAGACAACAGGCCAACTCGTTGCGAACGAAGATGGGGTGGTAGCTGGTCTCGAACCGGCCCGTGCAGTCTTCGAGTACCTTGGGGTGGAGCTAACAGATGGCGTGTCAGAAGGAGACCGAATTGAAGCCGGTGAGACCGTGCTTGCGGTTTCAGGCCCAGCGCAGGCTGTCCTCCGCGGCGAGCGCGTGGTGGTCAACATCGTTGGACACGCATCGGGTATTGCGACGCTGACACGACAGGCAGTTACTGCTGCACAGGAGGTCTCCGATGGGGTTCGGATAGCCGGTACTCGGAAGACGACACCGGGGTTGCGTGGGATTGAAAAGCGAGCCGTTGTTGCGGGTGGCGGTGACACCCACCGTCTCGACCTCTCGCACATGGTGATGGTCAAGGACAACCATATCGCTGAACTCGGGCTCGAAGCGGCAATCTCCCACTTTCGTGAGCGGGTTTCCTTTGCCACACAGATCGAAGTCGAGGTCGAACGGCCCCAAGATGGAAGGCAAGCAGCGGAGGCGGGGGCGGATATCGTTCTCTTCGACAATATGTCGCCGGATGAAGTCGAGCGCGGTGTATCACTGCTGGACAATATGGCGCTTGCGGAGGCGAGTGGTGGCATCACACTGGAGACAGTTCCCGCGTATGCGAAGACTGGTGTCGATATTATCTCGATGGGGTCGCTCACGCACTCCGCGCCGTCTTGTGATTTTTCGTTTCGGACAGGCAAGTGAGCGGGTACCAGCGGAAGATGGCGGGATTTTTCACACCTCCCGACAACGGTCATCAGTATGCGCATTGCGTTCGTCTCGATGGAGACCACGCGTCAGGCCGACACTGTGGGTGCCCGTCGGTTCGAGCGCATCGCACGATTGCTTGACGCGCGCGGTCACGAGGTGACGCTCTTTTGTCAGCAATGGTGGGATGGAGAAAGCGACGAGTTCGAAGATGACGGGTTGACTCATCGCGCCGTGACACTCGGAAGTAGCTCATCGTTTGCGCTCCGACTACCGACGCAGTTGCTTCGGTACCGGCCGGATATCATTCACGTCCGAGCAACCCCACCCGGACAGGTGATGGCTGCCCTAACCGCGAGCAAACTCGGTCGCATCCCGCTCGTGCTGGAGTGGGCTGGTGACGAAATGCTTGATTCGAGCGACCGGTTTCTCACCACTGCAGTCAAGCGACCAACCCGCGTCATCACGCCGTCTGAACTGATACGGACGGAAGTCAGAGAGCTGGGGGCGGATGGAAACCGGACGATTGTCATTCCAGAGAGTATCGACTGGTCGGTACTTGAGGCGGTTTCGCCGAAGGAAAACGGTGAGATTGTCTATGCCCACCGACTTGACGAGACGGCAAACCTCGGCGACCTGTTGCTGGGATTGGCAGAGTTGCGAACCCGTGACTGGTCGGCGACGATTATCGGTGACGGCCCCCTGCGTGAAGAGTATGAACAAGAGACCGCCGATCTGCGTATCGATGACCGCGTCGAGTTCGTCGGCGAGATTGACCGCGAAGAACGAGTCAGTATCTATCAAGGTGCGCACGTCTTCGCACAGACCGCTCGACGCGAGGAGTTCCCCACAGAATTGCTCTGGGCGCTTGCCTGTGGCTGTCTCGGTGTTGTCGAGTACCAGGCAGAATCATCCGCGCACGAACTTATCGAGAACTACGACCGGAGTTTCCGGGTGACGAATCCACAACAGATTGCCGATGCGATTGCCGCTTCAGGCGAGTATGAGCGACGAGAAAGCGACGAACGCTGGTCTGAGTTTACCCACGGGGAAGTAATCCAGCAGTACGTCTCGATGTACCAGAAGTTGCTCGACGAACGCGGGATGTTTTGAGATTACAGTTTCTGGGTTGCGGCCGGAACCGGTGAGTGTTCGACAGAGTCGATGCCATCGACCGAACGGGTCTTGGCAACAAACGAGCCGATAGCATCGGGTGCTCCTTCGACCACGTAGAGCTCGAAACAACACGTCCCGACGTGACTGTGTAACGTATCAGTGACGAGGTCAGCGTGGCGATGTCGGAGCGACGAGAGAGCAACCTCGACCGACACATCCTGTTCGAACAGGACCATGACGATACAGACGGTTCGGTCCCTATTGGCAAGCGATTCGCCAGCACCTTCAGCGAGTAGCTCTCTGGTTCCTTCCCTAAGCGCTTCGCTCCGTCCGCTGTATCCGTGCGCCTCGATATACGCATCAAGTTCCGAAAGGAGGTCACCGGGCATCGAAATACTGACCACAGGCATAACTCGCTGTTAGCGGTCCGCGGTCATATGCTTTATTATCATAGTAGTTTGAAATCGTAATAACTAGTAATTTATTAGCATAGATTAATAATATTAGCCATGCGCGAACAAATTCCAGTCACGGTGTTGTCCGGTGCGCTCGGTGCAGGAAAGACAACGACGTTGAATCACCTCTTGACAGCGGACCACGGTCACAACATTGCGGTCGTGGTCAACGACATGGGTGAGGTCAACATCGATGCCGAACACATTGAACAACAATCAGCACTTTCACAGACGGACGAGGAGATCATCGAGCTCTCGAACGGCTGTATCTGCTGTCGACTCCGGGGCGATATGCTCGAATCGGTCGAACAGTTGGCTGCAAAACGCGAGTTTGATTATCTTTTAATCGAATCATCTGGCATTTCCGAACCGATTCCAGTCGCACAGACGTTCACACTCGGCATCGATGACCTCCCGTACGACCCGACCGAGGATTACCGACTCGACACCATGGTTTCGGTCGTCGATGCACACGCGATGTACGAGGGATTCAATTCCGGGCAGTCGTTAACCACGGGCGAGGTCGAAGGTGGTACTGACAGGGTTCCCGAAGAAGTACTGATGGACCAGATTGAATTCTGTGATGTCCTGTTGTTGAACAAATGTGACCTGGTCCCCGACGGTGACCTTGACGAAATCGAAGCGGTTCTCAGACGGCTTCAGCCGCGTGCGAAAATTATCCGAACCGAGTTCGGAGAGACTGACCCAAAAGATATTCTCGATACTGAACGGTTCGATTTCGACGAGGCACAGCAGTCTGCCGGCTGGAAACACGAACTCAAACACGAACACCACCACGACCCAGCAGAGGAACACGGCGTCGAATCGTTTGTCTTCCGTGCAACCAGGCCGTTCCATCCTGAGCGGTTCGCCCAACTCCTGCGGAATCTCCCCTCGGAAATTATCCGCGCCAAGGGCTTTTTCTGGTCGGCGGGGCGCGAAGATGTCGCAATGGGCCTCGATAAGGCTGGCCAATCGGTCAGAGCAGGACCAGGTGGGCAGTGGGTCGCAACACTCCCGCCAGAACAACAGCAGCTGTATCTCGAACGGGTGCCGAACCTGCGCGAGGAGTGGGACGAAACGTGGGGTGACCGGTCACACGAACTTGTCTTTATCGGTCGCGAATACGGGCCCGAAGCGCTTGAGGAGTGGCTTGAAGACTGCTTGTTGACCGATGCGGAAATGGAAGAGGACTGGGACAGCTATCCGGACCCATTTGGCACCGACACCCAGCGTGAACTCGTGCTGGCGGACGATTGATGACGATTCCAGTAACGATACTGTCGGGGATTCTCGGTGCCGGAAAGACGACGCTCGTCAACGCCATCCTGACGGATGAACACGAGCATGACGTTGCGGTGTTAGTCAACGATATGGGTGAGGTCAACGTCGACGCTGAGTTCATCAGCCGTGAGTTTGAAGAGCAGGACGTTATCGAGCTCTCGAACGGCTGCATCTGCTGTGGGATGGCGGGCGAACTCGAAGAGGCGTTACTCGAGTTGGCAACCGGTCACGAGTTCGAGCAGTTGCTGGTGGAACCCTCCGGAATTTCGGAGCCGAAAGCGGTAGCTAGACAGTTCGTCCAGGGGCGTGCTGCGCCGTTTTACGAACTCGATACCGTTGCGACGGTCGTTGATGCCCGGCAGTTCTACGACGCCTTTGAGAAAGGCAAACCCCGTCGACACGGGACCGATGAAGATGGCCGACCGCTTTCTGACCTTATCGTCGATGGAGTTGAGTTCTGCGATACCCTCATACTCAACAAAACAGACCTCATCAGCGACGATGAGCAAGCCGTTATCGAAGAGACGTTGCGTGCGTTCCAACCCTCCGCACGACTGTTATCAACAACATACGGGGAAGTCAACGCTGAGTATATACTCGGAACCGGCGGGTTTGACCCGGCCGAAGTTGAGGCATCCGCCAGTTGGAAGCAGGCACTCGAAGCCCACCGGTCAACTCAAGAACACGAAGAGACCGAACAGATACACGGTGACAAACAGAGCCACGGACGCCACCATGGCCATGATGACGGACACGACCACGTTCACCCTCCAGAGATTTACAACGTCGATTCGTTCGTCTATCACCAGCCTGCGCCAATGCATCCCGAGCGGCTTGCAGATTTCTTGCGTACGACACCCGCCGAGTTGCTCCGAGCAAAGGGGTGGCTCCATGTTGCAGGCCGTCCGAAACACGCCCTGACCCTCTCGCTTGCGGGTCATGAGGCAGAGGTAACCGTTGCTGGCAGATGGATTGCCTCCCTACCAACTGACCAACAAGACCAGTACCGAAAGCTCCGGGACCCAAACTGGACGGAGGAGTACGGCGACCGGGAGACACAGATTGTCTGTATCGGCAAGAGCCTTGACGAGCAAGCACTCAAGCGCGAGCTTGATGCCTGTCTGCTAGAGGAAACAGAGTCGGTAGAGGCGGCCGACAACCCATTTCCTGTCTCCGAACGCGAGCGGGTTCGTCTGTCGTGAGAGGCCGTGTTCTCGCACAGAAACAGTGGCAAACTAATTTTACCATGTGGATAAAATCACCCGATAGACGATGGATGGGGGTCACCAAACCGGGAGCGGGAATATATCGATACAATCGGTTCTTGGCGTACTTACCAACCTCCAGACTTACAAAAACGTCTTTTATCTTTTGCTTGCCTTCCCGTTGGGGATGCTGTATTTTATGCTTCTCCTGTTTGGTTTTGTGTTCGGAACCGTGTTTGCGTTCTTTCTCGTGGGGATTGCTATCCTCGTTGCAACAATCCTCGGCGGGAGAATCCTTGGCGGGTTCGAGCGCTGGCTTGCAAACGCCTTGCTTGCCGTCTCGATAACGCCACCGAGCGACCTTAACCGACAGCCAGACGATGGCACAATTATGCAAGTGCGTCGGTATATCGACGCCCCATCAACGTGGCGTTCGCTTGGCTTTTTGCTCCTGAAATTCTGGGCCGGTATCCTCGGGTTTATACTCGTATTCTCGCTCGTAAGCGCAGTACAACTGGTCACAGCGCCAGTTCATTACCCACACTTTGTCGAGCTGGTGACCGTCAACGACGAACCGGTCGGCTGGAATATCAGCACTCTAGAAGAGTCGCTCCTTGCGGTTCCAATTGGACTGGGGATTACCGTTATTCTCCTGTATGTGAGCAACGTCGTTGCCTACGTCCTCGGCCAGAGCGCGTCTGCATTGCTCGGCGGGAACGAGCAACCGACGCATGAATACCAGGAGGTCAGCCAGCCACCGACAAGTAGACCACCAGGAGGTCAACCGCCGCATGGCCAGCAACACCCACGGAGACAGTCGGGTGATCCGGAACGGACCCCGCAACAACAGCCAACAAGACGGCCACAACCGGATGACACGCACGTGCCGAACCGTCACACAGACGAGTGACCTGTGGCAATCAGCGTCCGGTTCTCGACGCAAGCTTATTTGAGGCTTGCCGTCGTGCACTCTGGTGCCATGGAATATGCTGTCACCGATACCGAAGACGTTCCGGTTACAGACCTTTCGGAAATAGCCGAAATCCCGCCGGACCACGATATTCGTGCGGTGGGAGAGGCGCTTGGCTGTGAAAATCTGAGCGTCAATATCTGGTACTTTGACGAAGGTGATGAAATCCAGTATCACGCCCACAGCGAACAGGAAGAGGTATTCTACGTCCTTGATGGGACGTTTTCGGTGAAAGTCGGCCGCTCCGGCGAAGAAGAGTTCATCGAAGTTGACGAAGGAAGCTTTTGGTTCGCTGCGCCGATGATTGGTCGCGGTCACCGGTGCATCAGCGAAGATGGCGGCACAGTACTTGCGCTGGGGGCACCGAAAGTCGAAGACCCTGGACTCGACCCACACCAGCTCGATGATGCGGAGATAGACGAGGCGCTGGAAGAGTAACGCACACGTATCCTCCGAACGGAAAGCCGGTATGGATTACGAGACACCGCAGTTTTTTCGCGTGATGCAGTATGCACGCCGGGCAGAGCGCGATGTGGTGGATATGGTCAGCGGGAACCCGGATTGGGAACCACCGCAAGCCCTTCGGGAAGGGCTTACATCGTACGCACAGGCAGATTCGTCGGAGTTTCAGTATCCTCCGAGTATCGGTTTGACAGACCTTCGTGATGAGATTGCCAGCCGTCGTGGAGTCAAGCGAAATCAGGTGATTGTCACGAACGGTGCCGGGGAAGCAAATCACCTCGCGATGAGTGCTGGCTTCGAACAGTTTCCGGGCTCCGAAATAGTGCTTGTCGACCCCGTCTATCCCTATTACGTCGGACGCGCACAGTTGCTTGGTGCCGATGTCTCGTTCGTCCCAGCAGCGGATGATGGACACGTTGCGCCCGACCACGTTGCCGAGGTTATAAGCGACGAGACGGCCGTCATCGTGGTGAATACGCCAAATAACCCACTTGGGGTGACGTATCCGGCATCGACAATGGAGGCGCTCGTTGGGCTTGCCGAGTCCCACGATGCGGTGCTGGTGAGCGACGAAGTGTATGACCACTTTGATTACGGCGGGAACTTCTCTTCGGCGTTGCACGTCGACTCACCGAACCGTATTGTCACCAATAGCTTCTCAAAGTCAATGGCAATCACCGGCTGGCGGGTTGGATACGCTGTGTTCCCTGAGCGTGATGGCCCAACCGCTGCCCTCTTTGAGCGCGCTCGGACACAGCATATGCTGACGAACGTCACAGGTTCACGTCCAGTGCAACAGGCAGTCTATCACGCACTGCAGGAGACTGAACCGACCTATTATCAGGACACACGGGACCGCCTGACCAGGCGGATTAAGATGTTCACGACTGCACTGGATGCAGCGGGAGCAGCATATACAAAACCAGAGGGAGGTTTTTACGTGCTTGCGCGCTTCCCTGGCTTTCCCGGTACCATGGAGAACGTTGAGACGTTAATAGACGATGCAGGTGTTGCGGGAATGCCTGGCGAAGCGTTTGGTGAATCTCGTGCGGACTGGTTACGATTTGCACTGGTGACACCGCGCGTTGAGACCGCTGCCGAACGGTTGGCGGCATATTTTGGGTAAGTAGTCCACACAGAATTGTGGCAGACGTTACGAAACCCTTACTTGTCGTGATGACAACCCACGGATATGGCTTCATTCGACAAGGCCGAGAAGCGACTCTTCGCGGCCCAGATTTGTATGCGCTGTAACGCCCGAAACTCACAAAAGGCATCGAACTGCCGGAAATGCGGCTACGGTAACCTCCGTCCGAAAGCCCGCGAAAAGCGAAGCGCCTGATTGGGTCGGTTCCGGTCGTCAAGAGCTGAACGCAACGCTGTTTCGTGCAACCAATTGCAACGCGCTGAGCCAATGCAGACGGCTGCAAGGATAGGAAACGCCGGACAGTTATTTCTTTCACGCTACTGGGAATGCAAGCAAGGTTTATCTCCGAGCAGTAACTAGCTTTTGCCACAGATTTGGTGCGACACCGTCGCTAATTTTAATCCGTGTAATAATCTGCGAATATAAGCTAGAGAATGTAACAAACTTCCAATCATCGTCATTAATTGGTATAGTTTGGTAGCCAGCGTCAGCCTTATGTGTAAATACCGCCTACTATAAATTGCATGCCACCAACGACCGCCGACCACCCATCGCAGGCGCGTGCCACACCGCAGAAGAATAGACTCTTCTGTCCGGACTGCTGGCACGAAAGCCCAACTGATGGTGACTGGCGGACCCGGGAAACGGCAACAAGCGAAGTTCTCGTCTGTCCGGTCTGTACGTCTACGGTGACCGAGACACGACGGGAACAAAAGCGGCGTACACAGTTGTGTGCGTAGCATAGAGCCTGCTGACTCGGTAATTGCCGAGTGTCGCACTCGCTTGAATCTGTTTCCGCATGTGGCCATGCCACCACCTGGACGACCGTCCGTGGGCGGCCACACCCCCCATCCCCCCGTGGCCCTTCATGGGCGACCAGTAGTTTCCCACCCCCACCCACTATCCCCACCATAGTCGGTGTCCGCTCGGAGCGCTCATCTGTTCCCCCACCCGAACGCTCCAGTCGGATACCGGATTCACTACCCGTCGTCCGGGTATTTTGGCTCTTTCCGCTTTGCTCGTGAGAGGGCTCGCTCGACAACCGTCTTGACATCACCTTCATAGACATCACCGTGGCCAGCATACATCGCTGAAACACTGTCTGGCATCCGAGCAAGCAATTTCTCAATACTTTCGATGAGCACGTCGCGTGATTGGCCCGGCATGTCCGTCCGCCCGAAACTCCCGTCATCAAAGGCCCCGTCATTGTAAACGACAACATCGCCGGAAATGAGCGCCTGGTCGCTCACCAGTGAGATGTGGTCATCAGCATGGCCAGGCGTGTGAACGACCTCGAATATCTCATCGCCAATTTCGAGTTCGTCTCCGTCTGCCAGTGCATTTGTTCGTTCCGGGTGTGGACCAAACGCATGCAGTTCAACATCGAAGGCGGACAAAACAGCAGCAAGTTCCCCGACATGGTCACCGTGCTGATGAGTCAAGACGACCTGGTCAATATCGTCGGTGTGTTCGCGAACAACATCTTCAACGCCGGGCATCGTTCCGGCGTCGATAAGCGTTGATTTCCCACCCAGTACGAGATAGACGTTTGCAGTAAACGTGTCCGCGTCTTTCGTCACGTCGATAACGGTCATACAGGAGACGACGAGTGCAACCCATTTCAAAATGACCCACGAGGGCCGTGAAAGCAGCCACTTCGCCGAGCAATTTTTCAGTGTACAGGTCATAGCATAGCATATATGGGATTCGGGAGCTACGACGAATCCGAACAGGAAAATCAGGAGTACGACGCTGATTTTGATGACGAAGACGGTATCTCCACTGCGGAGAGCGAACACGACGGCGACGTTCAGTTTGAGTTTACGGCCTCAAACGACGAACTTCTGAATCGGTTGAAAGACATTAAGGACACGTGAAGCCGGGCACTCGCGCGCTTGGTATCGCCGAGTCCTACCGTGGAGGCCACGGAACCGATGGGACCGCTGGTCACAGCACCCTCGTTGGCTGTGTCATGAGTGCAAACGGCGTCGTTGATGACTTCGTTGTCGGTTCGTGTACAGTTGGTGGGACTGATGCGACAGAAGCCGTCATATCCATGGTTGACCGACTGGACCGTCCCGATATACAGTATCTATTCATTGCCGGCATCGCCCCTGCCTGGTTCAATATACTCGATATCGAACAGATTGCCGAAAGAATCGACTGTCCAACGCTCTCTGTGAGCTTTGCGGAAAGCGATGGGCTTGAACCAGCCCTCAGACGGGAGTTGTCCGAGCGCACAGCAACTGCACGGATTGAAACTTACCGCCGACAGCCCACCCGCCACCGAATTCAGGCCGGTACGGGGTCATTGTTTGTCCGCGCGGCAGGCGATATCGACAGTATTGCTGAGGTTGTCCGTGCCTTTTGCTCTGAAGGCGAGACCTCATCGCCCCGGCCCGAGCCGCTTCGGGTGGCACAGCTTGCTGCTCGGGGAGTCGATAACTGGCGGCGCACCGAGAGGAGTTAGCTATCGTATTCGTCCGGCGTGTACGTTTTCAGCTCCAACGCATGAATGTCGGTCGTCATCCGGTCGCCGAGTGCGTCGTACACGAGTTGGTGCTGATTTACCAGTGACTCTCCCTCGAATGCGGACGAGACGACCGTTGCTGCGAGGTGGTCGTCATCCTCTGGCCCTCGGGCGCGTGAAAATTCGACTGTCGCATCGGGGAGTTCGCTCTCGACAAGTGCTTCGAGTTCTGTAAGGTCCATACCAACTGACAGGGGACGAAAGGAAAAAACTGCTCGGACCGCGGCAGGCAACCAGTGACATCAGCGTAAAAGCCCACCGTCGAACCGGTGGCTCGCCCACAAAGCCGAACCATTCACAATGCTGGCACCAAATATGTGAACTATCGTGCCGGCTGATAGCATCTTCGTCCAAATTGGCATTCTCGTCTCGCTTGGCCTTGTCGTCCTCTCCACCTGGTATCTCGACGGGCGCGGGAAATGGTATCCCGCCCTGTGTGAGCGGTTTATCGCCGGTGTACCATGGGGCACACTCATCAGTATTGTGGGGGTTTTGGCCTTCTATCTCTTCGCACAGAGCGGCCTCTTTCACTGGGATGACCCAGCGGTGATTCCGTTTCGCAGTTGGTCTTATGCCTACGTCACAGGCATGCTAACTGCAGGATTTGCCCACGCCGGAACGAGCCACCTGCTCGGAAATCTCATCGCCACACTCGTGATTGCCCCCATTGCCGAATATGCGTGGAGCCACTATCCTGATGCAGTCTCCCGAAATCGCTCGCCTGACCGGAGCGCCTTTGCGTTCCCACCACCGGGACAGGCCAGTGCAAGTCAGACAGCCGCGTCGGCACCATCAATTGAGAGAGGGCGATTCAGTCGTGTCGCATCGAAACCGTGGGTTCGTGCGTTCGTCATTTACCCAGCAGTCGTCATCGCTGTGAGTATCATCACATCGTATTTCGCCTTGGGGTGGTCGCTTGGCTTTTCGGGAACGGTCTTTGTCTTTCTCGGCTTTGCGCTCATTACCTTCCCGATTGCGACTATCGTTGCGATGGTTGCCATGACCGGCGTCAACATTGTTTTTGCGGCGATACAGAATCCGGTCATCACGGCCGGCATTTCACCGGGTGCCCCGGGCCCGCCAGGCTGGGTCGGTGTGAACGTACAGGCCCACCTGCTTGGATTTCTCATCGGCGTCGTGCTTGCGTTAACGCTCGTTCACTATCGCAGAGAGCGACCGAACATCTCGAAAATAGCGTTTGCAACCGTCCTTGTGGTGCTAGCACGAGAACTCTGGTTGCTCTCCGGGGGCGGCGGGTCGACATTCGTCCAGTATCGCGGCGTGGGGTTGATTTTCATGTTTGCGCTTGCGCTGTTGATTACGTGGGCCGTTGCGGTTGATGATGAGCCGCTTTTCGGCGATACCCTGCCGTTAATTCCGGATGTTCGAATCGGGGCACTCCTCTGGACAGTCGCCGTGGCACTCGTTGCTGGTGTTGGGCT
>PUNZ01000249.1 GCA_003551945.1 Halovenus sp. | reverse complement strand
GTAGCGTCCTTCCGACCCACCTTCGACAGGAAGGTTGCGCTCTGCGGCGTACTCGCTTTCCCATTCGCGGGTCAGTCCAAGTTCGCGGATTGGGGCAATGACGTCAAGGTCGGAGTCACGCCAGACTGCTTCGAACCGGAGTTGGTCGTTTCCTTTTCCGGTACAGCCGTGTGCGAGCGCGCTGCAGCCCTCTTCTTTGGCAACCTCAAGGATTGCCGTAGCAATAACGGGGCGAGCAAGCGCAGTGCCAAGTGGGTAGCCCTGATAGGTTGCGTTTGCTTTGACTGACTGGAGACAGAGGTCGGCAAACTCCTCTTTTGCATCGACCACGAAATGCTCGACATCGAGCGCTTCAGCGGTCTCTTCGGCCTCGTCGAACTCTTTTGCTGGCTGACCGACGTCAACGGTGACGCCGATAACTTTGTCGTAGCCGTATTCTTCTTCAAGCAGCGGTACGCAGACGGTCGTGTCGAGCCCGCCTGAGAAGGCAAGCGCGACGGTTTCGTGTTCTGTCATCGTTTAGTGGGGTGTTGTGTGTAGCGAACTAGTGTGTTGTGAATCGGTACTGTCTGTCGTGAATCTCAATTACCTGCACGCCTCTCGTGAGACGGCGTGATTTCCGGTCAAGAGAGATAGTAATAGTCGGGCCTAACGGCCCGGCCGCCGTGGTCGGAAAACAGGAAGTCGGACAGCGCTACTGGTTGTCTGGTCGGCAACGTCGTAGTAGCGCTGGCTCATACTGCGATGATATCCAACAGGCGTATTAATATCTTCCGAGTAACGAGCAGTTTGTGTGTCTCTCACAGTCATGCAGGGGGCTGCTTTTTTGAGACGCTGCCCGATATTCAGAGCACTTCGTCGGCGTCAAGCCGTTCGTCAACCAGCGTTCCACGTGCAGTCACTTCCTCGCCAAGCCGTAGCCGTGCATTTGTTATGACGCTCATCGTCTCGGTTCCGTTATCGAGAACGACTGGGTCACCGGTTTGCACTACCGTCCCGGTGAACTCGATTGTTTCCCCGTCTGTGACCGACTGTTCCCCTGTTGTGCCAGTCGATTCGGGTTCGTTACCGTCGGCAAACGCGTCGAGTCCAGTCGTGCTATCGTTGGTATTTCCACCAGCAGACGCTGTTTTTGATTCGGCACTCGTCTCAGTCGCTGCGTGCTCGGTGGTGTCAATGTTGACGCTGTCGTCATCGAGAACGACAAGCGTGGATTGCCAGCCTGCGGATGCTTCGAGGTCATCTTGCCACCCATCCTGAATTGTTACATCCGCTGCTAGGATTTCATCGCCCGGTGCAACATCGATATCCGCCTTTTCGCCCCAGAGCGCGATACGAATATCATCGGTTGCATCCTGTACGCGGATGTTTCGCACCTGCCCTTCCGAGCCGTCATCGCGGTCAAACGTTCGGACCGGGTCAGTCGAGCGCACAACACCCGCGATATCGACGGTTTGGTCGATTTCAACCTCGGCTATCGGCGTGGCATCAGGGTCATACTCGACTGGCTCATCCACCGTTTCGACCGCACCACGGTCCCCAACGTGGAGTTCGAGATTCCCATCTCGCTCTTTGACATAGCCGTCGATGACCTCGACGGCTGTCCCGGCTGCAAGCTCCGTTGCTCGGTCTGCCTGTTCATCCCAGAGAGTCACGCGAATTCGGCCGGTTTCATCGCCGAGCGAGAGATTCGAGACTTTCCCCTCTGAGCCATCGTCGCGGCTGAACGTTCGAATGGTTCCGGTGTCGAGTACGAGCCCCCGAACCGAGACATCGGATTGTCCGAGACTCAACGATTCAATGGTTGATTCGCCAAATTCGACTTCGATATCAGCATCAGGCTCCGGTTCGGCTCGGTCAACACTCACTTCGAGGCCTTTGAATCCTTCGCGCGGTCGCCCTTGTACGCGCAGAACATCCCCTTTTTCAAGTTCACCATTTGCCGCGGATTCTGCCTGCTCGTCCCAGAACGATAGCCAGACGCTCCCCGTTTCATCCGCTGCCTCAACGTTGATAACTTTTCCTTCACCGTCATCCCGTTCGAAGGTCCGAACGTCACCGATAGAGACGACTTTTGCGAGGAACTTTACATCGTCCATCGCCGGCTTGATATCGGAGATGGTTTCGACTTCCTTGTCGGCGAGTTCGTGCGCGAGTATCATCGCCGCAGTTTCTTCGTCTGCCAGCCCTTCCATTTGCTCGACTTTCTGCTCGACGGCTTCGCGGAACTCCTCTTCCGGGACGTCCGTATCGAGGTCCGCATAAATCTCCTCAATCGCACCCATTACTGTCCCAACTCCACGGCTTTCTGCCGCATAAGCGTTGTCGATTCCGCGTGGTCGGAGAAGCGATGCTGTTGCATATATTCACGTCTTGCGTCCTTGTATTTAAACAGCGGGAGAACGGTGTCAACAGTTGGTATTTGTTACTTTTCGACGGTCCAGCTCCCGTCGCTTTCGACGTGGATAATCGCATCAAATAGCCCTTTCAGCGTGGCGACGGTCTGCTTGTCGTGCGCCTCGGGGTCAAGGTTATAAAAGCCGGTTCCCCCAATGGTTTT
>PUNZ01000163.1 GCA_003551945.1 Halovenus sp. | reverse complement strand
CTGGTGTTTGGCCCACAACCCACGGCTGAACACCCTTGCGAGACCGTGACTGCTTTACTCTTTCCGCCTAGATAGTGTTGCAGATGGACCTGTGGACTGACAGCCTACCGCCACACTACGTTTCAACCGCGGACGAGTCGCTGGCTTTTGAGGGAGAAACGTGGCTCGATATCGCTGGCGATGGTGGCATACGCATTCCTGACGGCGCTGTGGAGAATCTGTTGAATGTTTCGCCATCGGCAGTCCACCCCGCGGCTGAACTCAGTTTTGCGCGAAACGTCTTCATCCCGCTGACGACAGCCTGTCGGTACACCTGTACGTACTGTACTTACTTCGACCCACCGGGGGAGGCAACGCTGTTGTCTCGGGATGAAATTCGTGATATCGTCCGAACGGGTGTTGCTGCCGGCTGTACGGAGGCGCTGTTTACGTTCGGCGATGACCCGGATGACCGATATACCGCAATGTACGACCAGCTGGACGAGTGGGGCCATGACTCCATCCATTCCTATCTCGCCGAAGCCTGCGAAATTGCGCTTGCGGAAGGGTTGCTCCCACACGCGAATCCCGGTGACCAGACCCGAGCGGAGATGGAACAGGTCGCCCCGCTGAATGCGAGTATGGGCGTCATGCTCGAAACGACCGCCGAAGTCGGCGCACACAGCGGCCCGCGAAAGAAATCACCAGCGCAGCGGCTGGCGACCATTCGAACCGCTGGCGAGTTGGGGGTCCCGTTCACTACCGGAATTCTTGTTGGTATCGGGGAGGACAGACGCGACCGGGCTGAGAGCCTGCTTGCTATCCGCGCTCTCCATGAGGAGTTCGGCCATATTCA
Source organism: Halovenus sp. (assembly GCA_003551945.1). Lineage (GTDB taxonomy): Archaea > Halobacteriota > Halobacteria > Halobacteriales > Haloarculaceae > Halovenus. Next base: position 1,726 of record PUNZ01000163.1, on the reverse strand, counting down.
GGAGATTATTGTCCAGCCAGTCGTAGAAAACGAGCGATGGAGCGGCGGCGAGCCGTCGCTTGAGACGCTCCGACAGACCGTTGCGATGGCGCGGGTTGCGCTTCCCGAGACGATTTCTATTCAGGTCCCGCCGAATCTCGCACCTGCTCGCGAGGTCGTTGATTGCGGGATTGATGACCTTGGCGGCGTTTCGCCGGTCACGACTGACCATATCAACCCGGACTACGAGTGGCCCGCGCTACAGGAACTGCGTGATATTGCGGCGGGTGCTGGCGTTCCGCTTCGCGAGCGGTTACCTGTCTACGAGCGGTATCTGCCCGCAGCGTATCGGGATGCGTCGTGGGCAGGAACCCCGGCGGAGCCACCGGTCGGTGGCGGCGAGTGGGTTTCCGACCGAATTCTATCGGCGCTCGAAGACGACTTTGGGCGCGGGTCGTGAGTGGTCTCCGAAGGGGGAAGCCACCGGAACGGCAGATTTACACAGTCGACTCTCCCACCGATAGCCATGGACGTACCGTGCGTTCGGGTCGAGCGGGAAGCAGGCGAGGAGACGAGACGCCGGCTTGCCGAGGAGGACTTGCTCGATACGACGTATCAGATTACGCACGAGGACGGACAGCTGTATCTTCCTATCGTCGACCCGGCAGCGGTCCCCGAGGAACTGGAGATTATTTTTCGTGACCCGCCACGCCGCGAGACACAGACGATGCCGGCCGACCTCGTTGAGTTTACGCCCTCGTATGAGCGCATTGGCTCGGTCGTTGTGATTGATGAGGACGACCCGGAGCGGGCGCGTGCGCTTGCGGATGCGATTGTGGAATCGGATATCCCCGTGAAAACCGTCTTGAATCGCGCTTCGAAAATTCAGGGCACCGAGCGGGTTCGAGACTGGGAGGTGCTTGCTGGCGAGGAGACGGAGGTCATCTATCGGGAGTACGGTTGTGAGTTCGTCCTTGATTTGGCGAGCGTCTACTTTTCGCCACGACTTGCCACCGAGCGCCATCGCGTTGTCGAACAGGTTCAGTCAGGAGAGCGCGTTCTTGATATGTTCGCGGGTGTGGGTCCGTTTGCGATTCCGATTGCCAAACGAGGCGCTGAGGTCGTTGCGGTCGATATCAACGAGACGGCAATCGAGTATCTCCGGGAGAACGCCGAGCGAAACGATGTTGCCGACCAGATTACTGCAATTTCGGGCGATGTCTCCGCCGCTGTGGGTGAGTATGCGGACTGGGCCGACCGCATTCTGATGAACCTGCCACACTCTGCCGATGAGTTTGTGGATGCCGCAGTGACGGCAGCCGGTGAGGAGTGTTTGCTTCATTATTATGATATCCAGCACGAGGATGACCTGTTTGGACCCGGCGAGCGGGCGATTCGTGCGGCCGCAGAACCGGAGTATGCAGTCACAGTTGAACATACCCGAACGGTGCGGTCGTATGCCCCAAAGGAGTACAACGTCGTACTTGATGTGCGCCTGTCGAAGCAGTAACGAATGCAGATTCGCAACGCTTATTGGTCATATCGGTACTACCTTGAGATGCGCGCCGGTGTAGCTCAGCTGGCAGAGCGATTCCTTCGTAAGGAATAGGCCGAGGGTTCAAATCCCTCCACCGGCTTTCTGCTGTGAACGTACGTGAACAGCGAAAGCCATACGAGGGATTTGAACGAGAGAAGTCGCAGCCAGTGAGCGGAGCGAACTGGACCGCCTTCGCGTGGTTCAGTATCT
>PUNZ01000196.1 GCA_003551945.1 Halovenus sp. | reverse complement strand
CCCAAGCGTTATCTGCTACCAGAGCGTTACCTGATACCAGAGCGTTGCCATACACCTGAGCGCTACCTATTACCCGAGCGTTACTTGTTACCAGGGCGTTATCTGATACCCGAGCGTCACCATACACCTGAGTGTTATCTGCTACCTGAGCGTTACCATACACCCGAGCATCATCAGACACACAAGCGTTATCTGCTACCATAGCGTTACCTGATACCAGAGCGTTGCCATACACCTGAGCGCTACCTGTTACCCGAGCGTTACTTGTTACCAGGGCGTTATCTGATACCCGAGCGTTACCCCACACCCGAGCATCATCATACACCCGAGCGTTATCTTCTACCTGAGCGTCACCATACACCCGAGCGTTACCTGCTACCTGAGCGTTATTTGATACTACAGCATCGCCAAACACTTTAACGTCATTTGACGCCCAAGCGTTACCTTTTTGAGACAGGTTGCTTTCGCTTTCAATGTAACCACCAATCTCCCCTTTTTCAACCTCACCAAAACTTTTTAAAGCTTTAATACGGTATAATGTGGCCTCCCCAAGTTGAACTGTTTCATTGGTCAATTCATATTTTTTCATTCTAATCTCTCCTATCTTTTTATTCCTACAAGAATTGATTTAGCTTTGCCGCCTCAAAATGGTAAGTCATCATCGACTTCATAGTTCTCCCCATTATAGTTATACAACTTTTCGCTCAATTTCTCAACCAAATCCAAAAATTTTCTTTCCGCATCATAAATATCTCCCATGTTCAACGATGTTATCGTCTCTGCTATGTGTTTCTTGTGCGGCTTGCATAATCTTTTGGTCGAGAGCAACCTTAATCCCGTCTCCACATCATCCCAGTCACACTTGGAGAAAGCGTAGTCCGTGTATTCAATCAGATCTGGCAAGGAAAACAATTTGGCGCACACTATTCTTCCCCCTCTTTCTCCTGTCCTTCCTTCCGCTCTTCCTTCCGCTTGGGTTCAAGGAACTGCACGCTGTCGGCAATAACCTTGACGGACTTGCGTTTCTGCCCTTCCTTGTCATCAAACGAACCTGTTTCGATGCGTCCTTCTACTGCTACCATAGCCCCCTTGTGGAGGTACTCGCAAACGGTTTCGGCGTTCTTTCTCCATGTGGTTATTTCGATAAAGTCCGTATCCGTGTCGCCCTGTTGGTTCTTGAAAGGGCGCTTCACCGCAAGTGTGAAGTTCGATACAGGGATGCCGTTCCCCGTTTTTCGGAGTTCGGGGTATTTGGTTAGTCTGCCGATTAGTATAGCGCGGTTTACCATTCTTTATCCTCCTCAACAATCTTTGCCCCCAGTTTCATGATAGTGATAATCGTCAGTAGTTTCATTTTTTCTCTCTCCTTTTATTATATTTTACGCATTCAAAATTGTCTTGTCGAAAAATCGTGTTCTGTTAAATCATCTTTAAGAACCTCCATGCTGTGTTTTTATTTACCCTCTAGTCCAATAGTTCCGCTAATTTCTTACCTATGAACCTACACTTCTTCTCATTACCGAACGCGCTCAACACATCGGGCGGGATTACTTCCGCTGCAAACATCTTGAATACCATGAACTCTAACGCCGGTTTTGCGATAAATCCCCCTGATTTTACGTTCTCTTGCGTTTTTCTACCTACCCCCAGTCTATTTACATAGTAGCCGCAAAAAGTCCGTCTAACCGCTTTTAAGAGGGTGTTACGAAGGACCCTGTTTTTTACCTTTATCCGAGGGGTGTTCTCCATGTGATATTCAACCGCCCATTGCTTCACTTCTTCCAATACCTCTTGCATGATGTGGGGTTGATCGTTAATTCTGTCATCGAGTAGTTTTTCCACCAGCCTGTGTTCAAAGAAATCGGGCGGTGTATCAATGCCGTAAGCGTAGAACTCTCCCATAGCATGGATAATCAACCATGTCTCGCGTTTTTCTCTGTCGTAGGCACAAATGTCTTGTAAATCGAAAAGTCTGGGAGGACGGACTCTGCGCATGATATAAGGTTTGTAGGGGGGATATATTCTGTTGTGGACTTGTGTTAGCATGTTGTGGTTCATTATAGAATCATCTCCCTAAATATACCTTCTAAAACTTGAACAACTATGCTATTTCCAGCCTGTTTGTATAATTGAGTGTTAGAGTTACCGCTTGTGACGATACGATCAATCTGATTATCATTAAGTCCCATTAGTCTGAAACACTCTCTTGGTGTTAGTTTTCTTATGCGTAAGTTGTTAGGCATTTTAACACTTAACCTTGTATCAGTTGTTAAACTAGGGCAATGTTTATCATTTGGTTTTCTTGCAAATCTATCACTTGATTTCATATCTATAATTGTTGGTTTAACCACTACCCCAACATCGTCACCACTTGTTTTTAATGTTTGTATCATACCCTTTTGAACAACCCCGCGCTTTTGATGTGGTCTATCAATATAAACCCCATCGCCTTCGTATGCTTCTTTATATCCTTTTTTAGTATCCTCCGGTATTTCAATACATTGTGGGGCGCCTTCAAATCTAGATATTATAGTATTAGATATACCATTTTTATCTAATACCTTATTATCGTATGAGTAGCT
>PUNZ01000265.1 GCA_003551945.1 Halovenus sp. | reverse complement strand
GTCCCGATTGCCCACGTTTCACCGGGTGCTGCGTTCTCGATTGTCTCACAAATCGTGGCGGTACTGCCAACAACGTCTGCGGCCTCAACAACCTCTCGGCGACATTCGGGGTGAACGACGACGTTTGCATCCGGGTGCGTTGAGCGAACGTCTTCGATATGGTCGACTCGGAACCGTTCGTGGACCTGACAGTAGCCTTCCCAGAGGATAATATCCTTCTCGACGGCCGCAGCCGCGTCGCTTTCGGGGTTCCACGGGTCCCACTCAGCAAGTTCGTCTTCCAGCCCCAGCCGGTAGGCTGTGTTCTCGCCAAGGTGTTTGTCGGGGAGAAACAGTATCTTGTCGCCGCGGTCGAACGCCCACTCGAAGGCCCGGTGTGCGTTTGAGGAGGTACAGACGAGTCCGCCCTGCTCAGCACAGAACGCCTTCAAATCCGCATAGGAGTTCATGTACGTGATTGGGATGATGTTTGCATCCGTCTCTGCGGTCAACTCGGCCCACGCGGTATCGACCTGCAGGGCTTCGGCCATTCCGGCCATTGGACACGAGGCTTCCATACTTGGCAGAATGACGGTCTGGTCGTCATCCGTGATGATATCCGCTGATTCGGCCATGAACGTGACGCCACCGAAGATGACGTACTTCGCATCGGCGTTTGCGGCTTCCTTGCTTAGCTGGTAGGAGTCGCCGATAAAATCCGCGTGTTCTACGATTTCGCGGCGCTGGTAGTTGTGGCCCAGAATGACCACATCGTCACCTAACTCCGCTAGCGCGGCTTCCGTCCGCTCGCGACGCTCACCCTCTTCCAGGTCGCGATAGGACTGCGGCAACTGCTCTAAATTGTCGTATTTGAACAAACTCAGGTCCGTTTCGAACGTCGCAGTTTCCATTTCAGGCATTTGAAACCACTATGGTTGTCTTTCTCATACGGAATGGCTCTATGAAAAGATTTTCTATTCAATAGCTCGTTTAGAGTAGTAATATTCTTCACGCAGTCGGTCAAATGCACTATTATATTCGAAGCACGTAGAAAATTACAACAAATTGCTACTAATTCATCATCATTGTTTAGTACACACCGCTAGATTTGTTGAATTTCACAAATTGCTGTAAAGGAGTGGTTTGTTTTCGCTGTGCCCGGTTTGGGCGTTGTATTGTGCTATCTGGCCGCTGCTTGTGACTCGCTAACATAACGATTAATGCGTTGCCACACAAGCCCTCGGATGTCATGGATTTCGGACTCAGTGACAAAACCGCAGTTGTAACGGGTGGAGGAGGACGGATCGGTAGCGAGGACTGTCGCGTGCTCGCACAGGAGGGCGCTGAAATCGTTGCTCTCGACGTTAATCTCGCAGCGGCGGAGGGGGTCGCTGACGATATCAACGAAGGTGACTACGCAGGGAGTGCCCACGCTATCGAGTGTGACCTCACCGACCGCAATGATGTTGCAGCCACCGTCAAGGCGCTCGAAGAAGAGACAGGCGGTATCGACATTCTGGTGAATAACGCTGGAATGGTCGATGCCCGCGACCGTGTCGAAAACTTTGATGCTGATACCTGGGACCGCGATATTGCTATCAACCTTACAGGTGCCTACAACATCACGCGCGAGGTCTTCCCACACATGAAAGAACGGGGGTGGGGCCGTATCATCAACATGTCTTCGATGGCCGGTTGGCAGGGTGGATTCGGCCAACTCTCCTATTCCGCGACGAAAGCCGCCTTCATTGGATTTGGGAAGACGCTCGCCTTGGAGGGTGCACAACACGGAATCACATCCAATATTATCGCGCCAAGCATCGTTGTCAGCCAGTTAGCAGACCTCCCGATTGAACAGCTCGAACAGGTTGATGAACATTTCGCTCGAATTGCAAAGGCAACCCCGATGCGGAAACTCGGGAAAGAAGAAGACGTTGCCAACCTCGTTGCCTACCTTTCCTCCGAGCAATCGAACTATCTCACCGGACAAGTTATCGGTGTCACCGGCGGTATCGACCTCTTTTCGTTCTAATCTCTCGCCAGTCTGTTTTCGTACCGAACCTATCGCCTGAGTGGTTTCATGGTGAACCTATTATCTGAGCGAAACGATTAAATACGCGTGTAAAGTAGACTTTACTGTAAAGCTCACTTTACACCAGTGATACGTGATTCACCAATGACCGAAACACCAACCGCGGCAAACCAACGACTCGACAGACGGAAACGACACAAACAACTGATGTACGGCTCACTCTTGGTTGGACTCATCGGGATTGTGGTCGGGGCACTCATTGGGCAGTATCTCGCTGGCGTCCTGATTTACTGGGCAGGGTTTTTGGGGATGCTCGCCATCTGGCAGGTTAGTCCCGTCACGCTCTATGACGAGCGCGATACCGAACTCGAACGGAAAGCCAGCGATTACACACTTAGTGTCCTCGCCATCACAGGAGTACTTGCCATCCCAGGGCTCGTTCTGCTTGAAAGCGAAGGGCTCCTCACGCTTCCTGCCGCATTCGACGGGGCCGTGTTGGTGTTTGTTGGTATCTTCATCGTCTTTGCCGTGATATACACCGGGTTGCGACTTCGAGCATGAAAAACAACGTTCGAGACCGACGCGAGCACGCAGGAGAGAGCCAAGCCGAACTTGCCGTCGCAGTCGGTGTCAGTCGTCAGAGTATCAACGCCATCGAACGCGGGCGATACGACCCGTCGCTGGAACTGGCATTCAAACTTGCCCGCCATTATGAGTGTGCAATCGAGGACCTCTTTGACCCCGAATTTGGTGAGTAGCTGACCACGATTTCTCAACCCGTTGTTCGCAACTGTTAGCACCACAGCACCCGAACGGCTGCCATGAGTCGCCGCATTCACTGGCCAACGGTTCGAAGTCAGGCAAAGCGGCTGTTCGGCTGGACGGTCGTGGTTGTGGTTATTCTTTTCGCCGCTGCGGTTGTCTTTCTCGGAACGCCGTACGAACCGCCGGCAGAGACCGTTCAGACCGTCGAAGCCGACGAGGAAGTAACGCTCTCTGCCTACAATGGCGGCTACCTGCTCGAACCTGCAGCCGTCGATGATGCCGACCGAACTGACGGTCTCGTCTTCTATCCCGGTGCTCGTGTCGAGCCAAGCGGGTATGTGGAGTCATTGGCTCCGCTTGCAAGCGAAGCGAACCTTACCGTGGTCATTCCGAAGATGCCAACAAACCTCGCAGTCACTGACTATGCCATTGCTCGAACTGGACTCCGTGCGGATGCCGCAACCCGAGCCATGAACGACCACGACGCAATTGAGAACTGGTACATTGGCGGACACTCGATGGGTGGTGCAATGGCGTGTCGGTACGCCCGCAGCAATGCGGACGCTCTCGACGGACTCCTCCTGTATGCCTCGTACTGCGACCAAGATATCTCCGACAGCGACCTTGCCGTGTTGAGCGTCGCCGGTGAGGCAGATACCGTTCTCACGTGGGACACGTACGAACGAAACCTTGCAAATCTCCCTGCCGACGCAACCGTTGAGACGCTCCCCGATGTCAACCACACGCAGTTCGGCAGCTATCGGTTCCAACGCGGTGACGACCCATCTGGTACAAGCTACGAGGAGGCACACCAGCGACTCAACGATGTGGTTCTCGCCTGGTTTGAAAGCCAACGTCGCGGTTAAGCTCGTCTGCTGCTCGCTGTCGAGTTGACGAGGTCGCTCAACCTGGTAAAAAGACCGTAATGATGGCGACAACGATACCAGCAAGCCCCATCCGGGCGGCGGCAACGTACCACCGTTGTTTCGAAATTGAGCCCATGTAGGCACCGACGCCCCCTAACAGCAGCACACCGAACGCAATCGAGAGTAAGACTGCCTGAAAGAGCGACAAGAACACACCTTCAAAGAGCAGCGGAAAGAGCGTCACAAGGACACCTATTACCGGCCCGGTAGCTGCTGCGAGTGCTAAGACAATCTGTTCGCTCCGAAAGTCCCGTGTCAACTGGGTGTCTTCGAGGTCAGTCATCATCGCTGCTTCCAGTTGCAGCAGTTCGCGGCTGGTTTCAGCGCGCTCGATTTCCCAGACGCTCCAGATACCGGACGTTCCTAATCCGATAGCAGCACCGAGGCCAATGCCGATAATCGCCAGTCCATTGTCGACACTCCCACCCATATACGCACCGAGAACGACACCGATGCTCGTCAGTGTCCCGTCAAAGCCGTTTGCGACGAAATACCGCCTCGCAAGCGAACGAACATCCTCTTTGCCCAGCACCCGTCGGAGCCCGGCAAGCCGTTCACGCGGATTCATTAGTTAGGTAGCCACGGGTCGTCGACGATTGTCTCGCCACAGGAGACCTCATCGATGGAATGGATAGACCCGCTAAGGTCCATGATATGTTCTTCAAGCGTCTCCATGTCGATATCTTCACCTTCGACCGTCACGCGAATTCGTCGCACATTCTCCTCGATATCAACGAGTTTCGCTGTTACTCCCCGAATTTCCTCGGGCTCCGTGAGTTGCTCAGTAAACGGGACGAGCTTTGGCTCGTGTGGCTTGAGGATATCCAGCACAATTCTCCGTAATCTGACCATACCGACCGTTTGATGGGCTGGCACAAAGGAGTAGTGATTACGCAGCTATTCTTGGCCGAGCGTGCTGATGTCTTTGCCCTTGCTTTCTCCGGGCAGGACATCAGCGAGAACCGCTCCTAACGCTGCTGCAGCCCAAATAACGGTAATTCTAGCAATCGCTTCTAGCGTCGTTGGGTCCCCTTCATGCAGACGACCCCAGAGAAACATCATCCCAAACGCACAGATGAACGAGACCGCAAGAATCCCAACAAGCCGCCGAGGAATGAAGCCGAACACTGGATTGGTAATTCTGACCTCACGAATATCGACCGCATACAACAACCCAGTCGTGACGGCGACGATGAACACCGTATTAATAACCAGGAAGAGTGGAATCGGGCCGAGCATGAACGCAACGAACCACTCGGCAATCTCAAACACGCCGTCTTCGACCAACAGCGGGAGCGAAAAGAGAAGCGCACCGACGAACGCCTCACCGACATCTCGGCTGGTATATTTATCGATTGTTTTGGTACCCGGAGCACGCTCAAGCATTTTTCGTACACGGCGGATTTCATCCTGGTACTCCGGTTTCGACACCTGTTTTTCGAGTCGCTTCAACTCTCCTAAAACCTCAGTCACTTCTGTCTCTCGTGGTGCACCATCCTCAGCGTCCGGCGGCGGTGACGCCTCATCCGACATACGCTACCGATTACGACGTGTACCTATGTATCCATCGCTCCCGAAACAATCCAAATCATCTTTGACCTCCCATCCCTTCCTCCGAGTATGACCGCCTCGCGGACAGTCGAACTTGACGGCCACATCATCGACTCGGGCATTCTCGAAGCGACGTTCGATATTATCATGGATATGGACGGCTCCTTCGAAGTTGAGGAGTTTACCATCGGTCGCCACAAGACCGAAAAGTCCTACGCCAGGTTAACCGTCGAAGCCGCTGACGACGAACAGCTACAGGCTATCATTCATGAGCTACACCAGAACGGCGCAAACCCCACGGACCCAAACGACGCAACCGTCACCCCTGCACCGGAAGACCAGGTCGTTCCGACGGGTTTCTATTCGACGACGAACCATCCCACCGATATCCGATACGAGGGTGAGTGGATACCAGTCGAGAACATTGAGATGGACTGTGCAGTCGTTATCGACCCCGACGAGCCGCGTGCGTACACCAAAGTCCTCAACGCCATCGAGGAAGGCGACCACGTGGTGACCGGGAACACGGGTATCCGCGTCAATCCACCGGAACGACCGCGCGGACAGGAAGGCGCATTTGGCTTCATGCAGGGTGGTATCTCCTCCGAACGACCATCCGAATCCACAATTGCGAAAATTGCAACCGCGATCAAAGAAACAAAACGCGAGGGTGGTGAGGTCCTTGCTGTCTGTGGCCCTGCCCTCATTCACTCCGGTGCACGCGAAGACCTTGCTGACATTGTCCGTGACGGATACATTGATATGCTCTCTATCGGTAACGGCTTTGCCGTCCACGATATCGAACGAGACCTCTATGGGACGTCGCTCGGGATGGACACTGAAAGCCTCAATCATCCGCGCAAGGGACACAAACACCACATCTATACGATTAGCGAGGTCATCCGCGCAGGCGGTATCGAGGAAGCTGTCGAACAGGGCATTGTCTCCTCAGGCGTAATGTACGAATGTGTGAAAAACGACGTGCCGTTCGTAATCGCCGGGTCAATCCGCGACGATGGGCCACTGCCCGATACGATAACGGATGCGGTCGAAGCACAGGACGCAATCCGTGAACAGGCCCACCGTGCGGACCTCGTCCTGATGTTGTCGACGCTACTTCATTCGGTTGCGGTAGGGAACTGTCTCCCGTCAACGACTCGTACCGTTTGTGTTGATATCAGTCCGGCAACGGTCACCCAACTTGTCGACCGGGGAAGCGCACAGGCTGTTGGGATGGTTACGGATATTGGAACGTTCGTGCCGATACTGGCGGATAAATTGCAGGAATCCTAACACCGAGTGCTACTGGGTTGAGGGTATCTCGACGTCGTGGAACTCGAAGCGAGCACCGCCGTCGGCACTCTCAGTGACGTGTACTTCCCAGCCATGTGCTCGCGCAATCTGACTGACGATAGAGAGCCCTAGCCCTGTTCCGTCTTGATTCGTCGTATGTCCTGGTTCCAACACTGCCTCACGCTGGTCAGCCGGAATCCCTGGGCCGTCATCTGCGACGTAAAACAGCCCATCTGCAGCGCCAACGTCTACTGTTACATCGTCACCACCATGTTCCAGTGCATTCCTGAAGAGGTTTTCAAATAGCTGTAGCAGGCGGTCGGGGTCAGCCCCAAACTCGATGTTTTCCTCAGCAATGAGGGTTGCCTCCTCGGTCGAAACGTGCTCCCAGGCAGTGGTTGCTCGCTCCTTCAGTGATACCTGTTGTGTCTCGCCAATCTCCTGTCCCTGCCGTGCCAACTCAAGCACATCATCGATGATGGCTTCCATCCGGTCAAGTGCTGAAGCCGCCTTCTCAAAACTCTCTTCACGACCTTCCTCTGCGAGGGTTAGATGGCCTTGTGCGACGTTGAGTGGGTTTCGAAGGTCGTGTGAAATAACGCCAGCGAACTGCTCTAATTGTTCGTTTGCCTGCTCAAGCTGTCTGTTTTTCTGTCTGATTTCCCGTTCTCGTTCCTTACGGTCCGTAATCTCGCGTGCATTGACTACGATACCCTCAACGAACGGATTATCGAGGAGGTTCCACACTGACGCTTCGAGATGCAGCCAGTTTCCATCGGCATCAGGGGAGCGATACTCCTGACGAAACCGTCCACCTGGAGAGTCGACGAGAGATTCAAACGCCGAGCGAAAGTCCTCACGGTCGTTCGGATGAATCAGCGAAAAGGCGTTCTGGGTCACGAGAACGTCCGGCGACACACCGGTTTCGTGTTGGACTGACGGACTTGCGTAGGTAATTGTCCCATCAGGTTCTACGACAAGTATCAAATCCGAGGAATTCTCAATCAATGCTTGATAGCGTCGCTGAACAGCGCGGCGGTCCGTTACATCGCGCAGCAACAACAGATGGCCGATGAGCCGATCATCTTCATAGAGCGACGAGACGTTGGCCAACAGAAATCGCTGCTCACCGGAGACCTCAACGATAATTTCTTCTTCGGTCCTGCTTCCGTGCTCATGCTTGTTGATGACGGAGGCACACGCAGGGAGCGCACGTTCGATTGGTTCGCCGACGACACCGCTGTCTGTCTCAAGGACCTCCGTTGCCGCATTATTGAGGTCCACGATGCGGTCGTCAGTATCGAGGACAACGTACCCATCACGCATGCTTTCGATGACCGTATCCCGTGCAACCGGAATGAGGTCGAGCATGCTGTACTGGAAGATGCCGTAGGCAAAACACAGTCCCATGAGCGCAAAGCCAATCGGCGTTAGGTCGGCAAACTGCGGTACTGGTTGTTGTTCGAGCCCGAATAATACCCCGAAAAAGAGGGCTGAACCGCTACCCAGCATGAATGCAAGCACTTGTCGACGGTACACGTTCGGTGAGCCAATTGCCATTTTCATAAGTATGTATAGACCGACGAGTGTCCCACCAACGGTGTAGATAAGATACAGTTGAAACGCGAGGTTGTACTCACGCTCGTACACGTAGAGGTCGCCCCATTCCCCGCTGTATGAGACAAATTTCCCTGTCCAGAGCAGTTCGTGGTACTGGTTGGTTCCCGCAATGAACACCGCAAGCCCTGGAAGCGCCAATACGAGTGCAATATTTCTCACCGTCAGCAGTCTCTTATATCCTGCAAAGGATAGGCCAAAAAACAGCGCAGACATCGTTGCACCGCCATAGCCAACGTAAATCATCGCCAGCCAGAACCGTGAGAGCAGCTCACTGACAAATAACAACTCGAGCAATCGAGAGACTGTCCAGAGAGTCCCAGAAAGCACAATTCCGACGAACCACACAACAGTATAATCCCATCCATGAGACCGAAGGCGAACCAACCCATACCCTGTCAACGAGAGCGTCAGCGCCGCTGAGGCGGCATATACTCCTAACAGCGGTGTCAGTTGAATCTCCACTGGCATAGCGTTCCCCCTCGACCGACAGACTCCCTCGGTACATACGAATCCGTGGATTACTGCCCCACTACCCCATTCTGTACCGGTTCGCGTTCCTCGGCCGACTACCCTAAAACCCGTAAGGAAGTTGAATAAAACTTTCTGTATCCCACCTGACGAAAGAGCGACTCACAAAAGCATCAAAATACGTTCGTTATCAGGCACTCACGCTGTGTCCGAGCTAGTTCCCGGGACCACCGTTACCCGGTCGGTCATCTTCGGATTCTTCAGCGTCGTCACCGTCGCTTGTATCATTATCACTGACATTTCCGGAACCGCCAGCCCCCGGTCGGTCGCTCCCTCCGGGTCGCTCATCAGCGGTTTCGTTGTCGACACTTTGCGTTTCATTATCAGTGGTATCGGAGCCACCAGGACGGTCAGTATCGCTCTGTCCTGGTGGACTGTGATTGTCGCTCATCCCTGGTGGGCTGTGGTTATCGCTGTGGCCAGGCATCTCAGCCGGTGGGCCGGCCATACCCATTCCGACTCCGGGACCGCCAATGTTTCTCGCAATCTCTGAGACTTCGCTTCCGGTCAGCTGGGAGGCATTCGCCTGCAACTCTTGAATGTGCTCTATGCTCACGTTATGCCGTTCCAGAACTTCTTCTGGAAGGTCAGCGGCTTCGGCTGCCGTCTGGTTTACCATCGCAGCAACACCATGGCCCTGTGCTCCGACGCCACTCGCCTGTGCTTGATACAGTCCAGGTGGCATCATGCCCATGCCATGCTCCTCGCTGAGATTATTTTGCTCTGCTTGAATCTCGTTCAACCGCTCTTCGGTTGCGTTTACGCGTTCGGCAAGAATCTCCGCTCGCTCATCGTCAGTTTCGGCAGCGGCCATCTGTAGACCAAATGCCCGCTGGGAAATATCCCCATCTAGCTCAGCGTTCTGTGCTCCAGTGATTGCCTGAAGCTGTTGTCCTGGTGCCATCTCGTTCCCGCGCTCGCTTTCAGCGTCGTCAGCGGTTTCGTTTCCGTCGTTCGCAACGGTCTCGTTCTCAGTTGAGTCGTTTGTCGCCGTCTCATTATCGGTTGAGTCGGCGACAGCCAGTCCAGCCGTCGGGACGGCTATCATGACTAACAACGCAACCACGGCGACTGCCAAGAGGGTCCTTCCTCGCATATCACTCCCTTATGCTCAGTATAGCATATAAACCATCAGTACCAAAGCGAAATTCGTCCCAATTAAGCCGAATTTAGGAGTTTTGGGGTCGTTACACTGCATACTCTACGGATAGTTCAGTAGCTAAACGCTCGAAAGTATTTTATACTAGTTTTCATCATCCGGCTCCGGTGAGTCCGCAAGACTCATTTCCGGCACTGTTAGTACATTTTCCCGACCGAGACGGAACGACTCTAGTTTTCCTTGGTCTCGAAGTGTCCCAACAACCTGGCTTGTTCGGGCGGCACTCCAGTCAAGCTCCTCTGTGACGACCTGTTGTTTGACGCGGCCACCGTGTTCGTTGACAATCCGCAGGACTTGTTCTTCGCTGCTGAGCAGGTCAGTGTCGACATGGGTGGCCGTGGCTGACTGTTCGTCTGTGTCTGTTTCGGCCGGTGGTGGGTTTTCACCGTCAGGGGCGGGCCCGTTAGCACCCGCCGCCGGCTTATCCTTTCTCTCACCGTTTCGTCTGTACCAGCCGTACGCAAGCGCAGCAACGACGAGCACAAGCAGCGCAAACCCAGCCAGGAATGGTGACCCAAGGATATCCTCTCCTGCTGTTTCATCGTCAGCACCGCCCGTGTCCGGTTGGTCGGCCGCAACTTCGGTCACAGTTAGCCGTGGCTGTCCAGCATCGAACTCTCTCGGTCCTTCCCAGCGAACCTGTGTTTCATCTTCAACGGACGGGGTCGGTGTGACGGACGCCATCTCCATGCTATCGGGCCACGTCATGACCAGGTGCTCGTCCTCCTGTAAGATAAGCTGGTCAATTGCGTCCCCCGCTTCGATTGTCCCATCCGTTTCGTCTGCAAACCCTTCCCACTCGAAACTGAAGGTCACGGTACCGAACTCGCCTTGTGGTTGCTGGGTCCGTTCCGTCTCGATTGAGAGATTCCGTATCGCCATTTCCCGCTCCGTCGTCGATTCAGCCGTCTCTAGTAACTGCAGCATCCGCTCTTCGAACGGGTTAAGGTAGGCGTCCGGGTCAGCCTCGATATCTGTTGCAAGCTCTTCGAATGCGTCTCGGTCAGACTCGCTATCGAGATGCTGTCGGTAGGTAAGCGACCACCTTGCATCACCAGATTCGTGCAGGTTCGCCCGCATTTGCGTGGTGTCTGCGTCTATCTCGGTTTCCTCAAGCACAGCGTCCTGTAAGGCAACCGTCGAGTGCTGTGCCTGTGTCTCACCACCTGCGCTCACGGCGACGACTCCACTGATGCCAAGGATAACGAGAACCACAACTAGTGCCAGTCGCCGCTGTCTTGCCATTGGTCCTACTGCATTCGAGAAGCAAATGAACCTGTCGCTCTCACTGCTGATAAACAAATACGTGAAGTGATTAGCGACGGTTAGTCGCTGTCATCAGAGAACGACTCGTTATCTTCTGGGAACTCGTCATCTTCTGGGAACTCGTCATCTTCGGGAGCATCTTCATCATCGGGTTCGTCGTTTTCGGGTGGCTCCTCAGGTGGCAGTGGTTCATCCGGTGGGGCTGGTTCCTCAGGAGGGTCAGGGTCGAAGGCCTCCTCATCAATTTCCCCGGTAACAAGGAAGTCAGCAAGGTTTCCGATGAGTATGCTATTGTCTGCCGCATTTGCATTCTCTGGAATCAGGAAGCTTGAATCGCCAATCATCGCCATCTCTCCGCTGATAGCGACGACCCCGTAGTTATCGGTTTCACCATCGACGGACCGCTCCGTTCGTTCATCGGTGACGAACTCCGGCGACCCTTCCGTAGTTCCGACTGGCGCTGCCGTTCGGAACACCGCTTCAGTAACATCTGCAGTCAGTTCAGATTGGCCGCTCGGCTCCGCAAAGATGCTCAGATAGTTATTCTCGTTTTCCTCCATATTGAAGAGGAATCCTGGCTCAACGAACAAGCCGTGGGAGGCACCAACCATGGAAGCATCAGCCGCACTGCCCGGGTCGGCAGCAATTACGGTTCGGCCGCCAGCCTCAGCAAACTCCGAAACTGCCTCGACATCAGCATCCGAGAGCAGCCCTGGCTCGAACGTGATGAACGCATCAGCATCGGCAAGCTGGTCGGCAAGTGGGAGCTGTTGAGCGGCTGGGTCCGCAGGGTCTCCACCGGCGAACTCGACGTTATGGCCCTGTGCAAGCAGCGCATTGACTAGCGGCGTCACTGACTCCTCACCGACGACGGAGCTTGTCTGGGCAAGGGATGGCTCCACCGAAATTCCGAGTATTGGGTCTGGAGCGGGGTCAGCAGCAGGTGCACCCAGTTGCATCACAACGGTATTTTCGTCTTCATCGCTGTCCAT
>PUNZ01000116.1 GCA_003551945.1 Halovenus sp. | reverse complement strand
TCTCTGCGTTTTTGCCAATCAACAAACACAGAAAGCGAGGTTGCGCTGGTTACAACATCGTGGACGAAAATGTGTTTCTTGGCAAGCGGGGTTAGCACGTCGTTGACTGCCCCTATCTGGCTATGGAAGTCACCGCTTGTGACACGAACGACCGCGATATCGTCGTCGATAGTAATACTCGAAAGCGCATCCTCGTCGATGACTTGTTCGTGTAGGAGTGTCTCTGCTTCCTTGGCGTCCTCACTGTCGACGTAGAACGTGATGGAATCCATCCCACTCGAGTTTGTTTCGATATTGATTCCGGCATCTGCGAGCGCTCCTGACAAACTTGCCAAAATTCCCGGTCTGTTTCGGATTGACCGGCCAGCGATAGTGACGCAGGCGAGCCGTCGCTCTTGGAGGTCGACTAGATTCTCGAACTCACCTTCGATGTTCGTCCCGCCGGTCATTAGGTCAGCATGCTGGTGGTGAACAACGCGGACTTCGAAATTGTCTGTTTTGTAGGTCAGTGCCGAGGGTGCAACCACTTCTGCCCCGCGGAACGAGAGGTTTCGGAGCTCGTCGACGGTAATCTGGCTGACGTTACGAGCGCCTTCGACGACGTTCGGATCGCCGGTCATGACGCCTTCAACATCAGTGACGATGACAACCTCGTCTGCTCCCATGTAGTTTCCGAGCATGACGGCGGTTGTATCGCTGCCACCGCGACCGAGGGTCGTAATCCTTCCGTCGTGGTCCTGTGCGAGAAAGCCAGTGATGACGGGAACAGTTCCGCTTGCCATCGCATCGGCAACCTTGCCCGCACGCGCTTTGGTCTCTTCCACATCGACTTCGCCGTACTCATCGGTGATGATTGGCCAGTCGTCGCGACCAGGTTCGAGAAAGACGGAGTCGATGCCACGGGCTTCGAGCGCGCCTTTCAGCATCCGGACGGAGGTTCGCTCGCCCATGCTGACGATTTCCGCTCGGTCCTGTTCGCTCGCATCAAATTTCATCTCGTTGAGGAGTTTGTCAGTGGTTCCTCCCATTGCGCTGACGACCACTGCCACCTCGTGGCCGTTTTCGACAGCTTTCGCAATTGAATCGGCCGCCCGACTGACTCGGTCACCGTCTCCGACGCTTGTGCCACCGAACTTTGCTACTACGCGCATCGAATCACCTGCGTGGTGTGAATCGCTCTCATTTCCCGGCCATTTGTCGCCACCGCGAATAACTGCTTTCATCTTAGACCCCGAAGAGGTGCAAATCAGCTGAGACCACAACTGGTTGGGCATCACTGCTATCAGGGTATAGGTCAAATAGAGTGTAGATGAATCGGTCTTTGTTACTCACTGCGTTTGTTCTCTGTCTGGGACTTGTTGCATTTTCGACTGCCGCGGCGGTTCCTGACGCTCGCTTGACTATCGATTCCGTTGACGTTTCACCTGAGACGCCAACCGCTGGGTCTCCTGTGACGGTGACGCCAACGGTTGAAAGCTCAGTTGGCAGTCCTGCACCTGTCGATATTGATTCGGTTGCGCTGCACGATGGAGATGAAACGCTCAGCAACGTGAGCAACAGCGGCGCACTCTCACCTGGTGACTCCCTCTCTGTGCCGCTGACGACGACGTTTGACGAGCCGGGAACGTACGATTTGACGGTCAACGTGACTGGAACTGACAGCGAGGGAGAGCAGACCGCCGTCGAGCAACCACTCACCCTCGTCGTCGAGGAAGGCGCACCACAGCTTGAACTAACGACCGAAGAGACGGTAAACGAGAGTCTAACGACGGTTACGGGTCTCGTTACAAATCCAACTGAGGCAACGCTACGTGATATCGAACTCACGCTCGGTGGTAACGGCTTTGAGGGCGTCACTGACCGCCGGACGATATCAGCACTCGAATCGGGTGAAGAACGTGAGTTTAGTTTCGATATCCGGCCGTCGGAGACTGGAACGCTCTCACTCGAAACCACCGCAACCTATCGAACAGGGACAGGAACTACTGACACGGTTTCGCGAACAGATAGTTTGATTGTTGATGAGGCACGGTATGATATTTCGCTCGAAGTGACGGCGTTCGAGTCGGCTGATGCCGACGACGAGGAGCTTGGTGATGTCGGTGATATTGGCCTCGATATCCCTGGACTTGGTGGTGGCACTGGTCTTGAGAGCGACTCATCCGCGCTCAACAGCGACGTTGGTGTCATTGTGAGCAATGTCGGCAACGCACCGGTCACTGACGTTACGCTCGACAGTCAGGCGGATGGCGAGTCATTTTCGGTCCGCTCTGTCGCAACCGACTTCCAACCCGGTGATGAACGGACCATTCCAGTCAGTGTGACAGACCGCAGCGCGGCTAACCTGACGTTCGAAGCTGCCTACGATACCAGAACTGACCGGGAAACGGTCAGAACGCATATCGACCGGAGCGCTGAACAGGGGGCTGTTGCGGTGACGAGCACTGACCTGACCGTTACTGACGAGGAGGCAACAATTACTGGCGACCTTGGCAATCCCGGCGATGGCACCATCTCCGGTGTTGTGATTGGCGTTGCCGATGATGAGGATGGCGACGTGTCGCCTGCGTACCCATCGGGTGATTTCTTCGTTGGAGAGAT
>PUNZ01000161.1 GCA_003551945.1 Halovenus sp. | reverse complement strand
CGAACGTTTGCGGGACCAAGAGGAAGATGCCGATACACACGACCAAGAGGATAGGCCAGATCATGTGATCTAGCACGGTCAAAAGCACTTTCTGATTATTCATACTCGTCCGGTCCAACATCGAAGAGATACTTATACTCATGATTGCTCGTTAATGTCTCCTGGTTTGGTGCTTGCGTTGAATCAAGTGGGTTAGCCCCAAATGTTACCCCAGTGGAAGTCCTCGTTGGCGTTTGTATCGTCGACGAGCACTGGTGCTGTTTGGAAATGGACGTGCCCGTCTTTCTCGACTATTTCTGCTGGAGCCCAGATTGGTTCCTCCCATAGTTCGACGTCCATGTGTTCAGAACTGGGGATTTCAAAGTCATCTTCCGTCACTGTCTCACCGACTTCTGGAATCTCATCCATGCCATCACCCTCGACGTATCGTCGCATATACTCCATCGCGATAGGTCCATAGAAGTAATTTGGCTGGTCTACTGCGGCATCGATAATCCCTTCGTCGACGTACTCGATGACCTCATAGTCTGCATCCAGTGTAACCAGTGTGATATGGTCTTCTTCGCCTTTTGGGTAATCCAGATCGAGGTTCTCCAACGCAGCGACCGCACCGAGCCCCATCTCGACCTGGGAGGTGTATATGGCGTCTGGCGGGTCGTTCGCAGTGATCCACTCCTCGACCGCCTGAAGCGTACTGTCGCGCAGGAACTCACCTTCGACGGTGTCGACGATCTCGAAATCATCTTCGGCTTCGAGAGTTTCGACGAACAGTTCTGAGCGTTGGTCCGAAATTTGCTGTTCGGGAGCGCCAAACACTTCCAGCACTTCGTAGGTGTCCTTATCAGGATGGTTCTCACGGGCGCGCTCGACGAGTTCCTCACCAGCCATCTCACCAGCAGCCTCGTTACTGAAAGCGACGTACATCGTCACCGCATCGGTGGTCGCGTCGACGTTTGCGGTGAACACTGGGATTCCCTCATCATCTGCTTGTTCGATTGCGGGATTCACCGACTCCGAACCCCAGGTGTTCAACAAAATCGCCTCCACGCCCATCTCGATCCCCTGTTGTAAGTTCTGGAGTTCCTCATCTTCGTCTTCGTCGTTGCCCCACTCGTCGAGGTCCATCCCGATATCTTCAGCATAGAACTCGATAGCCTCGAGGAAGGCCGTGTTCCATGCACCACCCTGGTAGTAGGTGGAGAAGCCGTACGTCCCACCGCTATCCCCATCGTCATCATCGTCGCCCAGACAACCGGCAATTCCGGCGAGGCCCGCGGCGGTTGCTCCTTTCACAAACTTCCGTCTATCGATGGCATTGCTATCCATGGTCCGCTTTTACGTCGTTTATCATTGTTAATAAATGTTTTTAATCAATAAACGTACAATTCTGCAGTATCGCCAACCGTTTCCCCTTCAGACTCCCCCGATACTCTCGATCACTCACTGAACAAACCCATGGGTACCGCTCACGGTTCGTCAACCAAAACATGGAAGCAGGCGTTGTACTCCGTTGGAAACGGTGTCTTGGCTATCCTGTCGGTAGACACAGCCGACCACGACCCTCCCCGGAAATCACTCCGGACACAACAGAATTATGTGGGTATACGATACATCATGACAAATATGGCGGATCGAGTAGTCATTACGGACTCGTCGTACCCTGACGTGGGGATTGAACGGACTGTTTTGGCCAAAGGGGGGTTCGAGGTCGAACGCGTCGATGCCCACACACCCGATGAAGTAATTGAAGCAGCCAGGGGAGCTGTCGGGTTACTCAATCAGAACACGACGCTCTCAGCAACTGTCTTCGACGCTCTCGAGGATCTCGTCGTCGTGGGTCGGTATGGCGTCGGTGTCGACAACATCGATACTGAAGCGGCCTCGAGACAGGACGTTACCGTCGTCAACGTTCCCTCCTATTGTGCAGACGAAGTGGCAACTCACTCACTCTCTCTATTATTGGCGTGCGTGAGGGGAATCCCGGAATACGATGCGCACGTGAAAGATGGACACTGGGACTGGAAAGCCTGCAGGCCGATTCATCGGTTCAGCAACGGCACGCTCGGGCTCGTTGGATTTGGTGAAATCCCACAGCGACTTGCAGACATCGTCGCCGGGTTTGACCTCGAAGTGGTGGCGTTCGACCCATACTGTGACGTCGAGACGTTCACCAACCACGACGTTACATCGGTCTCGTTTGAGACACTGGTCAACCGAGCGGATTTCATCTCGATACATGCTCCTCTCACGGATGAGACCGAGGGATTGTTCGACGAGGCGGTCTTCGACCGTATGGACGGAACAATCGTGGTCAACACCGCCCGTGGAGCGATCATCGAGGTCGATGCGCTCGAGGACGCACTCTCGTCCGGAGCGGTCACAGCAGCAGGATTGGATGTTCTCCCCACGGAGCCCCCAGAACAATCACCACTGTTCGATCACCCGAATGTCATCCTCACACCACACGCCGCCTGGTATTCTGAACAATCAATCGAAACCCTTCGTCGTGAGGCTGCTGAAGGGGTCCTCGAAGCCCTTCGAGACGAATTATGCAACCTCACAGCCAGTGACTGACGGCGACCTCCTTCTCAAGACGTCGGTGATG
>PUNZ01000166.1 GCA_003551945.1 Halovenus sp. | reverse complement strand
ACGACACTGCGCGGCCACGAGTTCCATTACTCCTCGGCCGACCTTGCCGCGTCCGTGGTTGACCGCGATGGCCAGTTCGCCTTCGAGACCAAACGCGGGAGGGGTATTGATGGCGACCACGATGGATTGATGGCCTACGACTCGCTTGGAACATACGTGCATATTCATCCCGAATCTGGCGGTTTCGACCATTTCTTGGAGCGTGTTTCGCGATGACTGAGGTTATCAAGCCCAATGACCAGCCACCGTTCGTTATCGTCGGCGGGTTGACCGAAACCGCCACCATTCCGGGTATCAGCGCCGCGGGTGCGTCCCCGGAACTGATGGTTCATACCCCAAGCGCCGACTTCGAGATTGTTCAGTACGGGCAACCACAGAAATCCCCGGTGGTTCCCGTGAGTCCGACCGGCTGTCCGACGCCAGCGGTTATGACCCGCGCCGTGGTCGAGCGGTGTTCGGTCGAACCAACCTTCGTCAACAGCGGCTTTACGAAGCCAACGGCGGTCGAAACGGTTGATATTGGCGACCAGCCGGGAGCAGATATCCGTGAAGAGGTTGCCGTGGCGAACGCCGAGGCGTTGTTTACTCGCGCCCGCGAGGTTGCGCCCACGCTCGCTGAGGACTCCGAAACCGAGGAACTCGTGCTCGCCGAGACGATTCCGGGAGGAACGACCACTGCGCTCGGCGTTCTCTCTGCGCTTGGTGAACGCCGGAGCGTCTCCTCGTCGCTTCCAGAGAATCCGCTCTCGCTCAAACGGGAGGTCGTCGCTGCGGGGCTCGATGCAAGTGGGCTTGCACCGGGTGACGCTGCCGGTGAACCGCTTCGTGCAGTCCGGGCGATGGGTGACCCGATGCTTGCGACGGTTTCGGGGTTGATTGTTGGGGCAACGGACGCCGACCTCAGTGTGACGCTCGGTGGCGGCACACAACTCGCGGCTGCGGCTGCTCTCGCCCGTCACGCTGGAGCGACGGCCGATATCGAACTGACAACGACGGTTTTCGTTGCAGAAGACGAGTCAGCCGGTATCCATGGGCTTGCGGACGAACTCGACCTCTCGCTGACCGTCACGGACCCACAGTTCGATGGGGCTGCGCATCCTGCGCTTGCAGGCTATGTCGCCGGTGAGGCAAAGGAGGGCGTCGGCATGGGCGGTGCGCTTGCACTCGCAGCACGTACTGGAATTCCCATGGAAACCGTCCGCGAACAGATTCGAGCCGTCTACGACCAACTGGTTGAAACACCCGGTGACACCCACTGAACTATCCAGTCGTATGAACACCAAGACAACATCGACGATTCAGCAACTCGCGGACTCCCCGCCAGCAGCCATCTCCTTTGACCTCTTTGGAACGCTGGTTGCGGTTGAGCGAACCACACATCCCGCGGACCTGATTGCAGCGGAACTCACTGAACGCGGTATTTCGGTTCCTGCTGACTGGCACGATGTCTACCACGAGCCACGAGGCGATATGAGCGCCGAAACCGAGCAGTCGCTGGTTGAGCACGTCGACACGCTCTTGTCACGGGAGGGGGTTGTGCCGACGGAGCCAGTGCCAGAGGAAACACTGGAACAAGTCCTGCTTGCGGCCTTCGACACACCAGTTGAGACACCACCGGCCGCAGAGGTTGTCCTCAACACGTTCTCTGGAGTTCTCCCGGTTGGGATTCTCTCGAACTGCAGCGTTCCGGGACTGGTCGAACAGGTGCTTTCGCGGTCAACACTCGACCCGACAGAGTTCGATGCGATTGTCTCAAGCGTTGATTGTGGCTGGCGAAAACCCGCTGAGCGGGCGTTTGGTTCGATTGCAGATGAACTGGGTGTGAGGATTGACGAGGTACTCCATGTCGGCGATAGCGCACAGACGGACGGTGGCATTACCGACCATGGTGGAACCGCGCTGATTATTGATTCTCCCGCGGAACTGCAACGGCTCGCGGATGGAGAGTGGTGGTGAGGAGACCCGATGAGACTACTGTCACTGGCTGCGGTCGGGTTGGCCATCGCACTGGAGGCCACGCTCAAGGAGTTTCCACCGCGGATTCACCCAGTAGTCTACATTGGGTCCGTCGTGGAACGAGTCGACCGGGAGTGGCAGCGACCGCGGCTGGTGGGTGCAGTGGTCGCGCTCTGTCTCCCGCTTTCCGTGGCCGTCATTGCCGGGGGCATAGTAGCCGAAGCAACGCTTCTGTCTCCCATCGTCGGCGCAATAGTCGGCGGTCTGTTGCTGTTTGCAACGATGAGTTTGCGGATGTTGCTCGATGTGGGACAAGAGGTTATCACAGCGACGCAGGAAACACCGGAGCGCGCACGCGAGGCGGTCCACGCACTCGTTGGCCGTGACAGTTCGACGCTGTCACCGGCTGAGCTGCGGAGCGCAGCGGTCGAAAGTCTCGCTGAAAACCTCGCCGACGGATTGGTTGCGCCGCTCGTCGCGTTTGCGATAGGGGCACAGCTCTCGCTTGCCATCGGCATTGCGGCAGCCGTCTGGGTGAAAGCCGTCAATACGCTGGATTCGATGCTTGGCTATCCCGACAAGTCACATGGTTCGGCAAGCGCCCGTCTCGACGATGCTGTTATGTGGCTGCCAGCGCGAGTGAGTGCGGTCTTGCTTGCGGTT
>PUNZ01000237.1 GCA_003551945.1 Halovenus sp. | reverse complement strand
GAATCAACCCCAGATGTCTTTTGGCCGGAACTCATAACGGTGGAGGATAACGCCATCATTGGGTACGATGCAACCATACTGTGTCATGAGTTTCTCCAGGATGAGTACCGGACAGGTGAGGTCATCATTCGGGAAGATGCAATGATTGGTGCGGGGGCAACGGTATTACCGGGTGTGGAAATTGGTGCAGGCGCACAAGTGGGAGCAAACTCACTCGTTACGGAGGATGTTCCACCGGGGGAGACTGTTATCGGTGTCCCCGCGGAACCTGCGGAGCGCGAGTAAATTCGAAAACGCGAGACACTTTAGGCTGGAGGACAGGGGTTTGCGTATGGACTACGATGAGATGCTTGACCGAGGAATTGAGCAAACCCCGGATATCGAGACAAGCTCAGGCCGATTTAGTATTCCAGACCCGAACGTCCGTCCCGAGGGTCATGTCACAGTTTTCGAAAATTTCCAGCAAGTGTGTGATGATTTCAGCCGCGAACCGGACCACGTTTTGAAATTCCTGCAAGATGAGGTTGGAACAAGCGCACATATCGACGAAAGCGGCCGTGCTCGCTTGACTGGTGACTTTAACGAACGTCGCGTTCGAGAGGCAATCGAAGCATATGCTGAACAGTACGTCCTGTGTAGTGAATGCGGACTCCCGGATACGGAAATCGTGCGAGAGCAAGGTGCTGAGCTGCTCAAATGCACAGCGTGTGGCGCTCGCTCACCAACTCCTTCATAGCGGAATCTTCGCACTTGCGTTATTGTAACTGCTGGAGCGTCTGGAGGTCACGCTCCGTCCGGAGAAACTCATTCAGCCGACGCGAATTATAACAGTTTGGACAGTGAAAGAGTCGCTGTGAAGCGGGAAGCTCTCCCGGTTTCGATTGCCACTCTTTGCTGCATTCAGGGCATAGTAGCTGAACCTGGGTTTGGACCATGTGTCTAGATAACACACACCCATGGGTAAAAAAGATTTGTAAAAAAGGACACAGCGACAGAAACGTTCTTGAGCTCAGGCTTCGGCCTGTGCGTCAAGAAGCTCGTGATAGCGGTTTCGGATGGTCACTTCGGAGATGTCGGCGACGTTGCCCACAGCACTCTGGGTGACCTTCTTGTTGGTCAGCAACGATGCAGCGTAAATCGCTGCTGCGGCGAGACCAACAGGTGATTTTCCGCTAAGGATTCCCTGTTCGCGTGCATCCTGAATGAGGCGGCGCGCCTCGCGCTCAACCTCGTCGGCGAGGCCAAGCTCAGAGACGAACCGTGGAATGTAGCTCTCTGGGTCTGCTGGTCGAATCTCCAGTTCGAGTTCCCGAATCAGGTAGCGGTAGGTTCGGGTCAGTTCCATGCGGTCGACCCGAGAGACGCGCTCGACTTCGTCGAGTGAGCGTGGGTTACCGACCTGTCGGGCAGCGGCATAGAGTGAAGCCGTCGCGACTCCTTCGATGGAGCGACCGGGAAGGAGGTTATCTTCGAGCGCACGTCGGTAGATAACGCTGGCTGTTTCGCGCACAGTCTCTGGGAGGCCAAGTGCGCTTGCCATCCGGTCAATCTCGCCGAGGGCCTGTTTGAGATTGCGTTCTTTGGAGTCTCGGGTACGGAATCGCTCGTTCCAGGTGCGCAGGCGCTGCATCTTTTCGCGTTGGCGACTCGACAGGGCGTTTCCGTACGCATCTTTGTTCTGCCAGCCAATGTTTGTCGAGAGCCCTTTATCGTGCATCATATTCGTCGTTGGCGCACCTACCCGGGACTTGTTTGTTTCATCGTCAAACGAGCGCCACTCTGGGCCGAGATCGATTTCGTCTTCCTCGACGACGAGCCCACACTCTTGACACACTGTCTCGCCGTGTTCGGCATCGTTGACGAGGCGACCGCTGCATTCTGGACAGACATCCGTCTGTTCTGTCTCTGTCTTCTGTTCCGTTGTCGTGGTCATCCGTCGCTGTGTTTGTGTTTCTGTCATAGCTCTCACCTCGATGGTTGCCTAAGAAGTAACGTCCATTACCCTCAGGTGCTGAGGAGTTATCTAATAGTTAGTGCGACAAGTATAAAAACATTTCGCCTATTGTGGTACTGTTTCTCACGCCAATGCTAAGTGAATTATGGCTGGTGAGTGGCTCTATTCCATTTTTATCTCACATGCACTAAGTTAATAACAGCATTTTGACTGTATCTAAAGTATATAAGAAATACGAATTGTCTGTGTTAACCAAACTCATACAGTAAAAAGGTGTCCCTCTTGAGGAACGTCCAGAACGCCGATTCTGGCTCCAGCGTCAAGCCATGCGTGCCCATATGAAAATGACGCCAACGCGTTTACGAGGTCACCTTCGTCCCGGAAATGTCGACCATCGCTGAGATATGACTCTGCCATCTCGATGCAATCAGCAGCAGCTTCACCGAGTGGTGAATCAGACGGTGAAGCGATAGCCGCTTCGGTGAGGGCTTGGGTAAGTAGCTGTTCGTACCGATCTGTCTTTTCGACGATGTCAGCCATACAGTCTGTTCAGCAGGTGCGGATAAAAGTCCCCGTTTCAGCAGGGAGATGTCTTACAATACCGATAGGAAAACAACGAGAGCGCAACCACTATGCCAGCGGGGCCCCCATCACCGACCGAATGGAGGTATTTGGGTCAAGT
>PUNZ01000028.1 GCA_003551945.1 Halovenus sp. | reverse complement strand
GCTGCAGTCGCCCGAGAAAGTACACTCTCTGTTCGTGATGTGCTTCGACGGGCCGAACAGCACGCTCGTGAGAGCCGTTCCAGCAACTCGGAGTGATGGGTTTTTTAGGTAACTCCCCGTACCGGCGGCTAATGTCACAGCTCGGGTGCTCTGTATGGTAGCTAGCGAGGGAGCGAAGCAATGACACGTGATTGGGGGATTATGGTCGCTGTTCGAGATATCGTCCCTGCGTGGAGTATCGACCTCTTCACTCTCATTGCACTCCTTGGTGACCTGCTGGTTATCGTTCCGATTCTTGGCCTGCTCTATCTCGCTGACACTGGTTCAACGCTGTTGCGTGCTCGGAACCGACAATCAACAGACTATGATGGTCCGCTTTGTACCGACCGGACCGTTTTTCTTATCGGTACCGTCTTTGGTGGCCTTGCGCTCGTTGTCTTTCTCAAAGCGCTCTTTGCCCTTCCACGGCCGCCAGCGGAGTTTCACGCAATCGAGCCAAGCGAGCATGGTTTTCCAAGCGGTCACGTCCTCGCAGCGACCGTTTTCTGGGGAACGCTTGCCATGTGGGGACGGGTTGGCTCGTTCCGCCTGCGACTCACCGGTGCAGGTGTCGCGATTGCTCTTGTTGGGTTTTCACGACTCGCACTGGGAGTCCATTTCATGTCCGACCTAGTTGCATCAGTCATCTTTGGCGGACTCTATTTGCTCGTGATTGCGGTGGTTGCGGACGAACGGCCGGAGCGGGCATTCCTTTTCGCGATTATCCTTGCCATTGGTGCACTCGTGGTTGCACCATCCGAATCTCGCTCACTCCTTGCTTTTGGTGGTTCAGTTGGTGCCGTTATTGGGTGGAACGTTGTCGAATCGGCACCCGTAAAAAAGCGGCTGCTGCGGGTAGCTACTCGATTGTAACTAGACGGGAACTCGCCGTTTTTCACTGAATGTGGCCTTCATCCCGAAGCTGGTCTGCCGCTTGCTTTTCATAGCGCCAGGTGATATCGGCTTTTTCGTCCTGCCAGTCCCACGGTTCGACGAGAACGACATCGTCTTCACGAATCCAGATGCGTTTTTGCATCTTTCCGGGAATCCGTGCTGTTCGTTCGACACCATCCATACATCGAACCTTGACGCGGTTTGCCCCAAGCATTGACTCGACGACGGCGAACACTTCGTCATCATCGGGCATTCGAAGGTCCGTTCGTCCTTGGTCATCGCTCATATCTGGGTGTGTGTTGGCGACTCGTTTAAATTGATTGTTCTTTGCGGCCAGACAGGTTAGTCACCCCGTTAAGGCCGAACCAATACGCAAATACATAAATGGATGGTGGCCGAACCACTTACTCATGCGACCACTGGAGCGGCCAGCCTTCAAATCCGAGGCAAGTAAGCAGATATACCAGTATGTCGAGCGTCACGGGACGGCCGCCCGCCACAAGACACGAAGTGCTCTTGCACTGTCCTCTAAAGACTTTACAGAGGAACTAGAGTGGCTGACGACCAAAGGCTACCTCGAAGACGATGGCGGAACTCTCCGTATCGGCCTTAATGCCGGCTCCGTCGAGGAACATCTGAGCGGCGACCTTGCGTATACGATTCGTCCCGCACGACAGGAGGATTTCGAGGGCCTCGTCGATACGATCCGTGACGTAACCGCAGACGACACCTATGTCGTTGCCGAAAGCATCGCTGAGCGACTCCTCTATGAGGATGCAGTAATGCGACACAACACCGTCGAATCACGCGTCTTTTTCGTGGCAACGACGGACGGGAAAGTTATTGGCTGGACGCATCTCGACCTCCCACAGGTTGAGAAACTCCAGCGGACGGCACAGCTGACGGTTGGCGTCCGAGAGGATTATCGCACGAATGGCGTGGGTAGCCAGTTGCTCGAACGTGCACTCGATTGGGCGGAGGCAAACGGCTATCAGAAAGTGTACAACAGCGTGCCAACGACGAACGATGAAGCGCTTGCCTTCCTGGATTCTAACGGCTGGGACACCGAAGGGGTGCGAAAGGACCACTACACAATCGACGGCGAGTCAGTCGATGAAGTGATGATGGCCTTTACCTTTGGGTGAGCAACCGGCCACCGCAGGAGCTAAATTGCCCCCAGTCTATCGTTTCGGTCAATGACTGATACGGAGCGCGTCATCGAGGCCACGCGCTCGTTTCTCGACGACCATCCTGACAGCGATACTGTGCTGCAGGAGCTGTTAGCGCTTGATGCAGAGACTGAAAGCTGGACATTTAGCGATGCGCCGGTCGATTCCGGTCGGTTTGGCGAACTGGTCTCCCGGAATATCGTCGTCAAAACTGACGATGGTGAGTACCGACTTGCCGACCCTGATGCGGTTGCGGCTGGCCTGCATGGGGAGTCGATTCCTGCGGAAACCGACGCTGAGTCATCGGACCTCCCGTCAGTATCACTTCCATCAGTTGATGGGCGGCTTGTCGCAGGGATTCTGGGGGTTGTCTTCCTAGTCGTTGCGACGCGCTCGCTGTATATCCGCCAGGTGTATCAAGGAGAGCGAATCGTCTCACCGGCAAACGATCCGTATTTCTATCGCTACTGGCAGGAGACGATGCTGGAGCAATCAAGCGGTGTGACTGATTTGAGCATGCTTGCAACGATCGGTGAGCAAACAAG
>PUNZ01000159.1 GCA_003551945.1 Halovenus sp. | reverse complement strand
CGGGATTCAAGACTGGAGTTGTCCTCTTTCAGAGTGGTAATCTGCTCTTTGAGTTCGGTCTTCCCCAGTAAATCATCTAACATCGCGGTATTCATACACCGTACCGGGACGGTCTTAAAACTCTTGTCGCCGGTGTGGAGTCAGTTCAATTCTCTATCTGACTCTTCAGCCATTCCGGGGTATGTCAACTGTAAGAGCTGTGCAGCACGGTCAGCCTTCGCAAGAAACACCTCCTGAAGCGTCGGAAGGTCACGGAGCGTCCGCTCATCCAGGGCAGATTCAGGGACAGAGAGCGTGTCTGCGGGAACGGATTCGTCCCCGTGGACCGCGATATGCGTCGACCCAAGTTTCATGACGAGTGGTGCATCGAGTCGTTCGACTCCCCGTCCATCGCTGTAAAGCTGTTTGTTAAGCTGTTCGTGCTGTCTCTGACAAATCGTAGCTCGCTGTTCGATCGACGGCTCAACGTAGAGCCGACCCATGTAGTAGCCACGAGAAAACTGTTCAAACATACCGGACAATGTTTGTTACCACCTATCATACTTAAACTAACCGCCAAAGAAATATATGGTCACACAATACTACCGAATCAACAGACAGTATGTGTATCGAATAAAATCGGTGGTAAAATCGGCCATAACAACTCAATATGATACACTAAAGACACTCATCGCGGTAACAGATGGGTTTTTATCCCTTCATCAATTACATCAGGTGAATGGACTCCGCCGAATTCCTTGATTTGCTTGGTAACAGGAACCGACGGCGCATCCTGCGGCTACTAGCACAGAAGCCATGTTACGTTACCGAGATTAGCGAATTTCTTGGCGTGAGCCCGAAAGCGGTGATTGACCACCTGCGAAAGCTCGAAGACGCAGGACTCGTAGAGAGTCAGACAGATGAGCGGCGTCGGAAGTACTTCTCAATTTCCCGTCATGTTCGGCTCGAAGTGACCGTTTCGCCGTACGAGTTCGGAACCAAAAGCGCCTACCCACGGAACTCCGGCCTCGATATCAACTCCTGTCGCCAACTCTCAATCAACGTTGAGGAGCCGGCGAATGAAGTCATCAGCGACGAAACGGACCCATCCACTGTCGCGGGCCTCGCGCGACAGCTAGGTGAGTTCGAAAAGCTTGACAGGGAGCTATCGCTTGCCCAACGATGGGCACAAGGACGCATAACCGAACTCCGCGAGGCGCTGTCCCACCGCGTGGAGTTAGGTGACCCCCGACTTGTTTCTGAGCTCCTCATTACTCTTTCAGAGGGGGGACGAACACTCGATTCGTTAAGCCGCCATCTCGATGCACCACCTGGTCTCGTGGAGGAACTGCTAACGGAACTCTCACGGGACGGCGTCGTCTACCGAGATGGTCGACGCTGGAAATTAACAGAGTGAAACTCGTCCCACGTAGATGAGCCGACATGAGTGACTACGAGTTACTGTGACCGACCAGAGCCGCCATAATCTGCCTCTTGAGTCGTCTCAGCCACCGCAACCGCGCGCTGATTGGCCTCAACGTCATGGATGCGGATAATATCGGCCCCTCGGTCGACAGCAAGCGCCGTTGCAGCAATGGTTGCTTCGTACCGTTCGTCAGGACCACATCCAGCCCGTTCGAACATCGATTTATGCGAGTGGCCTACAAGAACTGGACAGCCAAGCGCACGGAACTCGCCAAGCCGTGACAGCATCTCAAAGCTTTCAGGGGCAGATTTCCCGAAACCGAGTCCAGGGTCAACAATGATTTGTTCCCGGTCTAGCCCCGCTTTCTCTGCGAGCAGCACACGCTCACGCAGTTCGTCGATGACATCCTCTACGACGTCATCATACTCGACGTTCCGTTCAGGGTCGACGGGTGTCTGAATCGAATGCATCACAACAACGGGAACCTCGTACTCACTCACAACCCTGCGCATCTCCGGGTCCGACAGCCCTGAAACGTCGTTGATGATATCTGCTCCCGCTTCGAGCGCTGCTCGCGCCACCGCTCCCTTTCGAGTGTCAATGGAAATCAGCGCCTCTAACTCGTCGAGGGCTTTGATAACGGGAATAACACGAGCTTTTTCTTCCTCAGCCGTGACGGGGGCTGCACCAGGACGGGTCGATTCACCGCCAACATCGATAATATCCGCGCCAGCCTCGACCATCGCCGTTGCCTGGGCGAGCGCTGACGTTCGTTCATTGTACTCTCCGCCGTCATGGAAGCTATCCGGCGTCACGTTCAGAATACCCATTATCGCCGTGCCACCCTCCCACGGATACCGTGGCGAACGCTGGTCAGTGCCGATTTCGAGCGTCTCTCGAAGTTGGTCTGCAACTGGTGAGAGGCCGTATGGTTGCCCATCAAGTTTCTCACACAGTCGTTTGAACTGTGCCATCGTCCCCATCATCACAACGTCAACCAACTCCTCAGTCGCATTGAGCCCTGAGACAGCACACTCGCCACCGAGCGAAAGCAACTCCTCTTTCAGATATTGTGCCTGTCGTCGCTGGACACGGGTCTTCACAATGCGGTGGACGCCTTTCCCGCGCATCCGCCAGGTACCGGGTGCCGTCACCTCGGCCTCCATCAAGAGGTCTTTTGCTGCCGTGATGGAATCAACTTCCTTTGGAACGCGGACGCGCGTCCAGTGTGAGCGCGCTTCGGCAACGGT